>JBGQHM010000254.1:0-10036 GCA_041497995.1 Binatia bacterium | reverse complement strand
CGCCCCGTCGCGCTCGACGGTGAGCGTAGCCGGCTTGCCGCCACTGGCGCGGATGGCTTCGGACAGGTTGTCCCACTTCTCCACTTTGGCGTCGTTGACTGCGACGATGACGTCGCCGTTCTTCAATCCGGCAACTGCGGCCGGCATCCCGTCCATGACGCCACCGACCTTCGCCGCCTCGCTAGGGATCCGCGCTCCGTACACCGCGAAGACGATGCTGAAGGCGATGGCCGCAAACACCAGGTTGGCCGACGGCCCCGCGAGGACGATGGCCATCCGTTTCCACAACCGCTGTCGCTGAAAAGATCGCCCCAGATCCGCTTCGCTCACCGGCTCTTCCGGATCCTCGCCCACCATCTTGACGAAGCCGCCGAGTGGAATCGCGCTGATGACATAGTCAGTGCCCCCGACGCGGCGGCCGATCAGCGTCGGGCCGAAACCGATCGAGAACTTGAGCACGCCAACGCCGGTACGCTTGGCTACCAGGAAGTGTCCGAGCTCGTGGAAGAAAACCAAGAAGCCCAGAACGATGACGGCCGCGATGATACTGATGATCATGAATGCTCCTGACTCCGCGTCGATCAGCGGAAGAGGAGGATATAGTAGTATAGAAACGACACCGGGAAAAGGAGGCTATCAATGCGGTCCAGCACGCCGCCGTGGCCTGGAAACAGCCACCCGGATTCCTTCGCCCCGAAGGTCCGCTTCATCACGGACTCACTGAGATCGCCGAGCTGACCGATGACCGCCATCACCAGCGACAAGACAATCGCTTCATTCCATCCCAGGTCGGGTAAGAACAGGAGCTTGCAGATCGCCGCCGCCAACAGGCTCCCCGCGATGATGCCCAATGCCCCTTCGACGGTCTTGCCAGGGCTGACGCGTGGCATCAGCTTGTGGCGCCCGATGAGGTGGCCGACGACGTACCCCCCGGTATCGCCGGCCATGCCAATGGCCAACACGAAGATGACCCAGAATGGTCCGAGGGGCAGGCCGTGCAAGAAGATGAAGTGCGGGAGAAGAAAGCCGACGTAGAGGATGCCGATAAGGGTCAAGCCGAGGTCGGCAAGCCCGCGTTCGAAGTCGGGACGCGCAAGCAGCGTCCACACCAGCCCCGCCGTAATCGCCAGGGCCAAGGCCGCACCCAACCAGTGTTGGACCGATGCGATCCTGATGGCTTGCGCGCACGCACCGAGTGTCAGCAACGAGCCGAGCAGGATTGTCAGGATACGTTCGCCGCGCTGCGCCGGGAACGCCATGGTGGCGTACTCTGCGACGCCGATGACCCCCACCGCCGCCACGAATATGGCAAGCGGCCACCGGGTCGGGACCAGAATCAACGCCAGCAGAGTTGGGATCGCGACGGCGGCCGTGGCCAGCCTAGCGCGCAGCACGCAGCTGCTCCCTCTCCATCGGGTCGGTGACACGGCCGAAGCGCCGTTCGCGTTGCTGGTAGTGCGCCAAGGCCTCAAGAAACTGCGGCTCGCGGAAATCCGGCCAGAGCGTGTCGGTGACGTAGATCTCGCTGTATGCGCTCTGCCACAGGAAGAAGTTCGAGATGCGCATCTCGCCACTGGTGCGGATCAGCAAATCCGGATCAGGAATGCCTGTGGTGCTGAGGTACGCACCAAAGACGTTCTCATCGACGGCATCCGGATCGAGATGGCCGCTGCGCGCATCGCGCGCCATGGCGCGCGCTGCCTGCAGGATCTCTTCACGGCCACCGTAGCTCACGGCCAGGACCACCGTCATCCGGCCGTTGTCCTTTGTGGCTTCGATGGTGGCGGCCAGTTCGCGCTGCAATGCGACCGGTAGGCGAGTGGTGTCGCCGATGGCCAGCAGGCGAATCTCGTTTTTCATCATCTTGCGCAACTCGGTACGCAGGTAGCGCCGCAGCAGCCCCATGAGCGCGTCCACCTCGCGCTTCGGTCGCTGCCAGTTCTCCGTAGAGAATGCGAAGAGGCTGAGGTACTCGATGCCGATTCGGCGACTGGCCTCGACGACGGCGCGCACCGAATCCTTGCCGCGCTTGTGGCCTTCCACACGGCTCAGACCGCGCTGCTGTGCCCAGCGGCCGTTGCCGTCCATGATGATGGCGACGTGGCGCGGCAGGCGCTGCACGTCGAGACCGTTTGTTGGGACCGTCGCCACCGCCGCTCACACTTCCATGATCTCTTCTTCTTTAGCCTTGAGGACGTGATCGACCTTCTCGGCATACGCCTTCGTCGTCTCTTGGATCTTCTCGGTGGCCTTGCGTACGTCGTCCTCGGTAATCTCCTTGTCCTTCTCGAGGGACTTGAGCAGATCGATGGCGTCGCGCCGGTGGTTGCGCATGGAGACGCGATAGTCCTCCGCCAGTTTGCGGACGTGCTTCACCAGGTCGCGGCGGCGCTCTTCCGTCAGCTCCGGGATCGGCACGCGCAAGATCTTGCCGTCGTTGACCGGGACCAAGCCGAGATCGGACTGCAGGATGGCCCGTTCGATCTGCGCCAGCGCGCTCTTGTCGTACGGCTGGATGACCAGCAATCGCGGCTCGGGCGCCGCCAAGCCGGCGACCTGATTCAACGGCGTGCGTGTCCCGTAGTAGTCGACGGTGATCCCTTCGAGCAACGCGGTCGACGCCCGGCCGGTCCGCGTGCGGGTCAGGTCCTTCCGCAGCGCCGCCAGGGTGCGTTCCATTTCTTTACGGAGATCCTCGATGACCTCGTCGGTCATACGTCTGCCTCAATGCACGATGGTGCCGATGGGTTCGCCGCTCACCGCGCGCTTGATGTTGCCGGCGGCATGCAGGTTGAACACGATGATCGGGAGACCGTTGTCCATGCACAGCGAGATTGCCGTGGAGTCCATGACCTTGAGATGTCGGTTGAGTACATCCATGTGGCTGAGCTCGTGGAACCGCTGGGCGCCGGGCGACTTCTTGGGATCGGCGTCGTAGATGCCGTCAACGTTGGTCGCTTTGAGGATCACCCGCGCCCCGATCTCCACGGCGCGCAAGCTGGCCGCCGTGTCGGTGGTGAAGAACGGATTGCCGGTACCGGCCGCGAAGATGACCACTCGCCCCTTTTCGAGGTGGCGGACAGCGCGGCGGCGGATGTAGGGTTCGGCGATCTGCTGCATGCTGATCGCGGACAGGACGCGGGTCATGACGCCGGCTCGTTCGAGGGCGTCCTGCAGCGCCAGCGCATTGATCACCGTTCCCAGCATGCCCATGTAGTCGGCGCTAGCACGATCCATCCCGTGCGCGCTGCCGGCCAAGCCGCGAAAAATGTTGCCGCCCCCGATGACGATGGCCAACTCGCAGCCGAGGGCATGGACATCCTTCAGCTCGGCGGCAATGGCGTGCAGCGCCTCGGGATCGATGCCATAGCCGCCCTCCGGCATCAGCGCCTCGCCGCTCAGTTTCAGCAGCACTCTGCGATAGTGCAGATTCTCAGGCTGCCGACTGGCAGCAGGCGCGGTCGGCGGAGGCGCTGGATTCACGATCGTCTCAGGCCGATTGCTCGGTCATCTCTCCCAGCTGGAAACGCGCGAAGCGCCGTACCACGATGTTCTCACCGAGCTGCGAGATGGCGTCGGTGACTAACTGACCGACGGTACGCTGCGGCTCCTTGATGAAGGGCTGTTCCAGCAAGCACACATCGGCGAAAAACTTCTCCACCTTGCCGTCGACGATTTTCTCGATCACCGCAGCCGGCTTCCCCGATTCGTTGGCTTGCACGCGGTAGATGCTGCGTTCGCCCTCGATCACCGCGACCGCTACATCTTCGCGGCGCACGAAGCTGGGGTTCGCCGCCGCCACTTGCATAGCAAGATCCTTCACCAAGTTCTGGAACTGCGGCGTGCGCGCGACAAAGTCGGTTTCGCAATTCACTTCGACCAGTACGCCGATCTTACCGCCGGCGTGGATGTACGATCCCACCTGCCCTTCGCTCGCCGCGCGCGCCGAACGCTTGGCCGCGGCCGCTAGACCCTTCTCGCGCAAAAAGACGACTGCTTTTTCGAAGTCACCGCCACTCTCGGCTAGCGCCTTCTTGCAGTCCATCATGCCGGCGCCGGTCTTCTCGCGAAGGTCGCGGACCTGCACCGCACTCACTTCGCTCATGCAAGCTCTCCCTGAGTAACAGCAACCGCCACGGGCTTTTCGTCGGCGCTGGGGGTATCGTCCGCCGCGCCCTTGGCCTTCTCCTCGAACTGCGTCTTGCCTTCGAGGACCGCGTCGGCCATCGCCGCGCAGAACAGGCGGATTGCACGGATTGCATCGTCGTTGCCGGGAATCTTGTAGTCGACCACGTCCGGGTCGCAGTTGGTGTCGACGACCGCGACCACCGGAATGTGTAGCTTGTTGCCTTCCCTGACCGCGATCTCTTCCTTCTTAGGATCGATCACGAAGAGCGCATCGGGCAGCTTGCGCATCGCCTTGATGCCGCCGAGCGACGTCAGCAACTTGTCGCGCTCGCGCGAGATACCCAACATTTCCTTCTTCGTGAGAGCGACGGCCATCGCCGGGTCTTCAAGCGTTTCCTCGCACTTCTTCAGGCGGTCGATGCTTGCCTTGATGGTCTGGAAGTTTGTCAGGGTGCCGCCTAACCAGCGGTTGTTCACGTAGTACATGCCGCAGCGTTCCGCTTCCTCGCGAATCGCGTCCTGCGCCTGCTTCTTAGTACCGACGAACAGCATACTGCCACCGCTCGCGCCAAGCTCACGGACGAATGCGTACGCCGCTTCGAACAGCTTCACCGTGCGCTGGAGATCGATGATGTAGATGCCGTTGCGCGCCCCAAAGATGTAGGGCTTCATCTTCGGGTTCCAGCGACTCGTCTGATGCCCAAAGTGCACGCCGGCCTCGAGCAGCTGCTTCATGCTGACTTCTGCCATACCTGATCTCTCCCTGTTGGCTCCCTCAAGCGAGTGTCGATATCAGAAAGCTTTGCCGCCTCGCAACCACCGCGGCTCATTGGTTCATCGAATCGAGGAACTCCTGGTTGTCCTTGGTGTCGGTGATCTTGTCCATGATGAACTCCATCGTCTCGACGGGGTTCAGCTGCGCTAGCAGCTTGCGCAGGATCCACACGCGGGCGATGACGTCTTTGCCGAGGAGGAGCTCCTCTTTACGGGTGCCCGAGCGGTTGACGTCGATGGCGGGGAAGATGCGTTTGTCGACCAGACGCCGATCGAGATGAATCTCCATGTTACCCGTGGCCTTGAACTCTTCGAAGATCACCTCGTCCATGCGGCTGCCGGTGTCGACGAGCGCCGTACCCATGATGGTCAAGCTGCCACCGTCTTCGATGTTCCGGGCGGCGCCGAGGAACTTCTTCGGCTTGTGCAACGCGTTGGAGTCGACGCCACCGGAGAGGATCTTGCCACTCGGCGGCACCACGGTGTTGTAGGCGCGCGCCAGGCGCGTGATGCTGTCGAGCAAGATCACGACATCGCGGCCGTGCTCGACCAAACGCTTGGCCTTCTCGATGACCATCTCCGCCACCTGCACGTGCCGAGTCGCCGGCTCGTCGAAGGTTGAGCTGATGACTTCCCCTTCGACTGAGCGCTGCATGTCGGTGACTTCTTCCGGCCGTTCGTCGATCAGCAGGACGATGAGCACCACCTCTTTGTGGTTCTTGGTGATGCCGTTCGCGATATGCTGCAGCATCATCGTCTTCCCAGTGCGCGGCGGTGCCACGATGAGACCGCGGGTCCCTTTGCCGATCGGTGTGAACAGATCAATGACCCGCGTGGTGTACTCTTCGGGATTGTGCTCGAGTCGCAACTGCTCGTTCGGGTACAGCGGCGTCAGGTTGTCGAAGAGAATTTTGTCGCGGGCCTTCTCCGGCTCTTCGTAGTTGATCGCTTCGACCTTGAGCAGCGCGAAGTAGCGTTCACCCTCCTTTGGCGGACGTATCTGTCCTGAGACCACGTCACCGGTGCGCAAGTTGAAGCGCCGGATCTGGCTGGGTGAGATGTAGATGTCGTCGGGACCGGGAAGGTAGTTATAATCGGGCGCGCGCAAGAAGCCGAACCCGTCGGGCAGAATCTCGAGCACTCCTTCGCCGTAGACAAAGCCATTCTGCTCGGTCTGCGCACCCAGGATGGCAAAGATCAGCTCCTGCTTGCGCATGTTCGAGGCGCCTTCGACGTTGAAGTTCTTGGCGATCTGCGCCAGTTCGTTGATCTTCTTTTCTTTGAGCGTCTTGAGATTCAGCGCCCCCTCTTTGTGGGAGGGCTCCTTGGGGGCGGGCTCTTCGACAGGCGGCGGTTCGGGGGGCGGCTCGGCTTTCACGCGAGCGTTTGCCACCTCACCTCCGTCGTCGCTGCGGCGGCGGCGCTCGATACGCGGAGCACCCCCGGCTGCGGTTTGTCTACTTCTCCCGACGGCTTCGTCGGCCATACATTCGTCCCCTCTCTCGACTGGTCTTGTAGGATTTCGCGGTGTGGCGAACGGTCGGCCCGAGGTGGCTAACCTTGCACGGATTCTGTGTGTTACTGCGCGGTACGCTAGTGAAACGGGTATTCATTGTCAAGCTGCCGGCGCGCGTGTCGCGCGTGTCACGGCTGTGCGCGCGGCTGCTGCGCAGCGCTGGCGCAGCACAACGAGGTCGTCCGTCAACGGCGCCGTGAAGCTCACCCGTGCGCCCGTCTGCGGATGACGAAGAGTGAGTCGCTCGGCGTGCAGAGCCTGCCGCTGGATGAGCGCCGCGCTCGAACGGGTGCGGCTGCGACCGTACACCGCGTCGCCGACGATCGGATGGCCGATCGCCGCCAAGTGCACGCGGATCTGGTGCGTGCGCCCGGTCTTCGGGAACAGACGTAGCATCGTCACTCCATCCAGGTGTTCACAGACCGCGAACGCAGTGATCGCCTCGCGCCCACCGTGCCGTACCGCCATGCGCTTGCGGTGCGTCGGATTGCGGCCGATCGGCTCGGAGATGGTACCGGTCTGAGGGCGGAGCCGGCCCCACACAAACGCAACGTACTGCTTCTCGACTTCACGCGCACGAAATTGGGCGCCTAGGTCTGCGAGCGTCGCTGCGTCCTTGGCAATCACCAAGACTCCGGAGGTGTCTTTGTCGAGGCGGTGCACGATGCCGGGACGCATCGGGTCCAGTCCCGACCGCGGCCCTCGCCAATGGTGCAGTAGTGCACTCACCAGCGTCCCACGCCAATGCCCGGGTGCCGGGTGGACCACGAGACCCGGAGGCTTGTTGATGACCAATAGCCAGTCGTCCTCGTACAAGACGCTGAGCGGAATCGCCTCCGCTTCCACACCCGCCGGGAGCGGCGGCGGGGGCGCGGGCTCGACGACGATCGTCTGACCGGATCGCAGCACGGCCCCGGCCTTTGCGGGCTGGTCGTCGACGCGGACATGTCCGCCCTCGATGAGCCGCTGCACCTGCGAGCGCGACCCCCACCGTCCAACCGCCGTGAGGTAACGGTCGAGACGCTGGCGGGCGCCGCGCACGTCGACTGTGAGCTGTTGAGGCGCGGTCATTGCTCGGGCGAGTTCGCCAGCGCCTGACGGGCGGTCGCCACATCGCGCGCGATCTGCGCCGCAAGGGCCTGCACGTTGGGGAACTTGGTCTCGCCGCGCAAGCGGCGGACGAAGCGCACCTCGATGCGCTGGCCGTACAGATTCTCGTTCAGATCGAAGACGTGCACCTCCAGGCTGCGCTCGTGCTCTTGAAACGTCGGGTTGAACCCGAGGTTGGCGACGCCTTCGCGCGGCATGCCCCTGACGAGAGCGCGCACCGCGTACACTCCGTCGGGCGGCAGCACCAAGCCGGCGATGCGTAGGTTGGCGGTCGGGAACCCAAGGGTGTGCCCGCGGTGATACCCGTGAATCACGCGCCCAGCGACGCTCGGCACACGACCCAACAACATACGCGCGCGCTCGAAATCCCCTGCGCCGATAGCCTGCCGTACAGCGCTGCTGCTGACGAGCACGCCGTTCACTTCGACGGGGCCGATGACCTCGACGTCGAAACCGCAGCGCACTCCCAGCTGGCGCAGTGTTTCCGCTCCGCCAGCGCGGCCGTGACCGAAGCTGACGCGGTGCCCAACCACCACGGCACGCACACCCAAGCCGTCGACCAGAAAACGGCGCACGAAGTCCTCGGCACTGATGGCCGCAAATGTCCGCGTGAAGTGCTGCACAATGATGGCATCGACGCCCATCGCCGCGATCTGGTTGACGCGCGTGCGCCAGTCGGTGATCAGCCGCGGGGCGCGTGCCGGAGCCAATACCGCCGCCGGATGGGGTTGAAACGTCAGCGTTACCGCGCTGCCGCCGACGGACTGCGCAGTCGCTACCAGACGGTGGAGAATCGCCTGGTGCCCGAGATGGACACCGTCGAAGTTTCCCAGGGTCAGCACCGGCGCGGGAAAGCGCCGGCCGACCCGCTCCAGATGGCGGAGAAGCAGCATCGTCATTCAGCCGCAGGCGCGCGCGGCGCCCGCACGCTACTCGCCGAGAGCTTGCAGCTTTTGCCGGGCCTTCTCCGCCTCTTCTGATTTGCCGTGATCGGCAACCAGCTTCTGCAGGATGAGCCGCGCGTCGATCTTGTCACCCGAATCCGCGAAGGCGTCGGCGAGCATGAGCAGCGCCGGTGGCACCTTGTCGGCCTTCGGGTACTTCAGCAGCACCTCGTTGAGCTCGATGATCGCGCGATTGTAGTCGCGCTGCCCGTAGTAGCAGCTGCCGATCCAGTACTGTGCGTTGTCGGCAAGATCGGACTTGGGGTTCTTGCGGATGAAGTCGCGCAGCTTGGGCACTGCTTGATTGCATTGGCCCTGGCGGATCAATCCGATCGCGTCGCGATAGTCCCCGGCCTGCCCACCTTGCGCCGCGGCTTCCTCTTTCGCCAACGCGGCTTCCTGCGCGCTCGGCGGCCGCGTCGGCGTCGGCACTACTTGCGGCACCGGCACTTCTGCTGGCCGCGCCCCGACCACCGGCTGATCCGTTGGCAGGGGCGGCGTCGTGCCGCCTGGTGTTGGAGCGACGACGCCACGTGCCTGCTCCAGTGCGATCAGCCGCGCTTCCGTGTCCGCGAGTTGTTGCCGGACATCGTTGGGCGTCCCACCACCGCCGCCTCGACGTCCGCCTTCGGCCATCTCGCCGCGCAGAATGTCCAAACGTCGGCGCAAGCCTTCGACTGCAACCTGCTGGTCGGCGAGCAGGGCGCGGACTTCGCGCTGATCCTGTTGAACCTGAAGGAGGTCGGCTCGGGTGGCGCACCCCGCGAGCAGCGCTGCAGAGAGCGCTGCGGCGGCGCCCCACCAAAGGGACGGTCCCGGGACGGGTCTATTCGCTGACAACAACGAAGTGTGCGCGCCGGTTCTTCGCCCAGCACTCCTCGGTGTGCTCATGGCAGAGCGGCAGCTCTTCGCCATAGCTGATGGTTGTGAGGCGATCCGCTGTGACGCCGAGCGTGACCAGGTAGTCCTTCGCGGCGCGCGCGCGCTTGGCGCCCAAGGCCAGATTGTATTCGACGGTGCCACGCTCGTCGCAATGTCCTTCCACTTCGACTTTTGCTCGGGAATGATCTTTCAACCAATTGCCGCTCTCACGCAAGCCGCCGCGGGCAGATTCATCGAGTTCGTACGAGTCGAAGGGAAAATGAACGTCTTTGAGGGGTCCTTCTTCGCCACTGCCCAGCGTTCCTGCTTTGTAACGATCCAGGCTGCCGCCACCAGCGAGGCCCTCCTCACCGACGCCACCGCCTTCCGTGCCTGTCTCCGTGCCCTTCTTTTTTGCGGAACAGCCAACCCCGAGGACAGCCACCAGCAGCCCCACCACCGCCACGCCAAGTAGCCGCTTACCCATCACATCCACTCCTCTTGTTCGCGCGACCCGCGCTTCATTGGCAACTTACTCAAGCCAACGCGACCACGCGGGACTGGTATCATCTCCCCCACCATGAGTCAATTGAACCTGGCTGGAGCCGGTGGAGTCGGTCACGAAGAGTTTCTTACGGCCGGTGCGTGACGAGCTGAACACCATGTAGCGCCCGTCTGGCCCCCAACTCGGGTCCTCGTTGTT
>JBGQHM010000253.1:0-10038 GCA_041497995.1 Binatia bacterium | reverse complement strand
GGTGTCGGCGTGGCCGACGAGCTGGGCTGCGGTGGTGCGGTCGGTGTGGTAGTCGGCGTCGGGGTCGCGCTACCAGTCGTGTTGATGAAAACACCGAGCGTCGCCGTGTCCTCTCCCAGGGCGATCAGGTCAGGGCGACCATCGTTGTTCAGGTCTGCAGCCTGCACCGCAACCTGCGACCGCCCAAACGACAGTCCGCGAACCAGCTCTTGTAGTGAGAAGCCAGCCTCAGCGTTCGGCGCACTGGGATCGTAAAGAAGGGCTGCGACCGTGGAGTCTTGCGACAAGTTGGTTACGGCAAAGTCGAGTCGGCCGTTCCCGTCGAGGTCTGCCGCGGCGATGGCGATCGAGTCAGTTTGGGCCGTCGTCCTCATATCGTTCTGGAACGTTCCGTCACCGTTGCCGAACAGCAATGAGACGTTGAGATCCGCGATCTCCTCCGAGTCGACGACCGCAATGTCCTGCTTGCCGTCGCCGTCCCAGTCACCGATCACGATGCCATCGGGAGCGCTGCCGGTGTTGTACAGCTTGGCCGCTTTGAACGTCCCGTTACCGTTACCGATGAAGACGCTTACGTCGTCCGAGTCGATGTTGCTGATCGCCAGATCAGGGAAACTGTCGGCGTTGAGCAACCCTACAGTGATGGCGGTGCCGCCGGTGCTGCGCGTGGCGATGCTCGCCGGATTGAACGGGGTGAAGGTGCGGTCGCCGTTGCTCATGAGCAAATAAACCGTGCTGTCGCTGAGCACTGCGAGATCTGGCTTCAGGTCATTGTTGTAGTCGGCCACCGCGAGTCCCACCGGCGCCACACCAACCGGATAGTCCTGACGAGCCACATTGAATGCACCAGTCCCGTCTCCGAACAGTATGGTGACGGTGTTGCTGTCGCTGTTCACGGTGACGATATCGAGGTTGCCATCCCGATCGAAGTCCCCGGTGCCAACCGCTACCGGACCCGCGCCAACATTGAACGGATTGGGTGCAGCTCCGAAGCCGCCGTTCCCATCGTTCAGGACAACGTTCACCTCGTCGATGAACTGGCTCACCGCGATGATGTCAGGCCGGTTGTCCTTGTTCACATCCGCGAGCGCGATGGCTTGTGTCCCATCCGAACCGACCTCCACAGAGAGGCGTGCGGTGTTAGAGAAGGTGACTCTCGCACCGGCTGCGGACGGGGAGACGACGGCCAACCCGCAGGCCATCACCAAGCCGCGGAGAAGCGGCCGAAACGTAGAGTGGTGTGTGCGAAGCGACATATGTGACGCTGGCGCTACCACACAACTAGACAGCTAAGCAAACAAAAGAATCGCGCCGAGGACGCGGCGCCGCGTCGAGCCGCCTGGGCTAGCGCCCGTTGAAAAGGACGAGGAACCCTTCGACGAGCTCAGGGTGAGCGGAAGAAGATCATTGAAATCGGGGGAGGGAACCGCTCATGCTGAGCCCTTCGACTGCGCTCAGGACATGCCTGTCGAAGCACGGGGCGGGGTTTTTCAGCAGCCGGCTAGACGCTTTCGCGCGTCACGCCGCGGCCGGCACGACTGGCGTTGGGACGGCGCCGGGCGAGGGCGCGCTCGGGGGAAACGCCAATCGCGCGCCAGCGCTGCAGCTCGGCGCGTACGGCGTCGGGCTCGAGGCCCAAGGTCTCGCACACGACGGCGAAGGAAAATGGGGAGCGGGTGAGCTTGGAGTTTACCCAATGCTCCGCTTCGGTGCGAATGCGCGCTACGTGGCTCATATAGGAGCTGATGCCGTTGTCGAGGACGGCGAGCATGAGCGCCTTGATGCCCGTGTATGGCCCGCGACTCGATTGGCCGCCACCCAGCGACGTGAGGCCAAGGAAGTCGGCATCGAACCCCGACGCCGCGTCCTCGCTCAGGACGAACGTCGGACTGAGGTACTGTCCACGGCGGGCCATGAGAGGAGTTCACCTTAAGGCAAGTGCGCGCGCTCGGGCAAGGGAAAAGTAAACGGCGATGCGCTGCCTGGCCATCTGCGTCGAAGACGCTATAAGCTTGGACCAGATGGGTCCGTTCTCGCTCTACGTCCACATCCCATACTGCCAGGCGAAGTGTCCGTACTGCGACTTCAACTCCTACGCGGCGGAACGCTGGCCGGAGACGCGCTACGTCGATGCCCTGTGCGCCGAGTTGCAGCACTACGCGCAGCAGACACCGTGGGCCGGCGCCGACGTCGGCACCGTCTTCTTCGGCGGTGGCACACCATCGCTATTCGCGCCGGCGTCGATCGAACGCGTACTGGCGACGGCGTCGAACTTGTGGAGCGTCCGCGCCGACGCCGAGATCACTCTTGAGGCAAACCCTGGAACGGTCTTGGTGGACAGCTTGCGTGGCTTCCGCGCTGCCGGAATCAACCGCTTGAGCTTCGGTGTGCAGTCGTTCCAGCCGCATCACTTGCGGGTGCTGGGGCGCATTCACAGCGGCGACGATGCCATCGCCGCGGTCGGCTGGGCGCGCGCTGCCGGCTTCGACAACGTCAACGTCGACTTGATCTTCGCGCTGCCGCAGCAGACGCTCGCCGAATGGGAGCGCGATCTGGCACAAGCGATCAGCCTGCAGCCCGACCACATCTCGGCGTACAACTTGACGTATGAGGAGGGCACGCCGTTCCACACCCTGCGCAGTCGTGGCGTGCTGCACCAATTGCCGGAGGAGATCGAGGTGGCGATGTTCACGCGCACCCAGGAGATCCTTGGTGCCGCCGGCTTCGAGCAATACGAGATCTCCAACTACGGGCGTTCGGGGCGTGCGTGCCGCCACAACCTTACCTACTGGCAGAGCCGCGACTACCTCGGCGTCGGCGCGGGCGCGCACTCGTATGCTGCCACACCCGAGTGGGGTTCGCGGTGGAACAATGAGAAGATTCCAAACCGCTACATCGAAGCGACCGCAAAGCTCGGTCATGCCCGCGTCGGCAGCGAGACGCTCGAGGCACGGCAAGCGCGCGGCGAGTTCGTGTTCCTCGGCCTGCGCTGCCGTGCCGGATTCTCAGCCGCGGCCTTTCGCGAACGCTTCGGTGACGACCTGATCACGCTCTTCCCACACACGAACGACCTGGAGGCTGGAGGGCTCCTGCGGTGCGCCGACGGCAGCTGGCAGCTCACGCCGCGCGGCGTGCTGCTCGCCGACAGCGTCTTCGCGACTTTCTTGTAGGGCTCACAGGTCCTGTTGGCCCGTGGGCCATGGTCGTAGGTCAATGCGGTGAGCATCATCAACCAGTTCCCGTAGGGTGGGCACTGCCCACCGTCTTTGAGAGGCGGCGTCGCAGGCGGGAGATGGTGGGCAGTGCCCACCCTACGCGGCGGTGCGGCTGGCGGTGCGTGCTGCGGCGCCGAATGCGACGACGCAAAACAGCACGCTGATCACCAATGACAGTCCTAGCGGTGGCAGCGCACCAGCTGCCGCGGGCTTGGCGAGGTACAGACAGTGGCGCAGCGCGGCCATGCCGTACGTCAGCGGATTGATGGTCATCAGCCAACGCAACGGCGCGGGTGCGCCGGTTGCAGGGAAGAAGGCGCCCGACAGTAGCCAGATCGGCAGCAGGATGAGATTCATGATGGCGTGAAATCCCTGGGTCGACTCCATGCGCCAGGCGATGATCAGGCCGAGACTGGTGAGGCTGAGCGATACGATCAGCATCACGACGAGCAGCGCCAGCACCGACACGAACGACAACGAGATTCCGAGAAGCGGCGCGAGGAGCAGGAAGAGAAGGCCCTGCAGCACGGCGAGTGATGTCCCGCCCAACGCTTGGCCCAGCACGATGGCCCAGCGCGGCACCGGCGCGACGAGCACGCCTTGCAGGAATCCCTCGCGCCGGTCTTCGACGGTCGAGATGGTGGCGAAGATGGCGGTGAACAGCAGCACCAGCGCGATCGTCCCGGGATAAAAGTACTCGACGTAGTTGGTGCCCGCTGCCGCGCCTGCGGGCCGGAACGACGCGTTCAAGCCGCCGCCCAGCAGCAACCAGAACACGAGCGGCTGCGCGAACGCGCCCGTGACGCGGCTGCGCTGGCGCACGAAGCGGACGATCTCACGCTGCCACAGCGCGACGACAGGAAGCCAGAGCTCAGTCATGCGTTGCCTCCGCGTTGCTTGTGTCGCTGCCACCTGTGGCGCTGCCACCCGTAGCGCTGCCATCCCAGAAGCGATGGCCGGTGAGATGGATGAAGACATCTTCGAGCGTCGGCTTGCCGTAGGTGACGAAAGTGATGTCGGACGGAAAGGCGTCGACGACGTCGCGCACGAATTCGTGACCGCGCGGCCGTTCGACGCGCACCGTCCCATCAACGAGGGTGGCCTCGCACGCGAAGCGTTCCTGGATCTTGTCGCGCAGGCGCTTGGGTTCCTGCGCTTGCATCACGACGATGTCGCCGCCGACGCGATCCTTCAGAGCGGCGGGCGTGCCGACGCTGACCAGCTTGCCTTGATGCAGGATCGCGACCCGATCGCAGCGCTCCGCTTCATCCATGTAGTGGGTGGTGAGGACGATCGTCGAGCCGTCGCGGTCGCGCAGCTCGCGCAGGTAATGGATGAAGTCGCGCCGCGCGCCGGGGTCGAGGCCTGTGCTCGGCTCGTCGAGCAGCAATACGGGCGGCTCGTGCAGCAGTGCCTTGGCCAGCTCCGTACGACGTTTCAGCCCGCCGGACAGGGCGGCCACACGTTCGGTGGCACGCTCCGTCAGACCCAAGCGCTGCAAGACCGTCTGCGTGCGCTCCGTCAGGCGCGCGCCGTGCATGCCGTAGAGGTAGCCGTGGCACCTCAGGTTCTCGACGACGGTGAGCATTTCGTCGAGGCTGGGGTGCTGGAACACCACCCCGAGGTGGCGGCGAACTGCGGCTGGTGCGAGTCGCAGCGCATCACCGAGTATCGTCGCTGAGCCACTGGTTGCGGTCATCAACGTCGACAGGATTTTGAACAGCGTGGTCTTGCCGCCGCCGTTGGGACCGAGCAAGCCGAAGATCTCGCCGCGCGCGACGCTGAAGCTCACGTCGTCGAGTGCGACGCGCGTACCGTACACGTGGCGGAGGTGCTCAACCTGTATTGCTTCGTTTGGCATGAGAAGGGAAAGGGAGCTCAAGGGCGCGGGCTGCGCACAACACGCAGATCCGGTTCCTCGGGATTGATGAAATGGTCGAAGGCCAGCCAGAGGCTCTTCGAATAGCGGAAGAAGAAGAGCGGAAAGGCGATCCCGAACAGACTCCACATCGCGAGTTGCGCGGCGATCGGGACCGCAGTGTACGCGTCGAGAATCAGAAAGCCGCCAATCGTGACGACAGCAGTAACGGCGTAGTTGATGTAGATCGCCCCGACGAAGTAGCCCGGTTCGCGCTCGAAGACGAGGTGGCAGCGCGCGCATTCGTGATTCATGGCGAACGCGCTGCGGAAGAGCGTGCGCTCGCCACAGCGTGGACAACAGAGCTTGAACGCCGCGGTGAGCGCCTTCCAAACGGATCGAGACGGCATCAATAGACCTTCCGGAGCGGCATACTGCCATACGCCGCACGCCGCGGGAAGGTCGCCCCGTGCATCAGTGGACAGACGTGGATGCGGACGGGGTCGCAACAGCGTGTGCAATCGGCTATCCATAACGGCACACAGGCGAGGGTCACGTGGGCAAGAGTTTGTTAGACAAAGTGTGGGAAGCGCACACGGTGCGCGAGCTGCCGTCAGGGCAGACGCAGCTGTTCATCGGCTTGCATCTGGTGCACGAGGTGACCAGCCCGCAGGCGTTTCAAATGATGCGCGAGCAAGGGCTCACCGTGCCGTTCGCAGAGCGCACGTTTGCTACCGTCGATCACATCATTCCGACCGACACGCGCCAGCGGCCCTACGCCGACGCGCAAGCCGAAGGGATGATGAGCGCCGTCGAGCACAACTGCCGCCAGTTCGGCATCCGCTTCTTCGATGCGAGTAGCGGCCAGCAGGGCATTGTCCATGTGATTGGACCGGAGCTCGGCCTCACGCAACCGGGAATGACCGTGGCCTGCGGCGACAGCCACACGAGCACACATGGCGCCTTGGGCGCTGTGGCGTTCGGCATCGGTACGAGTCAGGTGCGCGACGTGCTTGCCAGCCAGTGCCTGGCAATCAAGCGGCCGAAGGTGCGGCGTATCGTCGTCGACGGCGCGTTGGGTGCGGGCGTGTATGCGAAGGACGTCACGCTGCACATCATCCGCCGCCTCGGTGTGAAGGGCGGCGTCGGCTACGCCTACGAATACGCCGGCGCGGTGCTCGAGCGCATGACGATGGAAGAGCGCATGACGGTCTGCAACATGAGCATTGAGGGCGGTGCGCGGCTCGGCTACGTCAATCCCGACGCGACGACCTTCGAATACCTGCGCGGGCGTGAGTTCGCGCCGGCGGCTGAGCAGTTCGATGGCGCCATGACGTGGTGGGGCTCGATGGTATCGGATCCCGACGCGACTTATGACGATGTGGTGCAGCTCGCTGGCGCGGAGATCGCCCCGACTGTGACATGGGGCATCAACCCCGGCCAGGCCATTGGCGTCAACGAACAGATCCCGACACCCGAGAGCTTTGCCGCCGACGAACGCGAAGTCGCGGAAGATGCATACGCGTACATGGACCTCAAGCCCGGTGCGCCCATCCGCGGTACGCGCATCGACGTGGCCTTCATCGGCTCGTGCACCAACGGCCGGCTCTCCGATCTGCGCGAAGCGGCGAAAGTTGCTCGCATGGGACACGTGGCGCCGCACGTCAAGGCGCTCGTCGTTCCCGGCTCACAGGCTGTGGCGCACGCCGCGGAAGCCGAGGGACTGCACGAGGTGTTCATCGCAGCCGGCTTCGAATGGCGCTTGCCCGGCTGTTCGATGTGCTTGGCGATGAACCCCGACAAGCTCGTCGGCCGACAGATCTGTGCCTCGTCGAGCAACCGTAACTTCCGCGGCCGCCAAGGAAGCCCGTCCGGTCGCACCCTCCTGATGAGCCCCGCGATGGTCGCCGCGGCGGCGTTGGAAGGCGCCGTAGTCGACGTGCGGGAGATGCTTAAGGGAACCGTGGACGAGTAGTCCGTAATCCGGAACCAACCCAGAGACCCGAAGCCTGAAGTCCGAAGCCCGAAGCCAGAGACCATGATCGACACCAATCACCAGTCACGAATCACGAGTCACGCCCCATGAGCGACCTGGCCCGCATCACCCGCGTCAGCGGCCGGCCGATTCCGTTGCGCGGCAACGACATCGACACCGATCAGATCATCCCTGCCCGCTACATGAAGGCGGTGACCTTCGAAGGCATGGGGCAGTACGCGTTCTACGACGCGCGCTTCGATGCCGAAGGGCATTCGCGCGGGCACGTGCTGGACGATCCGCGCTTCGAAGCGAAGGGGCCGCGGGTGGCGATCGTGAACAAGAATTTCGGCTGCGGCTCATCGCGTGAGCATGCGCCGCAGGCGTTGCATCGCTGGGGTATCAAAGCACTCGTCGGCGAATCGTTCGCCGACATCTTCTTCGGCAACTGCGTGGCCTTGGGCATCCCCTGCGTGACCGCTACGGAAGAAGACATCCTCTATCTGACGGCGGCGGTGGAGGAAGATCCAGCGCACGACCTGACCGTCGATCTGCACGCCATGAAGGCGACGTACCGCGACAAGGTGTATCCGATCACGTTGCCGGCGGGCGTGCGTTCGCAGTTGCTCGAAGGGACATGGGACGCCACCCGCACCCTCCTGCAAGCGCAAGAGCAAGTGCGTCAGACGGCAGCTCGGCTACCGTACGTGAGCGGATTCCGCCGCTGAGATGCCGCCGCATCTCACCCACGTTGCCCTATTCGTCCGCGACGTCGCGCGCACCGTCGATTTCTACGAACGCTTCGTTGGCTTGCACGTCGTCCACGACCGCGTCGATGGCGACGTCCGGGTCGTGTGGTTGAGCGAGCAGAAGGACGACCCCGAGTTCGTGATCGTCGCAATCACTCTGGCGCCAGGTGAGTCGGCGATGCCACCGCGCATGGCGCACTTCGGCTACGACCTACCGTCGCGTGCGGCGGTCGACCAGATCGCCGCACGCGGCCAGGCCGAAGACGTGTTGATGCAGGGCCCCGGCGACGCTGGCCCGATCGTCGGCTACTTCTGCATGCTCAAAGATCCTGACGGTAATCTCGTCGAGTTCTCGCACGGCCAGCCGATCAATCCGAAACACCTCAGGTAGCACCGCGCAGCCGCGGCGGATGGTGGCGCTGAGGTGCTGGCCGAGTGCGGGGTGCTGCTCGCAGATCTTTGCCAGCGCCGCCTTGATGGCCTTGGTGACATGCGTCCACCATGGCGAAGCCGAGCTGGGATTTCCGGCGGGCGGGGGGTCGAGAACAACCGGTGGCATCCATGCGCTGCGCCACCTTGGCGACCCACAGCCTCGAAAGCAGGTATGAACGTACCGACGCTCGGCCGCATCCTCGGGCAGAGGCAGGCTGCGCGAGCCCATCCGAAGGGCTCGACCGGGATCAGGCAGGCTGCGCGAGCCCGTCCGCAGGGCTCGGCTGGGGTCAAGAATGGCTGCGCGGGTGGATTCGGAGGGCTCGGTTGGGGTCAGGAAGCCTGCGCGAGCCCATCCGGAGGGCTCGGTTGAGGTCGGGAAGGCTGCGCGAGTCCATCGGAAGGGCTCGCCTGGGGTCAAGAAGGGCCGCGCGGGCGAATTCGAAGGCCTCGGTTGGCGCCGGAAGGGCTTCCCGCGGTCATCCCCAGGGTTGCCCGAACGTCAGGAACGGTGCACCGCTCGCCGGCGGTGAGCCGATAGGCGACACGCCGTCATTCTGACGGCTCAACAGGTACGAGGTACGTGACTCGCTGGTCTCGTGTACTGTCCTGTTGCTTCACAGGGCAAGTTTGATAGGAATTCGCGCTCAACTCGTGCACGAGGGCGGTGCGAAGGATGCAGGCAAGCTACCGCGACTTCTTCGAGGCATCGACGACGCGCCAGCCGTACGACTACCAGCGGTGGCTGGCGGAAGACGTGTGCACCGATGGTATGAGGTCGCTGGGGATCAACGTGCCCACGAGTGCGGGCGCGACCGCGGTTTGCCCGGTGAACCGGCAGGAATACGGGCGCTGATGGATCGCGTGCGTTTCGCAGGGTGGCGTGTCCATTCGGCTCACGGAGGAACGCTGGTTTCACATAGTGGAGAACCACGACGATCTGGCAGGGCGCTATGATGACGTGCTGGATGCCGTTGAGAACCCCGACGTGATTTTCCAGGGCGACGGAGGGGCACTGGTGGCGGCCAAGCGGGTGGCGCCGACGCGGCACTTGGCGGTAGTGAAGGAGGTAGTGGGGCACGACGGGTTCATCGTGACGGCGTATTTCACCCGTCGGCTCGCGCGGAGGGCAGTGGTATGGCGAAAACAGCAGCAGACAGAACGGTAGAGCGAATTGCAGCGGCGATCCCGCATCTCATTCGGTTGCCGGAGGGCCGCCTGTGGGTTGACTACGATCGTGAGGCCGACGTTCTGTACATCGGTCTCAAGCGCCCGCAGCGGGCCACCGACACGATTGACCATGACGGTATCCTCCTGCGTTACCGCGGCCGAGAGTTGGTTGGGGTGACTGTACTGAATGCTTCCAAGCGCAGCCGTCGCGGCAGGAAGCGACGTGCAACCGCCAATGGACGCCGGTAGCAACGGGCGGGAACGGGTGATGGAGCAGTAGTCTCAGGGATTATTGCGGCGGACCGTAGGAGGATCGGCATGGTGTCCGCCTTGCCGAACACGAGCACGCACACGAGCACGGTTCACGCCCCCCAGTTGTAGCGGCGGGTTTGAAACCCGCGTGTGTCGGCAACCCGAAGAACCATCGCAGCGCAGCATCGACATTACTCGCACGCATTGTGTACTGTCCTGTTGCTTCACAAGGCAGGTTTGATAGGAATTCGCGCTCAACTCGTACACGAGGGCGGTTCGAAGGATGCAGGCAAGCTACCGCGATTTCTTCGAGGCAGCGACGACGCGCCAGCGGTGCGACTACCTGCTGCGGCTGGCCGCTGGTGCCGACGGACGACATTTGATTTG
>JBGQHM010000252.1:0-10139 GCA_041497995.1 Binatia bacterium | reverse complement strand
TGGTCGCCCTGACCTGATCGCCCTGGGAGAGGACACGGCGACGCTCGGTGTTTTCATCAACACGACTGGTAGCGCGACCCCGACGCCGACTACCACACCGACCGCACCACCGCAGCCCAGCTCGTCGGCCACGCCGACACCCAACGTGCGCATCAGCATCGGCAGCGCCGTCGGGAGGCCGGGAGACACCGTTGACATCACCGTCTCACTCGCCAGCTCGGGAGCAGTTGCGGCCACGGGTAACGACATAGTCGTAGGCAGTTCTATCCTCACTCTGGATGGCGAGGTTGGATGCCGCGTCAATCCGGCAATCGGGAAGTCTCTGATTGTCAGTTCGAGCATGGACGAGTTTCTGACCGCTACGCGGGTGTTCGTTGGCACGAGCCAACACACCGACCCGATACCCGACGGACCGCTCTACACCTGCACATTCCGCGTCGCACCCTCGGCGCTGCCCGACGGCTATGTCCTTGCGAACGAAAATGCTCGGGCCTTCACGCCTGCGGGTACCCAGCTTGACGACGTCGCAGGAGTTAGCGGCATCGTGATCGTGTCGCTCCTGCCGACACCGCAGGCCTCGCACACTCCGACGCCCGGCCCGACGAGCACCGCTGCACCGTTACCGTCGAGTGGCGGCGGGTGCACGATCGCGCAAGCGTCGGGTGCGACAATCGATCCCTTGGTCTTGCTCTCGCTGCTGCCGCTGGCGTTGCGGCGACGGCGGACGCGCGCAGGTACCGAGGCGTAGGCCTCAGTACTTGCGCATTACCGCGACCACGGCGCCGCGGATCTCGACGTCTTTGTCGCGCACGATGATCGGCTCCATGGATTCATTGGCAGGCTGCAGGCGCACCTTGCCGCCCTTCTCGCGGTAGAAGCGCTTCACCGTCGCCTCGCCATTGACGAGCGCTACGACGGTCTCGCCGTTTTCCGCCGACGGCCGCTCTTCGACGATGATGTAGTCGCCTTCCCAGATGCCGTCGTCGATCATCGAGTTACCTTTGACGCGCAGGACGAAGGTGTTCTGCCGGCGGATGAACTCCTCGGGCACCGTGAACGTTTCGTTGTTTTCCAACGCCTCGATCGGCTGACCCGCGGCGACCAAGCCGAGCAGCGGCAACTCGACGGCCCCCGACTTTTTCTGCCGCGGCACCAGCTCGATGGCGCGGCTGAAGTTCCACTTCCGCATGATGAGGCCCTTGTGCTCGAGATTGGTGAGGTGCTTGTGCACCGTCGCCAACGAGCTCAGGCGAAAGTGCTCGCCGATCTCTTCCAGCGTCGGCGCGAAGCCGTGCGTGGCGATGTAGTCGTCAAGGTAGTCGTACAGTTGCTTCTGCCGCTTGGTCAGAATCATCCAACCCTCCGCTTGCGGTGCACCATAGCGAAGATTGGGCGAAGGTTCAATGCGTCGCGGTGGCGCGGCCACGGTCGTACGATCGCCGCGCTTGCAACGCAGGCCGGCGGTGCGACACAGTCGCGGTATGTCAGCGAATCGGAGCAGCGCGACGGTAAAGTCGGCACCATCGCAGCAAGCGGATGCCGGCGGGCCGTTCAGGTCCACCGCTGCGCTGCTGGTCGCGCACGGCGGCTTGCACACCGTCCTCTTCCCGGTGCCGATCATCACGCTCTTCTGGAAGGACCACATCGGCTTGTCGCTCGCCGGCATCATGAACTTGCAGGCCGTCTTTGCGCTCGCCGCGGTCATCTTCGAATTTCCGTCCGGCTACGTGGCGGACCAGTTGGGACATCGGACCTCACTGCTGATCGCCGCGCTCCTCTGGGTTGCAGGCTGGGTTGCGTATGCGATGGGTACGACGTTCCTTGGCATGGCCGTGGCGGAAGTTCTGCTCGGCGCCGGGATGGCATTCGCGTCCGGTGCGGACGCGGCATTGCTCTTCGTCGCGCTGCAAGCCGCCGAGCGCGGCGGTGAATATCCACGCTGGGAAGGGCGCGTGCGCGCCGTCGCACAAACGGGCGAGTCGTTGTCGTCGGCAGTTGGTGGGTACCTGTATACCCTGAGTCCGCGGCTGCCCTTCTGGCTGCAAGTGCCGGTGGCGTTGGGCACGCTCGGAACCGTCGTCGCGATGCGCGAGCCGCCGCGGCAGACGCTGCGGTCCGAGCGGCTGTCGCACCTAGCGCAGGCGTGGTCGATCGTGCGCCACACGTTGTTGCGTCACGCGCGCATGCGCGCCGCCGTGGCGTTGAGTGTCACCCTGGGGCTCTCCACCTTCGTGATGGTCTGGCTGATTCAACCGTACATGCAGAGCCGCAGCATTCCGGAGGTCTGGTTCGGTCCACTCTGGGCGGTGGCGAATCTACAGGTCGCGTTGATGTCGTTGCTCAGCGCGCGCGTAGTCGAGACGTTCGGCCGCAACGTGACGCTGCTCGGCTGCTGTCTGCTCATCGCGCTCGGTTACGGGGCGTTGGCCACCAGCACCTCGGCCACCGCGGTCGTCTTCTACCTCTGCTTCATGACCACGCGCGGTCTGCAGACCCCGATTCTCATCAGCGCCTTGCAGCGCGACGCGCCGCCCGAGGCGCGCGCCAGCGTGTTGTCGTTGAATGCGCTGATGTTCCGCCTGGGTTTCATCTTCATCGGACCGCCAGTGGGAATCCTCGTCGATCGTCTCGGCCTCGAAGCGGCCTTGGCTCTCATCGGTGCAGTCTTCTCGGTTGCAGCGCTCGGCTGCTTGATCGTCTTCCGCCGCGCGCACGCAGGCGTCGGACAGGAAGAAGGCTAGTTGAACTGCGGCACGATCTCGCGACCGTACAGCTCGATCTGCGACACGATCTCCTCGGGCGGGCTGATGGGCCACAGGACGTACTTGCTGCAGCCGGCGTCGACGTAGGCCCGCACTTTTTCGACCACCTCTTCCGGGGCGCCGATCGCGCAGCGCGCTGCCAACGCTTCTGACGGCACCGGAAACGCTTCGAAGACTTTCTGCGATACGGATTGGGCGCGGGCGCGATCACGGGTCGCGTACGTCAAGATCAGTACGCCCGCCTCGCCCGGTTCGATGGTGCGCCCGTATTTGGTGCCGTAGGTGCCGAGCTGCTCCATGCCGGCCTTGAACTCCTCGGGCGTGACGAACGAGGGAAACCAGCCGTCGCCGTACTTGGCGACCCGGCGCAACGCCGCGCTCGTGCGGCCCCCGATCCAGACGTCGAGCGCGCCCTTCGCCGGCCTCGGGTTCAGCGTGACGTCGGAGAACTTGTAGAACTTGCCCTCGTGAGTGACGTGCGTCCCGCCCCACAGCTTGCGCATGACCTCGACGCCCTCTTCCAAGCGGCCGGCACGTTCCTCTGGTTTGATCCCGGACACCTCGCAGTCGCGGGGGTCGCTGCCCAAACCAACGGCCATGATTACGCGTCCGCAGCTGCCGGTGAGATAGTCGAGCGTCGCGTACGTCTTCGCGACTTGGACCGGATCACGCGCCGGCAGCGTCAGCACGCTCGGACCCATCTTGATGCGCTTGGTGCGCGCGGCGAAGAGCGCCATCACGCACGCCGTGTCCAGCGACGGCTCACGCGAGACAATGTGATCCGACAACCAGATCGAATCGATACCGAGATCCTCCGCCCGCTCCGCGTATGCGCAGATAGTTTCGGGCGTGGGCATGCCTTGCCGCCAGATGCCGAAGCCGATGCCGATTCTGATCTTGTCCATCATTTACCTCCCTGTGACCGCACCCCAATCAATCCTCGCGCGAGGGGCTGCGCGCAGCGTATTTCTATGGACCGCTCCCGTTGGTCGCTAGGGGCTACCCTCGCAAGAAGTTGACTCAGAGGCAACAGATTCTCACTCGCAAGCGCCTAGCTCGAGTGCAAGAGCCTTTGGGTTCTGGGGCCAAGTGGCACGGGCCTCTGGCCTGTGCGGCCGTACCGGCCAGAGGCCGGTACCACCAACGAGCTACTGCGACGAAATGATGCTGCCGCTGGTACGCAGCTCATTGATCCGTTGCGGTGAGTAGCCGAGCACGTCGCGCAGGATCTCCACGGTGTGCTCGCTCAACTTCGGCGCTGCACGCCGGATGACGACCGGTGTCTCCGCGTACTTTACCAATGCTCCCGTCTGGCGGAACGTACCCCACGGCTCCACTGTCGTTTCGCAGATGAGGTCGTTGGCAATCACCTGCGGATCTTGGAAGACCTCGGCGATGCTCAGCACCGGCGCCGCCGCAATGCCAGCGGCGGCAAGCTCGGCGAGCACTGCGTCACGCGACAGCGTCGCGAACTTCTCGACGAGTGCCATCGCGGTAGGTCCGTCAACGGCTTCGGAGACCGCCGCCGCGATGCTGATTCCGATTCCGCACACCGAGCACGAGTCACGCGCACGAGTCACGTTTTTTTCCGAGACGAAGATCCATCCATCCGCGCAGCGATACGCACGACGCAGCGGATGGCGACCGAGGAGATCGGGGCCGCCGTTCTCCATGTCGGGGCGGCCGTCATAGAAGAGGAACTCGCCCGACTGCATGGCCATTGCGGCCTGCGCCAGCGAGGTCTCGACGAGCTGGCCGCGGCCGCTGCGCTGGCGTGCGAACAGCGCCGCCATCACGCCGTAGGCGCAGAGCAAGCCCGCACCGTAGTCGCACACGGCACAGGCGAGGAACACCGGGTCGTGGCCGTGGCCGCCCTGTGCCGTCATCAATCCTGAGCGCGCCTGCAGCAGCGGATCGAAGCCGGGTTCGTGTCCGCGCGGCCCAGTCGATCCGAAACCGGTCAGGCTGCCATAGACCAGCCGCGGGTTGAGCTGCGACACGGTTGCGTAGTCAATGCCCAGTCGCCGGGTCGCACCGGGGCGCAAGTTCTCGACCAGCGCGTCCGCCCGGCGCACCAGATCGTATACAACCTCGCGCGCCTGCGGCTTCGAGAAGTCGAGCGCCAGCCCACGCTTGCCTTGGTTCCATCCGTAGAAGCCGAATCCGAAAACACGGAACGGGTCACCCTGGCCGGTTTCGATCTTGATGACATCGGCGCCTGCGAGCGCCAAGGCCATCCCCGCGAAGGGACCGGCAATGTAGTTGGTGAAGTCGAGCACCAGCGTGCCGGCGAGCGGACCGCCTTGCGCGTGAAGCGTGCCTCGTGAAGCGTGAAGCGTAGGAGGAGTCCCACTGATCGCTGGCCACTGATCACTGGTCACTGGTTGCAGCGGTCCTTTGATCGCGCCCGGGTTGTCGCGCAGCGTCACCGGCACGCCCATCTGCACCGTCCGGCCGAGGTGCGGGTCATCGATGACCTGCCGCATGCCGAGGTGTGCCACTTGCGGATCGTCGAGGAAGTCGGTGCGTGTGCACACCGGCGCGCAGGGAATGTCCGCCTCGGTGAACAACCGCAGCCACTCCTCGCACCGGCGGGTCTCGACGACACTCTGCACGAGCGCCTTCAGCTCGCCCCAGTACGGCGGAGCGACCGCCCAAGGCGCGCCCTCGAAGCGCGGGTCCGACACCATCTCCGGCCGTTCGAGCAGGAGGCACAGCTTGTTCCAGAACGTCGAGCTGCCGCAGGCGATAAACAGCCAACCGTCGCTGGCTTTGAAGAGACGATACACGGGAATCGGGCCGAGCGGATCAGACACCAAGGTCATCACGCGTTGCAGCGCCGGGTGCTCGATGATCGTCCCTGTCTGCATGGCCAGCGCGCCAGCGAGCCACGACACCTCGACGTGCTGGCCGAGCCCGGTGGCATCACGCTCGACAAGCGCTGCAGCCACGGCGCCGGCGGCGAGCAATGCCGCACCGTAGCTGGCAATCGGGATCGTCAGGAACACCGGCCCTTCGCGGTGCGCCCATTGGCTGGTCAGCAGCGAGCTGCGCGCGGCCACGAGGTCGTCGATGGCGGGACCGTGCACCGCTGGGCCGCGTGTGCCGTAGGGCGGCAAGCAGCAGCGGATGAGCCGTGAGCTCGGCGCGGCCAATGCGTCGCGCTGCAGTTCCGGATACTCCGGGAATCCGTCTGAGATGAGCACGTCGGCGGACGCAATGAGGGCCCGCAAGCGTTCACACCCCGCGGTGGTTGTCAGATCCGCGACCACCCCGCGCTTGCTGCGGTTCCAGACGGCAAAGCCGGGAAGGCGGCGGGCTCGATCGCCACCGGGCGGCTCCACCTTGATAACGTCGGCACCCTGCTCCGCCAGCAGCATGGCGGCATACGGCGCAGCGATATCCTGCGCGCACTCGATGATCCGGATGCCGGAGAGGGCAGCGGGCTGCGCCATGAGTGAGGGAAGCTATGTCAGCTCGATCTGCGCCCCGGCGACGTCAATGCGCGCGCGAAGAGCCACGAGCACATCCATACCCAACAGCCCATCGATCGGACCGCTGAACGGCAGGTTGTGCGCGACCACCAACGCGTTGGGAAGACGCCGGTTGAAGACGGCGAGCGCCTGCGTTTGCACGCACGGGGCTATCAGAATGCCATCAGCAGTCGTGATACGGATGCGGTCGCGAGTGGCCGCAGGACTGCACCCGACGGCTTCAAGGGTTTCTACCGCAATGACGGTGTGATTCGACCCGGTATCGATCAGCAGCGAGAGGTGGCGCGTTCCTTGGGAACCCGTCACCTCCGCCTTGCACCTCAGGAGCTGACCGTAGCGGATCAGCGCGAACGTCTCAGGCAAAACATCACCGCCACGTCGGTAGGCCAGTCGCCACAGTACTCGATGGCGAGTTTCCTTCCAGGGCCAGCGCCCAGTTGCAGCTTGTAGATCTCTTCTTTAGTCGGAGCCTCCCCAACGACATCGCCTTCGACGACCTCGAGGTTACGATCAAGTTCGCGGTACTCGATGAGCACCCACTTACCTTTGTATGCCTCGCGAATCTGCGCCAGGGTCATGAGCCATTCGTAGCACCGATCATCGACCACTTCCAAACCCCGACGCGCTTCCATCAAGTGTCGGCTTCGACTATGGAGCGAGGCAAGCAAAAGGGAGGGTCCTATGGCCGAGGTGCGAACGTTCTGCCGCGTCTGTGAACCTGCGTGTGGCCTGGTTGCGCGCGTCGAAGACGGGCGCCTCGCGGCGTTGCGACCAGACCGCGAGCACCCGGTCTCGCACGGCTGGGCGTGCAACAAGGGTCTGGCGACGTTCGACATCCATCACGACCCCGACCGGCTGTCGCATCCGTTGAAGCGCACGGTCACCGGCGCCTTCGAGCGCATCTCGTGGGACCAGGCGTTTCAGGAGATTGCTGCCAAGCTGCGCGCGCTCCCCGACACGCACGCCGATTGGTCGACGGGGATGTACATTGGCAACCCGACAGCGTTCAACGCGTTGATCGGAATCGGCATGACGCCGTTCATCGCCGGGCTGGGCACGCGCCAGCTATACACCGCCGGCACGCAGGACTGCAGCAACAAGTTCGCGGCCAGCGAGTTCGTCTACGGCACCAGCACAGTGCATCCCGTGCCCGACTTCGATCACACCAACTACTTGCTGATCCTCGGCTCGAATCCGGCGGTGTCGCACATGAGCTTCATTTCCATCGCCGATCCGATCAGCGTACTGCGCGCCGCACAGCAACGCGGCGCCAAGATTCGCTACGTCAACCCGCGGCGCATCGAGTCGGTGAAGTCCGGCGTCGGTGCGCTCATTCAGATCCGACCCGATACGGATGTGTACTTCCTCGCCGCGCTTCTCAACGAGCTCGATCGAATCGGGGCGTTCGATGCAGCGGTGATCGCCGCGCACGGCAAGAACATCGACGATCTCCGCGCCTTCGTCGGCGACTATCCGCCCGAGCGCGTCGCCGATGCGACCGGTATCCCAGCCGAGACGATTCGCGAGGTGGCACGCGACTGGGCGGCGGCCGACGGCGCATCCGTAACCATGTCGACCGGCGTCAACATGGGACGGCACGGCACGCTCGCCTATTGGCTGGTGCAGATGCTGTCCTTCGTCACCGGCAACCTCGACCGCCGCGGCGGCAACATCGAATCGGTCGGCTACTATCCGACGGCATCGCGCTCGGGGCGCACCGATCCAACGCGTGCGTTTTTCGACAGCCGCTTCGGGCGCATCCGTCACGTGCGCGGCTCGCTACCGGGCAACCTCCTCCCGGATGCCATTCTCACACCCGGCTCGGGTCAAGTACGCGGCCTCTTCGTCGTCGCCGGCAACCCGCTGCTGTCGATGAGCAACGAGGCCCGTATGCGCGAGGCGTTGCGATCACTCGAGTTGCTGGTGTGCATCGACATCTATCGCACCGCAACGGCACAGCTCGCACACTACGTGCTGCCGGCCACCGATCAGTTCGAGCGTGCCGACATCACCAACGCTGGGCTCGGCCTGCAGCATCAGCCGCACGTCCAGTACACTGATGCAGTGGTCGCACCGCGCGACGAACGTCGAGAAGAGTGGTGGATCTTCGCACGGCTGTGCCAGGAACTTGGATTCAAAGGTCCGCTCGACGAGGGACCGAACCCGCACGTCTTCGCGCGCGTCGAACGTATGCTGGAGAAGGGTGGGCGCTCACTGGAGCAAGTAAAGGCGAGTCCGGGTGGCGTCGTGCTGCCGCCGCTCGCACCGGGACGGTTCTTCGCGGAACACTTGCAAACAGCAGATGGGCGGATCGACTGCTGCCCCTCCTCTTTCGATGACGCACTGCGCGGCGTCGCGCAGCACTTCACGGAGCTGCAAGCCGCGCCGCCGCACACACTGCGGCTCATCACCAAGCGCGATCGCTTCATGCACAACTCGTGGTTTCACAACGTCGAGAAGATGAAGCACGGCGACCGTGCCCGCAATCACCTGTTCATGCACCCCGACGACGCGGAGCGCCTCCGCCTCAACGACGGCGACGTCGTGCGCGTGCGCTCTGACGCCGGTGAGGTGCAGCTGCCCATCAAGCGCGACCCGGACCTGATGCCCGGAGTTGTCGCCGCAACGCACGGCTGGGGACACGGCGACACCGACGGCATGCGGATCGCCCACGAACGACCCGGCGTGAACGTCAACCGCCTCCTCGCCAGCGGCCCAGGCAGCTTCGAGCCGCTGAGCAACATGGCGCACATGACCGGAATCCCCGTCGAGGTCGAAGCAATCGCCTAGGCCTGCGGCCAGCGTCATTTCTATGGTCCGCTCCCCGTTGGGCCGCTCCGGGCTGCCAAGTCCGACAGGCTGCTAGTCGACGTGATCACATGCGCGCGCCAACAACCTCGCGGCGGTCGTACGATGTTGGCGTCATCTCCGATACCCACGGCCTCATGCGACCCGAAGCCCTGGCCGCGCTCGCCGGGTCCCAGCTGATCGTGCATGCCGGGGACATCGGATCGCTCGACGTACTGACAGCGCTCACCGCCATCGCCCCGGTCGCCGCCGTGCGCGGCAACAACTACCGCGGCGATTGGGCGCAGCGCCTCACCGACACGACGGCCGTCCAAGCCGGCGACGCATGGCTCTACGTGCTGCACGATGTCCACGACCTGGACCTCGATCCCCGCGCCGGTGGCTTCGCTGCAGTGATTGCCGGCCACTCGCATCGTCCGTCGATCACGGAACGTGACGGCGTGTCGTATGTGAACCCGGGCAGCGCCGGTCCGCGGCGGTTCACCCTCCCGGTGGCCGTCGCACGCTTGCGCGTGCGCGGCGGGCAGGTTGCGGGGGAGCTTGTGATGCTGGATCTTTAGTACTGCCGTCCGACGATCGACAGCATGCTCGTATTCGTAAGGAGCAGAGACTCTTCTCCCTCTCCCGTTTTGGGATGGGCGGCTCGCCGCCGGTCAGGCGACAACCTCGACGCCGTACGCGCCAAATTTTGGGTCGATCGTCACCACCGGCGTGTGCAACTGATGGGCGGCAGCGATGATGAAACGATCACAGGGATCACGATGAAAAAGTGGCAACAGCGCTGCCGCACTGCAGAGGCTCGAATCCAGGGGCACTTCGGTCAGTGCATAGCGCGCAACGACCTTTCGCACCCACATCTCGGGCTTCGTTGGTAGGTCGAGCTTCTGGTCCCGCCACTTCAGGGCGATCTCGAACGTGCTGATCGAGCAAAACCAGACCGTTTTCGCCTCGGCGATTTGCTGGCGAGCCGTCTCACTCAGGCGGCGATCGCCGCTGGCGAGAAACAGGATCGCACAGGTGTCCAAGATCATCGCAAATGCAGCGGCCAGTCTTTCTCGGCAAGCTCCTCGACCGG
>JBGQHM010000251.1:0-10190 GCA_041497995.1 Binatia bacterium | reverse complement strand
CGCCTCAACACGATCGTGCCACCCATGCCGGACGAGCTCGAGGCGGCGGTGCACCGAGCGGTCGCCGATGTCGATGTGAAGGTGATCGTTCTGCGCGGCGCCGGCCGCGCGTTCTGCGCCGGGTTCGATTTCGGCGGCGGCTTTCACCACTGGGACGGCGCCATCACCACGGACGGCAAATGGGATGCCGGAAAGGACTTCATCTTCGCGACCGCGCCACACCTCGCCCCGGTGCCGAAGTTCATGAGCCTCTGGCGCTCACCCAAGCCGGTCATCGCCCAGGTCCACGGCTGGTGCGTGGGCGGTGGTAGCGACATGGCGCTGTGCGCCGATCTGGTGATCGCGAGCCAGGACGCGCGCATCGGGACGCCGTACTCACGCATGTGGGGCTGCTACCTGACGGGGATGTGGCTCTATCGTCTGGGGCTGACGCGGGCAAAACAGTTTGCACTGACTGGCAAGCCCCTCTCGGGCACCGAGGCCGCGGAGATCGGACTGATCAACACAGCGGTACCGTTCGAACGCCTCGAAGACGCGGTGTATCAAGCGGCGCGCGAGCTGGCCTCCATCCCGCTCTCGCAGCTCGCGGCCATGAAGCTCATCGTCAACCAGGCATACGAAAACATGGGCCTGGCCTCCACGCAGGCGCTCGGGCCGATCCTCGATGGGCTCATGCGCAACACGCCGGACGCCCACCGCTTCATCGAGATGGCAGAACGCAAAGGGGTGACGGCCATGGTGGCCGCGCGTGACGGCACGTTCGGCGACTACAGCCAGGCACCCCGCCACGAGCAACCCGACCCGGCGCACGTCATCGACGCCGCAAAGCGACCGAAAGCCAGGCGTCGGTAGATCCTTCGAACCCGGCTCTTACTTCTTTGCCGCCTGAGCGGCACGCACTTTCTGGAACAGTGCGGTGAGCTGCTTGGCCATGAGGCGATTGCCGATGGCGCGCTTGGCCGACGCGCCGAAGCCACCTACCTGATCCGTCGACGTTCGATTCACGTAGATCGCGAGCGTCCCCTCTTCGACGGAGAGGAGCGCCGCAACCTCCTGCACGCTATTGTGACTGCGGCTCACGTAGTAGTGGCGATCGGCAACGACGTACCCGTTGTTCATCGGCAGCGCCATGCGATGACTCAGACTGATCGTCGGTAGGTCGTCGATGTTGTAGTTGATCCACAGGAACTCTTCTTCGAGTCGTGCCGGCTTGTCCCGCGGGTAGCTGAGGAGCACCGCTTTGAACGCGGGGGCATACTGTGCGAGCAGCGGCGACATGTCCGTGGCGCGGCGCAGCTCAACTGCAGGCTGGCTCGGGCGGTCACCGCGATCGTAGGGAGCGATGGCCGGTAACCCACCAGCCCGATACGCCTTGAAACGCGCCAGCAGCATGCTGCGTACCTGCGCCTCAACGCGTGAGCGAGCCTCTGCGGGACTCTGATTCGGCGCTTTCAACGCATCAAAGGCCGCAATCTCGGCCGTGCTCAAGTTCAACTCGGCTCCGGGTTTGGCGTTGAGGTATTGCTGCACCGCCTGCGACGTGTTCGGCTTGAGAACCACGCCCTTGAAGTCCCCCAGCGAACCGTCGCCTTTGATGCGACCGAAGGCGGTGACTTGCGGATCCTTCTTGTATCCCTGTGCGGCGCGGAAAACGCCGACGACATCGCTGGGCGACCGTTTCGTCAGGAAGACCATCACGGTAACCAACTCGCGCTCCGAGCTTTCCGGGGCCGTCGTCGTCAGCAAGTCGCCCTTCAGAATCGTTGCTCTGTCGGCATCACTGAGCGGCACCTTGGCGAGCAACGCGCTGGCAGGCGGCGCAGCCACCGCCGGCAGGGCTGCCGGGAGGAGTGCGAGGAACGCCGCCAATACCGACCCAACCAGCGGGTGCAGCCGGTTACGGCACGGCGTACAGCTCGCGCCACGAATACCTTCGATTTGCCCCATCATGGCAACAGTACTTAGAGGAGTCGGCCGAGTATGCCAAGCCGTCGGTCACCAAATCCCCGTCGAGGCCCTTCCAGCGTCACGTGTTGACCATCGTGGCAAAGCCGGTAGTCTACGCACTCGACGTTTGCCGGCGAAGGAGGCGACGATGAGACAAGCGGCTCGTGTGACGATTGTTGGTGCTCTATTGGTGACCGCGCTGTTCGCGTCTGCCCACGCGGAAGAGGGCTACACCGGCTCCGGACCATATCTGGGCATTGGCCCGGCCGGCGGCTTCTCGACTTTCCAGAAGGGTCTCAGCGGTTTTGGCGATAGCGCCGGATTCAACGTGCGTGGCGGCTACCGCTTCACGAACTACTTGGCGGCGGAAGCGCTCTACGAGTACATGGACGACTTCGGCAACTCGGTGAAGGTGGGCAACCGAACCGCCGGTCATGTGGACATCTCCACGAACAACTTCTCGCTTCTCGGTAGAGTCATCCTGCCAACGGGCACCTTGCTCGAACCCTACGCCGTGGGTGGCGTCGGCTTCCTCAACGCGAACGGAAACGGCACGCTCAAAAGGCTGGGGGCGCAGGTGGACGGTGCGGATTCCGACACAGAGTTCGCGGGACGCGTCGGCGGCGGCTTCGATGCGTGGATCACGGAGAACATCGCAGCCTACGTCGACGCCGACTACGTGATGCCGGCCAGCGGCCTGTCCGCCCTGCGCTACGTCTCGCTCAGTGGAGGCGTCAAGTACAGCTTCGCGCCGCCGCCGGCTGCGCCGGCACCAGCCCCCGTGGCCCAGGCCCCGGCAGCGCCGCGGCCCGCGGTACCGACCAAGAGGAAGATCGTCCTGCGTGGCGTGCATTTCGATTTCGACAAGTCGGTCATCCGTGCCGACGCGCGCCCCGTGCTCGACGAGGCAATCGCAACGCTGAAGCAGGAAGGCGGAATCGCCGTGATCGCCGAGGGACATACCGACAGCGTCGGTACGGACGCCTACAACATGAAGCTGTCGCAGCGTCGCGCCCAGGCCGTGCGGGACTACTTGGTCGCCGGCGGCATCTCTCCCAAGCGGATTACCGCCGAAGGCTTTGGTGAGTCGCAACCGGTTGCGAGCAACGACACGGCCGACGGGCGAGCGCAGAACCGGCGCGTCGAATTGCGCGTGCGTGGCGACTGAGCGGAAGGGTGGTGAACGATTGCATGCGGGATGACCGAGGGAGTGCCTCACGCGCGAACCGTAACCGCGACGCGGTACGTAACCCCTCTGCGCGAGGGCGGATCACTGCCGGCAATCATCGAGGCTGATGATGACGGAATGTATGTGCTCAAGTTCCGCGGTGCGGGTCAGGGGTCCAAAGCACTCATCGCAGAGCTCGTGGCCGGCGAGATCGCTCGCGCGGCAGGACTGTCAGTGCCCGAGATCGTTTTCGTCGAGCTCGATCCCGCGCTCGCCCGCACCGAGCCCGACCCCGAGATACAAGCCCTGATACGGGCGAGTGCGGGCCTGAATCTCGCGCTCGACTACCTGCCCGGTGCGGTGATGTACGACCCGCTCGCAGAGCAGGTCGAAGCCGACCTCGCCTCCTCGGTCGTCTGGCTCGATGCCTACGTGAGCAACGTCGACCGCACGCCGCGCAACACCAACCTGCTGATGTGGCACCGGCGGCTCTGGCTCATCGATCACGGCGCCGCTCTCTACTTCCAGCACGCGTGGACCAACTTCCTCGAACGCAGCCACGATCCGTTCCCGATGATCAAGGACCACGTCCTCCTCCCGAGGGCCGCCTCTCTCCGAGAGATCGATGGGGTGATGACCGAGCGGATCACCTCAGACATCATTGAACGCGTCGTGGGACTCATCCCTGACGCCTGGCTGGTTGGGGACCCTGCGTTTGCCGAGGGCACCCCACATCGGGCCGCTTACCGCGAGCACTTGCTGAATCGGCTGGAACCGCCGCATGCTTTTCTGGAGGAGGCGATCCGTGCGCGATCAATGTACGTATGACTACGCCATCGTCCGCGTCGTCCCGAAGGTCGAGCGTGAAGAGTTCGTCAACGTCGGAGTCATCGTCTCGTGTCCGGACCGAGAATTTCTCGCAGCGCGCATCGAGATGGACGAGCAGCGGCTGCTAGCGCTGGATGCGACAGTGGACGTCGCAGCGATCCGCACCCACCTCGCGACCATTCCCACCATCTGTGCCGGCGGGGCGCAGGCCGGGCCGATCGGTGAGCTCACACAGCGGGAGCGTTTCCACTGGCTGGTTGCGCCGCGCAGCACCACCATCCAGACGTCGCCCGTACACACCGGTCGTTGCGAGAATCCGGCTGCTGTGCTCGATCACCTGCTCGAAACGATGGTACGGCCTCGCGGCGACAACACGGGACGAGCACAATGAAGGTGCTGATCGTCGGCGGTGCCGGCTACATCGGCTCGCACATGGTCAAGCTTCTGCTGGATGCCCGCCATGACGTGATCATCTTGGACAACTTGGAGAGCGGCCACACAGACGCCGTGCTCGGCGGAACCCTCGTGCGGGGCGACGTCGCCGATGTCGTTCTGCTCGACGATGTCTTCAAGGAGCACCGCTTCGACGGCGTCATGCACTTCGCGTCGCACATTCAAGTGGGCGAGTCGGTGCGGCTGCCGGGGAAGTACTACCGCAACAACCTGGCCAACACGCTCACCCTGCTCGACGCCATGGTGCGGCACCACGTGGAGCGATTCATCTTCTCGTCCACCGCAGCCATCTTCGGCGAACCCAGGTATGTGCCGATCGACGAGGCACACCCGCGCGAGCCGATGAACCCGTACGGCCGATCGAAGTGGATGGTGGAGCAGGTATTGGAGGACTGCGACCACGCCTATGGACTCAAGTCCGTCTGCCTGCGCTACTTCAACGCCGCCGGCGCACATCCGTCGGGGCTGTTAGGCGAACGGCACGAGCCGGAAACGCATCTCATCCCGCTGGTCCTGCGCGCCGCATCGGGCCGGCAGGAGGCGATCACGGTGTTCGGCACCGACTACGACACGCCGGACGGCACGTGCATCCGCGATTACATTCACGTCGTTGATCTGTGCGACGCGCACTTGTCGGCGTTGCAGTACCTCGTCGACGGCGCGGCCAGCAACCGCTTCAATCTGGGCAACGGCAACGGGTTCTCCGTTCGCGAAGTGATCGATGCAGCGCAGCGCGTGACCGGGCGACGAGTGCGGGTGATCGAGGAAGGCCGCCGGCCCGGCGACCCTGCACGGCTGGTGGCCGACGCATCGCGCGCCCGCGAGCAGCTCCACTGGCGACCGCAGTTCGCGGATCTGGAAACCATCATCGCCCACGCCTGGGCGTGGGAGAAGAAGACCGGCAGACGGTGAATCGCGCACCGTCTCTCAATCACTCCACTGCAGATGCCCCTGCTGGTGCAGGCCCGCCATGAACGACTGCTCGTAGGCTGTCTCCGGTGATTCGCGGACCATGCGGTCGAGGACATGCGCATCGTCGCCGACCAGGATCCGCCACTGATCGTGACGCACGCCGTCGAGGATGATCGTCGCGGCCTGCGCCGCCGTCACCGGTGCGTTGTCACCGGAAGCTGAGCGTCAGTTGGTGGACCGCGTTTCTCAGCGCATCATCGTCAATTTCCCCGACTGGCAGACCACGTTGTTGCAAGCGCTCCCGCAGCACCGCGACGTCCGCCGCGCCCATCTCCAACGCGGCCGGCTTCCCGAGCACCTTGTTCGTGTTGATCATGATCGACGTACCAACATGGCCGGGCATCACTACGGCGACCTTCACGTGTGGCGCGTTCAGGCGCAGATCCACGAGAAGGGCTTCCGAGAACCCTTTCACGGCGAACTTCGCACTGCTGTAGGCGGTGTGCGCGGTGGCCGGCCCGAGGCAGGCCCAGAAGCCGTTCACACTGCTGGTGTTGACGATGTAGCCCTCGTCGCTCGCCACGAGGAGAGGCAGAAAGGCGCGCGTGCAGTAGTAGACACCGAACCAGCAGACGCCGAAGGTCTTCTCCCATTCGGCGCGATCGTCCTTGAGGAAGCTGCCGCCACCACCGATACCAGCGTTGTTGAAGAGCAGATTGATGTGCTTGGTCCCATGCTGCGCGGTCACCGCATCACGAAACGCGATCACTTGACGCTCGTCGGACACGTCACACACGTGCGTGCTCACGCGCACATCCGCTTGTGCCTGTGCCGCGCAGAGCCGCTTGGTCTCGGCCATGTTCTCGGCAGAGACGTCGCAGAGTGCGACGTGACAGCCCGCCGCCGCCAGTTGCTCGGCCATCGCACGACCCATGCCGGTACCGCCGCCGGTGATCACGGCCAACTTTTCTCTGAAGGTCTTCATCGTTGCGCGTCCTCCCAGTGGAGCTCCGTAGGCTGCCTCGGCGCGTCAAGTCAACCACGTCGAAGGGGCCACGTTCATCATCTAGACCGTAGTGCTCCGGCCCATAGACTGGGAATCGGAATATCGACTACAGTTCATCGAAATGCCGACTGAGGATCGAGCCGTACCGACGAGAGGAGGTTGCACATGCAACGTGAGGTAACAGCAGACGTCGTGATCGTTGGGGCAGATCTCGCGGGCCTCGTGGCCGGCGCGATCCTCACACAGCACGGTCGACGCGTCGTGATCCTCGAGCAGGCCGACACCGTCGGCGGTCGCTGCGGCGCGGTCCAGACGCCGGAGGGTTTCTGGATCGACTTCGGCCACCGCGACGCACACGGTGTCGGCGATTGCCAGTTCCCCTGGCACCACGGTGCCGAGGCGGCACGCGAAGCGGGAGTCGAGATCGCAATGCATCCGATCACACGCCCGCTGCGCGTGCATCGGCTCGCCGACGGAACGGTCCTTGATGGCGGCAACTGGTCGGCCGGCGGATTCCTGGCGTCGGCACGCGAGTTCTTCGAGTGCCCTGACGACGGGCTCGATGAACTGCGCGACGTGCTCGCCCGGCTTGCCACGACGAAGCCCGCTGACGTCGAGGCGGCGCTGCCGCTGCGGCTCGGCGCCTGGGTCGAGCAACACGTGCGGCATCCGGGCGTGCGACGCGCGCTGCTCCTGATGGCCGCGGTGATCTTCCATCCACGCCCGGAAGAAGCGTCCGCCGGGCGTCTGATGCAGTTCTTCCAGACACCGAAGGGTCTGCCACACATCGCCGACGACGCCGAAGTCGGCGGCATGCAAGGGCTCATGGAACCGTGGGCGCGCGCCATTCGGGAGCGTGGCGGTGAGATCATGCTCGGTTGGAAGCCCGTCGAGATTATCGTCGATGGCGGACGCGTGCACGGCGCCGTTGCCGTCGACCGGACGAACCTCGTGTGCGAGGTCCGCGCACCAGTGGTCATCAGCACCTACCCCGTCTGGGAGAACTTCGACCTCATCGACGCACGCCGGTTCCCGACCGAGTTTGTCTCTGCGGCCGAAGAGCTGAAGCGCTACCGTGCCGACCTCATCGGCTGGCAAGCGGGGTTGCGCCGTATTCCGACAGTGCGCGCCACTGGGCAGCCCGACGACCATGCCGGCTGGAATCGCTTCCTCGTGGGCGCAGCAGGCAAGCGCCGTTACGCCGGCGGCTACCACATTCCGTCGCTGACGAGCCGCCGCGTAGCGCCCCCGGGAAAGCACCTCGTATCGTGGGTGATGGCTCGGTTCTTCGATGGCGGCACGACGTCGGGTCCGCCGTGGACTGCCGCGCGCGCACACCTCGACATGGCGATCGCCTACCTGAAGCGCTACTACGCCGACTTGGACGACTGCATCGAGTGGAGCGCCTACCAATACGTAGCGGCGCCGCAATCGATGAGTTGGTCGTGGGCACCGGTGAAGCGCCACGACCTCACCGTGCCGGGGATGGAAGGTCTCCTGCTGGCGTCGGCAACCCTCGAGGCGCCGGCGGGGATAGTCGACATCAGCGCCTATGCCGGCCGCGCCGCAGCGCATGCGGCGCTCACGCACGCCTAGTTTGGCTTGCGTGATCTCTTCGTCCTACGCGCTATCCTTGCGACGCCCGGGGCGTATGTAGGCGACGAGACCCAAGGCGATGATGACGGCCGCGGCGACACCAAACCACGGCACCAGGTTCCACGGGTTGGCGGCGGATTGGACATAGGTGATGATCCAGTCACCGGCAAACACCAAGGCCAAGAGTAGCAGAGCCACAACGACGAGGGTGCTGATGTCCCGAGGTTCGTCGCTGGCCATCGCAGAAAGTTGAGACCGATATCCCCGCAATGTCAACCCGCACCCCGCACCGCCTTTCCTTTTCTCTAGATCGGGGCTAGTTCTGCACCCGTGCAGCGCAGCGCGCACGACATCGTCGCTCTCATCCATCGCCTGCTGGCGGGGACCTTTGCGGTCGTCGGGCTGACCTTCTTGTTCGCGCCTAACGGCACGGTGCGCACGATCAACGCAGCCGGCAGCCTCTTCCGCATCTTTCCACCGGCACCGGAGGCTGACCTGCGCTTCTGGCTCAGTCTGGGTTTCGCGTACATGGTGCTCGTCACGCTGTTGGCGTGGCGCATCGCCGATGACCCGCGTGGCAATCGCGCGCTGATGCCCATCCTGGCAGCCGGCAAGTTCGCCTCGTCGTTCACCTGCTTGCTGTTCTTCATTCTCCATCAGCGGACCTTTCTGTACCTACTCAACTTCCTGGTCGACGGGTCGATCGTCTTGCTCGTGCTCGGCTGTTACCTGTGGCTCGGCATCGTCGAGCAAGCGACACAGCCACGGGCACAGCCGGACGGTCACGTCGCCGAGCTGTTGCGCCGGCTGACGAGCACCATGGTGCCGGAAGGCGGTGCCTTCGCCGCAGGCGCTTCTACAGTGCAGCTCGACCAGACCGTGTGGGAGTACTTCGGCCGGCTGCACCCGCTCGGCACAACCGGACTGACGGTCATCCTCTACGTCATCGAGCTCGGCCCGCTGCTGTTCGGACCGCGCCGCCGCCGCTTCTCGCGGCTCGACGCCGCCGAACGCGAAGCGTACCTCGCCGGGTGGGAGACATCGCGGCTCGCACCGCGCCGCCAGTTACTCCATGGTCTCAAGCTCGCCGTCATGCTCCACTTCTACGACACGCCCGCGGTCGCCGCCGCCGTCGGCTTCGACGGCACGTACCTGCGCGACAAGCTGCTCGCCGGGCCCAACGCCGCCTTCCATCGGGACCGCTTGGCATGATCATCGATGGCGCCGCAGTCGACCGCGACTGCAATGTGCGGACGCAAGTGTGCGTCATCGGTTCTGGTGCAGGCGGTGCGGTGGTCGCGAAGGAGCTCGCCGAGGCGGGTATCGAGGTGTGCCTGCTCGAAGAAGGCGCGTACTACCGCGGCAAGGACTTCACCGGCAACCCGCGCCAGATGATCGATCTGATTTACCGCAACCGCGGACTCACCGGCACGGTCGGCGGTCTCACCATCCCCATTCCGCTCGGCAAGTGTGTGGGCGGTACGACGGCGATCAACTCAGGGACGTGTTACCGCGCGCCCGACTATGTCCTCGAATCGTGGCAGGGCGAGCACGGGGTCGCCGACATCACGGAGCCGCATCTGCGGCAGCACTTCGAACGCGTCGAGCAAGAGATCAACGTGCATCCGGTCGCCGACGCCGTTTACGGCAAAAACAGCGGCCTCTTCCAGCGCGGCACCGAGGCGCTCGGCTTCGCCGGCGCACGCATTCCGCGTAACGAGAGGGGCTGCATGGGTACGGGGGTCTGCGCGTTCGGCTGCCCGCAAGATGCGAAGCAGGCCATGCACGTGAGCTACGTGCCAAAGGCGCTCGCCGGCGGCGCGACATTGTATACGCGCTGTCGCGCCGACCGCGTTCTGGCCTCCAATGGCGCAGCGTTCGGCGTGCTGGCCACCTTCCTCGACGCCAACGACCGCGACACCGGCCGGCAACTCCGCGTGCTGGCCGACCGCGTCGTCGTTGCCGCGGGTGCCATGCTGACGCCGGCCCTGTTGGAGCGTAGCGGCATCGCCGATGCGTCAGGCTACCGCGGCCACAACTTACACATTCATCCGGCGACGCGGGTCGGCGCCGTGTTCGACGAAGAGGTGCGTGGCTGGGAAGAAGTGCCGCAAGCCTACAACGTACACGAGTTCACGCGCGAAGGGATCTTCATCCAGGGCCAGTTCCAGCCACCGAGCACCGAGGCACCAGTGTTGCCCGGCATCGGCGCGGCGCACAAAGAGCTGATGCGCCAGTTCCCGCGCATGGGCTCGTTCGGTGCGTTGATCTCCGATGTCT
>JBGQHM010000250.1:0-10196 GCA_041497995.1 Binatia bacterium | reverse complement strand
CGCGTGGGATTGCTGCAACGGCCCACATCGCGTCGGCCGCGTCGGCCAGGAAGTTGGCGGCCGCATCGTTGCCTTCGGCGATGGCGATCGCGGCGGCACCCTGCGTCGCTGTCTGCTCAGCTTGATCCAGCGCAAGGCTCCAGGTGAGCACCAGGGCCAGGCGTGCTAGCAGGCGGGGGCGGCGCGCGTCGCTCGGATCAGCGAGGTCCAGTGCCATCCGCAAGTACTCGGCTGCCTCGGTAGATGCGGCGCTCTGCTCCGCGTAGTCGGCGGCAAGCACGCAATAGGCAACCCCGCGCTCGGCACCCGGCAGTGCCACGCTGCGGTGATAGTGGCGCGCAATTTCACCCGCGTGCTCGCCGGAATGGTCGCGATAGCCTTGCTCCATCACTTCGGCAATCTGCCGGTGCAGGCGCACCCGCCGTGGCGGGCTCAGCTCGGCGTACAACGTGTGCCGCACCAGGGCATGAATGAAGTCGAAGGTCTCTTGGGCGCTGCTGGGGCATAGCAACTGTGCAGCCAAGGCTTCATCGATGGCGTGCAGCGCTTCTGCTTCATCGAGCTCCGCAACGCGCGCGGCGACGTCGAAGCGGAAGCTGCCCGTAAACCCCGCCGCGGCCCGCAGCAAGCGGTTGGCGGTCTCGGAGAGACGCGCGAGCCGGCGTTGGATCACTTGGCGCACCCCGTGCGGGATCCCCATCTCCTCGACCGCCAGACTTGCCGTCCACTGTCCCTCGTGCCGAACGAGCTTCCGCTCCTCCACCAGATGCAGCAACACCTCGCGGATGAAGAACGGATTGCCGCTGGTCTCCGCGGTGATCGCGGTCACCAGCGCTTCCGGCACCTGCTGGTCGGACACCGCCTTCAGCAACTCCTCGACCTCTGTGCTCTCCAATCCCGTCAGCGCGAGATGCGCGTACGTCGTCTCGCGCGGCAGGGCGCCGAGCGCGTCGGCGAGTGGCTGTTGCGGCGTGACCTCGACGTCGCGGTAGGCGCCGAGGAGGAGCAGGCGGTTGCGTGCTGCGAAGCGTGCCACATACCGCAGCAGGGCGACGCTGGCAGCGTCCGCCCAGTGCAGATCGTCGAGGATCAGCGCGACTGGGACACGCGCGGCCAGCGCGATGAGGAACTGCGCAACGGCGTCGAGCAGGCGGACACGCTCCTCGTCCGGTTGCAGCGCGACCGGCTCCGGGATGTCGGGCAGGCGCTCACGGAGTGCCGGCACCAGACGCGCGAGGGGCGCAGCGCCCAAACCGAGATCGGCGCGTAGCGACTCGGTGTCGGCACTGCGCGCATGCTCCGCCAGTGCCTCGACGAATGGCCCGTATGGCCGCGCGGCTTCGCCCTCGTAGCAGCGGCCCCACAACACCAGCGTCCCGTCGGTGCGAGCGATCTCGGCGAACTCCTCCAGCATCCGGGTCTTGCCGATGCCTGGTTCGCCCGCCAGCAGCACCAGCCCACCACTGCCAGCCCGCACATCTTGCAGCCGCGCCGTCAGCCGCGCCAACTCCGCCGCGCGGCCGACGAACGGCGTGTATGTCAGCAGCGCCAGCGGCTGATCCTGCTGATACAGGACCTCGCAGGCGGTCACGGGCGCGGCCACGCCCGGGAGTACCAGCGCGCCGCAGTCCCGCAAAGTGAAGGCGTGCTCGTCGGCGAGTAGTCCGCCCACAGGTGCAGTGCACAGAACCTGACCGGCTTGCGCGCTGCCGCACAGGCGGCGCGCGATCACCACGGGCGTGCCGAAGTAGTCGGTCTCCTCGCGCAGCGGCTCGCCGAGATTCAGACCGACACGGATGGCCAGTCGTCCACTGGCTGCACGACGGCGCGCTGCCAGCTGCAGCGCCACGGCGCAACGCACCGCCTCAGCGTGCGAGGCGAATGCGGTCAGGAAGCCATCGCCCAACCACTTCACTTCCTGCCCACCGGACGCGTCGACCAGACGCTTTAGAAGACGATGGTGCGCTTGAAAGATCCGCTGCGCCTGCTCATCGCCCGCGCGCTGCAGCAGCTCGGTGGCGCTCACCAGATCCGTGAACAGCAGGGTCACTGGCGAGGAGCCCATCGTGTGTCTCTAACATGAGTCCGACTGAGGCCCAACTTGACGCGGTACCTGCGCGATGTAGTCCAGTGCCTTTGCATCCTTCAGCCGCGAGACGGTGCAATCAACCCAGATCGTGCTGGCAGTACGCTTGACAGTGAGCGACTATGCCCCATAGAGGTGCGCGGCATCTTGAGGATCTGACGGCGTCGCGCGCGGAGTTGTCATGAGAGCATTCTGGCGAACGACTCGGACGGCCTTAGGGGCAGCGGCGCTCTTCCTGGGTGCATGTGGCGGCCAGGTGACCCCGAACCAACCGGAGGATCCGATTGCGCAGCTGGCGGTGAACGAGACCGTGCAGCTGCCTGAACTTCCTGCGGCAACGGATGTGGTCTTCGATGAGCTCGGCATGCCGCATGTGTTTGCTCCGGACATCGAATCGGCGGCGTTCGTCCAGGGATACGTGACGGCTGCAGCGCGCTTCTGGGAAATGGATGTCGTCCGTCACTTTGCCGAGGGGCGATTGAGCGAGATCTTTGGCAGGCTCACGCTCAACACCGATGTCGGGATGCGAACCGTGTTCACCGCTCGCGACGGGCGCCGACTCGAAGAAGCAGTCTGGCAACACTATCAAGAGATCGATCCGGAGGTTGCCGGCATCTTGCTGGCGTACGCCGGCGGCGTCAATGCGTGGCTCGCCGACTTGCGAGCCGGTCGCCACGGCGTCACGCTGCCGCCCGAGTATGCGCTCGGCATCATCATCGACCTGAAGGCGGAGGATCTCGTCCCGTGGCATCCCCAGGACACGCTGGCGATCGGAGACCTGCAGGCCTGGCTTCTCTCAGAAACTCTCGAGTACGAAATCGGGTTGGCACAGATGGTTCAGGCGTTGCCGGACGCCATGGCGCGCGACGTCTTCCGGTTCGCACCCGCGACACATGCCACCGTGCTGCCAGCCGGCAGCGCTGCAGGGCCAGTGGCGCTCGCTAAAGCGTCGCAGGTGGTGCGGCCTGCCTCGCCGCCCCCCGATGCCCTCGGTGCGATTGCCGGTGCATTGGCCGACTTGCGACGCAACAACCCGCTCGGGCCGTCGCGTGAGAGCGTGGGCAGCAACAACTGGATCGTGTCCCCGCAGCTGTCTGCGGAAGGACATGCGATGCTGGCCAACGATCCGCATCTCGATCTGATCAATCCGCCCATCTGGCACATGATTCAACTCGATGCAGGTTCGAGTAGTGGCGAGCACACGCGTGTAAATGGGGTGAATTTCCCGGGACTGCCGAGCGTGGTTTCGGGGCACAACGACTTCGGGGCATGGGGGGCGACCGTCGCCGGCTACGACGTCACCGATGTCTATGTCGAGGATGTTGTCACACCGGCCGACTACCCGCAGTCACCCCGTACAGTGCTGTTCAATGGGCAGCGGGTGGCCGTCCTGCGCGTAGAGGAAACCTTCAAGGTGAAGAACAGCGCGCCGGTCACTGAGGTTATCGAGGTTGTGCCGCATCACGGCCCGATGGTGCCTGATCCCAATCTGAGAGACGGCGTGGTGGGCTTGGCCGCGACGGGCATGAGTTTTCGGTGGACAGGACACGAAATCACCAACGACTCCCATTGGCTTCTGGGTCTGAACCGGGCGCGCAACGTTGATGATTTCCGATCCGCCCTGCGTAGCTTTACCAAGGGTGCCCAGAACTGGGTCTGGGCCGACACCAGCGGCAACATCGCGTACTTTGCGCGGGCACTGATCCCGCAGCGGCCGAAAGGGACCGTCCCGTATCTGCCGCTCTCCGGTACGGGCGATGCCGAGTGGCTCACCGATGCGCAGGGGAACACGCTGTGGTTACCGGACGACAGCATCCCGCAAGCCATCAATCCGGCCGAAGGGTTCTTGTCCACGGCCAACAACGATCAGATCGGTACAACACTCGACAACGACCCGTTGAACGATGCGGTCTACCTGACGGACAGTTACGACATCGGGTTCCGCGCGGAACGCATTCAAGAACTGCTCTCGAACCAGGCCCATGTTCGTCCGGCAGGAGCTCAGATCACGCTCGCGGACATGTCCCACTACCAATACGATTTCTCGAGCAAAGAAGCCGCGCGTTTGCTGCCGTTCCTGTTCGCTGCCGCCGCGGCGTGCCCGGATCTGGTAAGCGAAGAAATGTCTGACGCGATCAGCCGTCTGCGCGCGTGGGGCGCGGCGGCGCCGTCCCCGTACGCTGCGCTCTCGGGAGTCGACGCGCATGACCTGCGCCCAGACGTGGCGCCGCGACCCACGCCGGTATCGGAGGAGGAACGCGCCGACGCGGTCGCGATGTCGATCTTCGCCGCCTGGGAGACGCGCTTGGGACCGGCGGTGTTCGATGACGATTTTGCCGCGTATAGAATCACCAGCCCGACGGGTCAAAACGCCACGAAGGCGCTGCTACATATTTTGGAAGACGTTGGCCGGACGGATCCCGGCTTCCAGGTTCACACAGCGGGCGTCGATGGAGAGAGCACGTTGTGGGACGATGGGAACACCCCGCAGGTGGAGACTCGGGACGAGATCTTGCTCGCGGCGCTGCGCGACGGTCTGGTGTTTTTGCATAGCAAGTTTCCCTCGGCGCCGACTGACAACTGGCTGTGGGGGTTGATCCACCAGGTCCGCTTTCAGCATTTCATCGGACAGGGGGGATTGCCGCTCTTCGATCTCGGCCCATTCGCCGCACCGGGAGCGCGCTACACGGTCAGTCCCGGCACCTACAGCTTGAATACCGACGACTTCACCTTCTCGTTCGGAGCGTCGCAACGGTTCGTCGTCATTCTGGACCCGGCCGGCATCCGCGCGGTGAACGCCTTGCCGGGTGGCAACAACGGGAATCCCGGCGGCACGGTGTCGGAAAACTACAATCGCATCAATCCGGACGTCCACTACGGCGACTTGATTCCCGGCTGGATCAACGGCCAAACGTTCGAGTATCACATCAGTCGCGCCGACGTGGCGGCGCACGCGGTGCGCAAGATCCGCTACACGCCGTGAGGGGCTCGGCGGGCAGCGGCGTGAGTCCGTCGCCCCGCCACTTCAGGTCCCGCCCGCCGTGCCGGCGACGCAGCGTTTCAGCAGTCGATGATGCGCCTGAAAGATCCGCTGCGCCTGCTCGTCGCCGGCGCGCTGCAGCAGCTCGGTGGAGTTGACCAGGTCGGTGAACAGCAGAGTCACGGGGGCGGTGGTCATCAGATACGTGAGCGCAGTTGCCTACTGGCTCAGACTCTCCTTACCGGCGCGCCCACATTTTGGTGCTGGGAACCGCTTAGTCCCAAACAACGTGGACAAGCCCGCTCGCTGCAATCCCCTCATCGGCCGTTACAATGGGACAGCCAGTGCTTCGCGCCGCAGCCATGATGAGCCGGTCGAACGGGTCGGTGACGCCGCGCAAGAGCGCAAACTCCTTCGCCTGTGCGAAGTCGAGAGGTAGCAGCTGCAGCTCCGGGTTGCGCGCCATGCTGGCCTCGACCTCAGCGACGCCAATCGCGCTGCGTCCGCGTTCGCGCAGCAGGGCGATCTCCACCAGCGCAACGGCCGGAATCCAGGCGCGGCTTGCTCCACGATCGATCTCCCGCAGGGCTCGACCGGCGGCTTTGCCGACGCGCCGCCCGCGCAGGTACCAGACAAGCGCGTGCGTATCGAGCACGTATGCCTTCACTTGGAGCGCGCGTGCTGTCGGGCCCGTGCTTGGAGGCGACGCGACAGGGCGCGGCGAACGCGCCGGTACGCGGCGAGATCGTCAGGAGCGTCGAGGTGTTGGAGCCAGCCCAACGTGGGGAGCACCGATCGAGTCGCTGCCTTGGTGTGCGTGCCCAGCTCCCTGCGGACGAGATGCACCACCTGCGCCGATACGCTGCGCCGCTCCGCTCGCGCCACCGCCCGCAGCTGGTCCAACAGCTCAGGGTCGATCCGGAGGGTCATCACCTTGCTGGAAGCCATGTAGTCGTTTGTATTACGGCGACCTGCGGCGGACAAGAGCCATGCGGTTCGATCCCCTGGTTGAGGGGAATCCGGGAGCGCCCTTCCGACGGGTCACCAATTCACGACTTCATCGCCCGGTCCATCTCCCGTCGGGTCTCGCGCTCTTTGATCGACTCTCGCTTGTCGTAGAGCTTCTTGCCGCGCGCCAGCCCGATCTCGACCTTGGCACGGCCGTGCTTGAAGTACAGGCGCAACGGAATCAGGGTGAGACCACTCTCCTTCGTCTTCCCGATGAGCCGTTCTATCTCACGCGTGTGCAGCAGCAATTTGCGGCGGCGGATGGGCTCGTGCCCGAACTGCGCCGCGGGGCTGTACTCGCTGATGTGCGCGTTCACCAGCCAAGCCTCGCCGCGCTCGATGCGCGCGTAGCTATCTTTGAGCTGCGCCTTGCCGGCGCGGAGCGACTTCACTTCGCTGCCGGTGAGCACGATCCCAGCCTCAAGGCTCTCTTCAATGAAGTAGTCGTGGCGGGCACGCCGGTTGACGGCGATGTCGCGCTGGGCGGCGAGTCGGTCCTTGGCAGTAGACATTGGGGACAGAGTCGAGAGTCCACAGTCGAGAGTCAAGGGTCTGCTACAGGGATGGGCTCTCTCGACCAGATGTCCTTGAGGGCAAAGCACTCATCGCGCTTGAGTCAAGTTTGCGAGGGCAGCGCATAGCGACCAACGGGAGCGGACCATAGAAAGACGCTGGCCGCAGGCCTAGATCGACTTCACCCAGCCACCGTCGACGTTGATCGCCGTTCCAGTGATGAAGCCGGCGCGCTCGGAGGCGAGAAAGGCGACGATGCCAGCGAGGTCCTCCGGCTGCCCGATGCGGCCGACGGGCAGCGGCCGGCGCGGAATGTAGTAGCGATTCACCAGATCGTCCGGGGTCATTCCCTCGACGTCGATACCCTGTTCCTTGAGGCGCTTCGCCGCACTCGACTCGACCGCCGGTGTGCGCGTGAGACCGGGCAGCACGCAGTTCACCAGCACGCCGTCCTTGGCGTACGCGTTTGCGAGCGTCTTCGAGAGCGCCAAGAGTCCGGCCTTGGCGCAGTTGTAGTGGACCACGACGGTGTCCGGCTCGCGCGCCGAGGTTGAGGCAACATTGATGACGCGGCCCCACTGGCGTTCAACCATTCCAGGGATGAGCGCACGGGAGAAACGCACGGCCGACATGACGTTCAGATCCCACGCGGCCTGCCAGTGCTCATCGGTGAGGTTGGCGAAGCCGCCGGGTCCGGGGGCACCGCCGACGTTGTTGATGAGAATATCGACGCGTCCGAAGGTGGCGAGGACGCCATCGACGACGCTGCGCACGCCGTCAGCGCTGGCGAGGTTCGCCGGTACCGCCAGCACCTGACGTCCAAGCGCCGCGATGTGACGCGCAGCCTCGTCGAGCGGCCCCGCTTCGCGCGCGCAGATCGCGACATCGGCACCTTCCCGCGCCAGCTCGAGCGCAATCGCACCGCCAATGCCTTTGCTGCCGCCCGTGACCAGGGCGATCTTGCCGCTCAGATTGAGGTCCATGGAGATTGGCACGTGGCACGTGGCATAAGGCAAGTGGTAAGCGCTGCAACTTTCTTGCGATACGCCATATGCGAGACGCGATCGGCGTCTTCAGAGCAGACAATAGCCGCCATCGGCGAACATCGTCTGGCCGGTGACGAAACGCGAGTCGTCGCTGGCGAGGAACAGTGCGACCGGGGCAATGTCCTCTTCCGGATCCCCGAGGCGCGGGATGGCCTTCTGGGCGTTGCGACGCTCGAACTCTTCCGGGTCGCGCTTCATGAATTCCTGGCCACGCTTCGACAGCGCCCCGGGGGCGATACAGTTTACCGTGATGCCTTCACGGCCCCATTCCCGCGCCGCGGTCTTGGTGAGCGCGCGGATCCCTTCTTTCGTCGCGTTGTAATCCCCGAGGCCAGGTTCCCCGCGGAAGCCGGCCGATGAAACGAAGTTGATGATGCGGCCGTATCCCTTCGCCTGCATGATCGGATAGACCGCCTGCATGCACCACAGGGTGCCCTTCACGCCGGAGACCCAGAAGATGTCGACCTGTTCGCTCGTCAGCTCGGCAACCGGGGTGCGCGAGTGCATGCCTTGCGCGTTGTTCACCATGATGTCGACGGTGCCGTAGCGCCGGACGGTCTCCTCCACCATGTGAAGCACCTGCTCGCGCTGGCTCACGTTGGTGAAGATCCCGAACGCGTCGCCGCCCGCGGCGACGATCTCGTCCGCGGTGCGCGCGGCACGATGCTCCTTGATCTCTGCGATCACTACCTTTGCACCTTCGCGTGCAAAGACCAGCGCGATGCCACGGCCGATCCCTTGCCCGGCGCCGGTGACGATCGCGACCTTTCCGTCGAGGCGGCCCATGGACTCTTCAAGTCCACCCTCGGCGGTCGAGAGTCAAGAGACGAGTCGATAGCGTCACCGGGTGTTCCCCTTTTGCTCACCTCGATTTGCGACGCGCGATGCGCCATAAGCGACATGCGAACGACAGGAGGATCACCCATGGCCGATCTGCTGTACGAGAAAGCCGATCACATTGCGACACTCACCCTCAACCGGCCGGAGCGCCTCAACGCCATCAGCTTCGAGATGCTGGAGCTGCTGACCCAGCGGCTCAGTGAAGCGGACACCGACAACGACGTGCGTGTCATCATCATCACCGGCGCCGGCCGCGGCTTCTGCAGCGGACTCGATCTGAAGGATGCGGCGGCCGGCAAAGGCATCGGCGGTGCCGGTACGCTGTCTCCCGGCGGCGGTGCGCAGCATTTTGGAACGCGCAATCTGCCGACGACGGTACTGCAACAGCTCGACACGCCGGTGATCTGCGCGATCAACGGACCCGCGGCCGGCTACGGGCTCGACATGGCGCTCGGGTGCGACATCCGCCTCATGGCTGATCACACCAAGCTCATCCCGGGCTTCGCGAAGCGCGGCATCATCCCGGAGAGCGGCGGGACGTGGTACCTGCCGCGTTTGGTCGGCTGGGCAAAGGCGTGCGAGATTGGCTTCCTCGCCGACGATTTACCTGCGGCACGCGCGCTCGAGCTGGGACTCGTCAACAAGATCGTTCCGGCGGGTCAGCTTGAAGCCGAAGCGCACGCGTGGGCTGCGAAGGTTGCCGGCAATGCGCCGCTCGCGATTCGCGCCATGAAGCGGCTCTACCGTCACGGCCTCGGTGAAGACTTCGAATCGCACTCGCACCACGTGCTGATGCAGCTCCTGCTGCTTTTCCGCTCCAACGATTTCCAGGAAGGTATCCTGTCGTTCATGGAGAAGCGGCCGCCGGAATTCGTCGGGAAGTGAGAGAGCAGGTTGCTAGTTGTTAGGTTGTTGGTTGTTAGGAACCTCAACCTACCAACGTAACAACCAACAACCTAACAACCTATCCAGGCGTAGCCGTGGGGCAGTTGAAGCACGGCGTCGGGGTGCAGCCGAGCCCGGCGCCGGTCGGGTTGGGCACTGGTGTGCTCGCCAGCACCGCGTCGATGATGTCCACGGCGAGGGGCACATAGCCCTTCACTGCGTCTTCATTCGATGCGATGGCGACGCCGATCTTCGCGGTGCCAGCTTCGTACAGCGACACCTGCGACGTGATGCCGGGCAGGCCACCGTCCTTGCGATAGATCGCATACGGCGCAGCGGTGGCCACCTCCCACCCCAGCCCCCAGTCGCCGGCACGCGATGGATTCTCAAGGGTCACGTCGGTCCACATGAGCTGATACGTTGCGCCGCTCAGCAACGTGCGGTTTTGCAGCGCCGCCATGAATGTCGCGAGATCGACAGCGTTCGAGATGATGGCGCCGGCGCTGAATGAAGACAGCGGTGGACGCGGTGTCGGTGCCGTCCACATTTTTGCCGACGCGTCGTAGGCGTAGCCCGTGGCCAGGTTGCTTGGTTGGTCGGTCGGTGTGTGAATGAGCGTCGTCGTCATGGCGGCAGGCGTAAACACCTGTTGCTGCATGAACTGGTCATACGGCGTCTGCGTGAGCTGTTGGATGACGGCACCGAGCAACAGGAAGCTCGGGTTGCTGTAGCAGTAGCCGGTTCCCGGCTGGAAGAGCAGCGGCTTCATGCCGACGTGGGTGAGAATCTCCGGCCACGCCAGCGTGTCACTGGCGAAATCTTCGATGCCGCTGCTCAT
>JBGQHM010000249.1:0-10203 GCA_041497995.1 Binatia bacterium | reverse complement strand
TGCCAAGGTGCCGGACCGTCCAACCGCACGCTGCAAGCGTGTGCCGCACGACGGCAGGTTTCCAATAGGTTGCATAGCTCAGCGCTCTCCGTTCCGCTCGGTTCTAATAATCAGGAGTCGACGAAGGATGCCAGAGGGGCATGCGGGAATTTTCAAGCGTCGGCGGTCTTCCACTCCCTAACGGTCGTGGCTCGGACCGAAGTCTGCGACGCGCCACTCGTTCCGAGCCGCGACCGTTAGGGAGCGTCCGTCCCCTGCCGGACTTGCGCTTGCTTGCACGGCGCCGGTCGCGTGAGTAGCCTGCATTCCCATGGGAGACAAGGTCGTGAAGTCGGAGGACGAGTGGCGTGAACAGCTCACGCCCGAGCAGTTTGCGGTGTGCCGCAAGCACGGCACCGAGCGCGCCTTTACCGGCCAGCACTGGGACAACCACGAGCCCGGCATCTACAAGTGTGTCGCGTGCGGCACTCCGCTGTTTGCCTCCGACAGCAAGTACGAATCGGGAACCGGCTGGCCGAGCTTCTCTGCGCCGATCGATCCGCAAAACGTCGGCACGCAAGAGGACGGCAGCCTGTTCATGCGGCGCACGGAGGCGCACTGCGCGACGTGCAACTCGCACCTCGGCCACGTCTTCCCGGACGGCCCCCAGCCCACGGGTCTGCGCTACTGCCTGAACTCTGTCTCGCTGGATTTCGAACCGAAGAAGTGAGCTACGAGCAGCACCCACCCATGGCCACCTGGTTCGATACCGCCCGCTTCGGCATGTTCATTCACTGGGGACTCAGCAGCGTTCCGGGGTGGGAGTTGTCGTGGCCGTTGGTCGGGGGTACGCCGGCCTTGCCGCGCTGCCAGAGTGTCTCGATCGACGAGTACTATGCCGCTGCCAAGGTGTTCAACCCGCAGCGGTACGACCCACGCGAATGGGCGCGCTTGGCGAAACGCCTCGGCATGCAGTACGCGGTTCTGACAACGAAGCATCACGACGGCTTCGCCATGTTCGATACCAAGCTGTCGGACTTCTCCCTCCCCCACGCCCCCTACGGCAACGACGCCGTGCGGGCCTACGTCGACGCGTTCCGAGCCGAGGGCCTGCACATCGGCATGTACTTCTCGCTCAGCGACTGGCACCACCCCGACTATCCGGCCTTCACCGAGGCGGACAAGCCGTACAACTTCTTCGCTCTGCCACAGCCGACGGCAGCGCAGTGGGCGCGTTACCTCGACGTGCTGTTCGGCCAGGTGCGTGAGCTGCTCACCAGCTACGGCCGTATCGACGTCATCTGGTTCGACGGCCAATGGGAACGCAATCCACCGGAGAAATGGAAGGCAACAGAGCTGCACACCATGATCAAGTCGCTGCAGCCCGACATCTTGATCAACGACCGTCTTCCTGGTTGCGGCGACTTCGACACGCCCGAGCAATTCATCCCGCCGCAGCCGCCGGCCGTGACGTGGGAGACGTGCATGACGATGAACGAGAGCTGGGGCTATAGCCCCGGCGACACGCACTACAAGTCGCCGCGGCAGTTGATCCACAGCCTCTGCGAAGTGGCCGGCCGTGGCGGTAACCTGCTGCTCAACGTGAGCCCGAAAGGCGACGGCAGCCTACCGGTGGAGCAGGTGGAGCGCTTGGAGATCGTCGCACAGTGGATGGAGCGCCATGGCGAAAGCATCGTCGGGACAATACCCGGCCTTGAGCCCTGGCAGTTCTACGGCCCGTCCACACGCCGGGGCGAGCGCATCTATCTGCACGCGCTGATGCGGCCGTACGACACGGTGTCGGTCCGCGGTGTCCCGATTCGGCGCGTCGCGTCGGTGCGTGCGCTGGCGACCGGCGCCGAGCTGCTGCACACCGCGCGCTGCTCGGTCATCGACGAGCTCCTCAATCCCGATCCGTTTGGGGAGCTAACGATCAGCGTGCCGGAGTCGGTCATCGATCCGTACGCGACCGTGATCGCTGTGGACATCAACCCAACGTCGTAGCATCCCGTTCTTGTCGCTATTGCTGATGGACCGCAGAACGGCTGCGATCTACGAAGCGCAGGCGCGTGATTGGATCGCGCGGCGCCGGCCCAACGCGGTGGAGGACGGGCGCCTCAAGGCATTCGTCCGGCACGTGCGTCGCCGCGGCAGGGTCGCTGACTTGGGGTGCGGGCCCGGCTGGTACGCCGCGGAGTTGAGCACGCGCGGCTTCAACGTCATCGCCCTGGATGTCGCGATGGCCATGGTCGCACACGCACGACAGCGTGCCCCCGACGCGGCCTGCGTGCGTGGTGATCTGGTGGCCTTGCCGTTGGCCGACCGGTCTTTGGACGGTGCCTGGGCGGTCAATTGCTACGCGCACGTCCCCAGTGCCGAGTTGCCGCTGGCGTTGGCCCGCTTGCACGCGGCGCTGCAGCCAGGAGCACCGGTTGCGCTGTCGCTCGTCAATTTGGCAGAGCTGCGGCCGACGCCGAGCGAGCTGAAGCGTGGAGACGCCGAACGGCGCTCCAGCAAAGGCGAACTGCTGGGACGGCTGTTCACGGGCGTTACCGCGGAGCGCGCCCAGGCGTTGCTCGAAGGGGCGGGTTTCGACCGTGTCACCATCGAGCCGCTCGACGACTCGTTCTGGTTATGGGTGTGCGCCCGGCGCGCGCGGACGCTGCCTGACTTTGTCCGACCACGGCTACGCCTGCTGATCTGCGGCCTCAATCCATCGGTCTACAGCGCTGATGCGGGTATCCCGTTCGCGCGCAAGGGCAACCGATTCTGGACGGCGGCCCGCGCCGCTGGATTGGTTGTCGCCGAGCGCGACCCGCTCGATGCGTTGCGACGCGGGATCGGGATGACCGACCTCGTGAAGCGCGCGACCGCCGCGGCATCGGAGGTGCGGCGCGACGAGTACGTCGCCGGGCTGCGGCGGGTCGAGTCTTTGGTGCGTCGCCACCGTCCCGGCGCGCTGTGCTTCGTGGGACTCGATGGTTGGCGAACTGTGGTCGATCGGCACGCGCAACCGGGTTGGCTTACCGACCGCTTTGGCGGCCGCCCGGCCTACCTCATGCCATCAACGTCGGGACGTAACGCGCGCGTACCGCCCGCTGAGCTGGCGGCGCATCTTCATACTGCGGCGGCCGGCCGCTGATTACGCGGCGTGTTGTTCGAGGGCCGACTCGGGCGCACTGGCCAGGGCAGGGATGGCAACCCTGAACGTCGATCCTTCGCCCGGCGCGCTGGTAACCGTGACCTCGCCTTCGAGCTGATCCACGAAGCGCTTGACGATGTAGAGGCCAAGGCCGACCCCACCGAGGTCGCGGCCTTTCCCGACCTGGCGGAACATGTCGAAGATGTGCGCCAGATCGTCGGCAGCGATGCCCGTACCGGTATCGGTAACCCAGAGATGCAAGCGTGCGGTGCGCACATCGTAGCCGGCGCGGACCGACACTTCGCCCAACTCGGTGAACTTCAGCGCGTTGCCGACGAGATTCTTGATGATGATCTTCAGCTTGCTCGCGTCGGTGCGTACGTGCATACCTTCCAGCGCCGCGACGTACCAGCGTAAGATGACGTCTGGCGCATGTGGCAATCGCTTCAGCTCATCTTGGACGTCGTCGAAGAGCATATGCAGGCTGACATCATCGAGCTGTACCGGCAGACGCCCGGCCTCGATGCGGCTCACGTCCAACGTCGCGTTGATGAGCTCCAGCAGCGAGCGCGCGCTGCCGTACACGCGTCCGATGGTGTCACGTTGATCGTCCAACAATGCGCCGAAGGCACCGTCGCCGAGCAGCTCCGCGTATCCGAGGATGACGTTGAGCGGCGTCCGCAGCTCGTGCGACATGGTCGAAAGAAATTCGGACTTGAGCTGGTCGGCATGGCGCAGGTCGCTGACGAGTCGCACGTTGTTCAGCGCGATGGCGGCGTGCGGCGCGATGCCACGGAACAATTGGCGGACGCGCACTGAGATGGCGTCCACTTTATCCTCCCCGCCGGCGGCGAGGATGCCGACGACCTGGCCGCTGCGTGTGAGCTTCGTGGCTAGCACGTAGCGCGTATGCCAACGCTGCATGAAACTGGCGGTGACCGAGTCGGTCGCCCCAGGTTGCGGAATCTCGACTAACTCGTCGCGCAGGATGAGACCGATGAGGGGAAAGCTGTCCGGGGTGAACTGGAAGGCGTTGACCTCCCCCAGTGCTTCCGTGTGCGGGCTCACGGCGCCGGCGACGCGGAAAGTCCCGAGCGTCTCGTCCTTCACGAGGATCAGACTCCAATCGCATCCCAGCGCGGCGCGTGTCGAATCGCAGATGCGATCGAGTGCGTCGGGACGACCCAGCTCGGCGCCGATCTCCTTCGCGATCGCTACCAGCTTGCGGTTGATGGACGCTTCTTCCTCCGACAGCGTCGCTTCGCGAAAGATTGCGAAGCGGTGCAGGTCGAGATAGTGCGCGCCCAGTACCGAGAGCCCGACGCCGGTGGAGACTGCGAAGAACAGAAACAGCGGGTCGGTGGATACTGCGCCGTTAATGCGTAACGTGAATCCGTAGGCGATGAGGTTTGCAGCGGCGATGACTGCCTGGCCGCGTGGACCCCACGGCATCACCAGTGACATGCCGGTCATCGTGCACACCGTGGCGATGCCCATGAGCTCGGTGGGCAAGCCGACCAGCACGGTCTGCATTTGGGGGATCACCGAAAGCACCAGCCCCACGACGATACTCGTTCGTACCATCAGCCGCTGCCGGAAGAGCCACCGCGACCCGATGACGGCCGCAAGTGCAACCAGTACCTGGATGTAGAACAGAGCGAGAAAAGAGGGGAGGGAAGCCGCGTCGTAGATGTACTCAAAGATACCGAATCCGGTGGCACACACCAGAAAGAGGCCGACTGCGGGTGCAAACCGCTCGGCCGTCAGCTGCTCGGCTTCGGCTCGATAGGCGGCCGACAGATTGGAAGGGCGTCGCATGCAGGCGCCCCGCCCGTGCAACATCGAGGCCAAGAATGGGCGGATCGTACAGAACAACCGAGTCAGAGCCTGTTATCCGATTTTGTACAGGCCTCCGTCGCCGGTCTGCCTCTGAGAATGCCGGCACGGCCGGCGGCGAATCTACCGTTTCTGGCGCCGCGGGCGCCGCCGAGCCGTGGGGGAATCGTTGTCCGCGACAGCCGCGTCCACCCGCTTCAGAAGCGCGAAATCGATCTGCCTGCGCCGCAGTGAGACATTCGTTGCCTCGACGAGCACGCGATCGCCCAGCCGGAACCGCTGGCGCGTGCGCATCCCTTTCAACGCTCGCTCGGCTTCGATGAGGTAGTAGCGATCGTCGGTGAGGTCGTCGGCGCGCACCAGGCCCTCAATCGGAACGGTGTCCAGCTCGACGAAGAACCCGAACGACACGACGGAGACAATCGTTCCGGCCTGTGGCTCCAGGAGGTGGTTCAACATGAACTCGGCCTTCTTCAGGTCGAGCATAGCCCGCTCTGCTTCCATCGCCTCACGCTCGCACTGCGAGCTCTGAACGCTGCCAGCTTCAATAGCTTCGGCATCAGCGCCGGCGAGCTCCGCCTGCCCATCGAAGTAGCGCCCGAGCTGGCGATGCACCAACAGGTCGGGGTAGCGGCGAATGGGCGACGTGAAGTGGCAGTAGATCGGGAAGGCGAGTCCGAAGTGTCCGACGTTGGTTGTGGTGTACTGCGCCTGCTTCAGCGATCGCAGTACTTGGCGTGACAGCACGCGTGCGAGGCGGTGCCCCTGAAGTTCATTCAACAGACGTTGCACGTCGCGCGACGTCACCTGCCCGTCGTAACGCACGGTGAAGCCGAAGACCTGCAGAAACTGGTTGAGGTCGTCGATGTCGTCGGGATCTGGTGGCTCGTGAATGCGGTAGGGGAAGGGGAACCGCTGCTCGCGCAAGAATGCGGCGACGGCGCGGTTGGCTTCCAGCATGAGCTCCTCGATCAAGCGGTGCGCGTCGTTGCGTGCAAGTAGGCGCACGCCGACGCTGCGTCCTTCTTCGGACAAGTCGATCAGCGCTTCAGGCAGATCGAGATCGAGGGAGCCCGCGGCGACGCGATTGGCGTAGAGCGTGCGCATGAGCGCGAGCATGTCGCGCAGCTGCGGCAGTAGTGTGCGCAGCTCGTCGCGCCACTCTTGAATCTCCGGCGTGTCGGTAGCAGACAGCACGGCCGCCACCTTCGTATAGGTCAGACGCGCCTGACTGCGGATGAGGCCACGGTAGAAGCGCGTGTCACCGCGGCGGCCGTCGCGGTCGTAGGACATCTCGGCCACCAGCACCAAGCGGTCGCGACCTGGGTTGAGCGAACAGAGCTGGCTTGAAAGCTGCGGCGGCAGCATGGGAATGGCACGATCCGGGAAGTAGACGCTGTTTCCCCGCCGCGCGGCTTCAACGTCGAGCGCCGAGCCCGGCCGCACGTAATGTGCGACATCGGCGATGGCGACCCACAGCCGCGCGGCACCACCGGGCAGTGTTTCCAGAAACACTGCGTCGTCGAAGTCGCGGGCCGTCTCCCCATCGATGGTGACGAATGGCAGGTGGCGCAGATCTTCGCGGCCGACGAAGTCGGCGGGCGACGGATCCGTAGGAAATGACGCGGCTTCGCCCAGCACGTCCGGGGGAAACTCGATGCGCAGCCCATGTTCGAACGCGATGGTGAGAAATTGCACTTCGGGATCGTCGGCGGCGCCCAAGATCTCGGTCAGCTCGCCGCCTGGAACGTGTGTTGGTGTCGGGAAGCGCGTGAGACGCACGAGAGCGACCTGGCCGATGTCCTCGTGTCGGGGCGGGTCGCCGCCGATGATTTCCACCGGCGGCAACAGCTCGCTTTCCGGAACCAACAGCCAGCCCGTGCGGCTGCGCTCCACGGTGCCGATGATCTGCTCGTGCACGCGGCCGGTCACGGCCGTAATGCGTCCGAGGAAGCGCCGCGCCCGCACATCGCGGCGGACGATCTCGACTGCGACACGATCGCCATGCAATGCCGACCCTTCCATGCCCGCGGGGATCAAGATGTCGCGCGAGAAGCGCTCAGCTGCCCGTCCCAGTGCCTCGACGAAGCCGTAACCGGCACGCACGCGGGTGTAGTGCCCTTCGATCCGCGGCCCGTCCGCCGGGCGTCGCCTAGCGCGTGCGTCCGGGGTGCGCGCACCCGCGGTGCGGTCGACCTCGCGGAGCCATTGGTAGCGCGTCTTGCCGATCCGTCGGAGGGTGTGACGCGCCACCGCCGCCTCCAACGCGGCCCGGAGCTGTTTGCGGTCGTAGTGCTCGAGGTCGAGCATGCGCGTCATCTCCGGGATGGAGAGCGGACGCGGCGCACGGCGTTCGAGCAAACTGAGGAGCGCCTCGGTGGGGATCTCCTTCTGCAGACGAACGGCCACGCTACACGTCCAGTCCCACCGCGCGCATGAGGGCTACGGCGTTGCTCTTCTCCACGACGCCCGGACGCATGCAGTAGTCGAAAATCATCTTGCCGTCCTCGAGGTGATCTTCGAAGTGCACGTTGATAGCATGTCCGTTGAGCATGTCGGCAATGTGAGCGAGCGCCAGGTCGTGTGTGGTCACGAGACCGATGGCGCCGCGCTCGATGAAACCACGCACGACCGCGGCGGCGCCGATGCCGCGATCATGAGAGTTGGTGCCATGGAGAATCTCGTCGAGCAGGAAGAGCAGGGGCAGTGGTCCACTTGCGAGGTCCATGAGCTGCCGCAACCGCGTGATCTCGGCGTAGAAGCGCGACGTGCCTGCTTGTAGCGAGTCGTTGAGGCGGATCGACGCGCCGACGGCGAGTGGCGACACGCGCAGCCGTCGCGCCCGGACTGGGGCCCCGGCGAGTGCCAACACCGTATTCGTCCCGACCGTGCGTAGCAGCGTGCTCTTGCCGGACATGTTCGAGCCGCTGACCACGAGCAGACGGAGATCCGCTCCGAGGCCGACATCGTTACGGATGCAGCGGTCCGCAGGCAGGAACGGGTGCCCCAGTGCCTCGCCATCGAATGTTGGAGACGTCTCCACGATTTCCGGGAACGGGTCGCCGGGATGTTCGTAGGCGTAGCTGGCGAAGGCCCCGAGTGCTTCGATCTCACCGACTGTGGCGAGCCAGCGGATGACGCTCGGCCCGTTCGCGGCGTGCCATGCATCGACAGCGAGCGCCAGCTGCGAAGTCCACAGCAGCAGCGCCGCGAGCGGTGCGAAGAACTGATTCTGCCGCGCGTCCAGCAAATGGATGAGGCGATGGAGGCGTGCGATTTGGATCGAGGGCGGTCGGCCATCGGTATCGAGCGTGGCGCGCAGATGCGCGAGGTGCGGCGACGAGAAGCGCTCCGCCTCGAGGCGTGCCAGGAGCTGCGCGAGGAGTCGCAGGTCGCGGCCGGGACGCTGCACCGTATGCATGACACGGACGACGCGACGGCGCATGCCAACGCCGACCACGAGCTCGGCCGCGAGCACGACGACAATTGGCTGTGGCCCAGTGAGGCCCGCCAACCAGCCGACCGCGGTAAGCATGAGCAGACTCACCAGCATCGCGGCGCCGGCGCGTATTGTCGGTGGCGCCGGCGTCGGAATTGCTTTCGCCCAACTGACCAGCGCGTCCGGGTCGAGTCCGGCGCGTACGTCAATGCCCAGTACCGCAAGGTCCTCGCGCAGGTCGAGCCGAGGCTGCAACTCGCTCACCGCAAGTTGGCGGGAGCGGATGAGGTCCGGTGAGGCGGGACCGCGTAGCCATGCGGCGAGCGTGTCCTCGCCGGCGCGGGTCCGGGCCGTGCACAACAGCTCGAACAGCGAACCGCGCCCGAACAGATCGAGGTCGTCGGCGTACGGATGCGATGGATCAAGAAAGCGTTCGCCGCTCTCACCGGTTCCGGTCCATCGATCATCGATGCGGGCCAAGCCGCGTTCGTAGAAAGTAACGGCTCGGTCGGCGCGGCGGCGCTGCGTGATGACGCGCTCGTGGAAGAGCACCAAGCCGAGGAAGACCGCGACCGGCGCCGCGATCCACCACAGCGAGAAAGCGTGGCGATCAATTGCAAGGAAGGCGACGACCGCACCGGCAAGGAACACGCCGAGCCGGGAGATGGAGATCTGCCGCTCGAGGCGCGCGAGCCGGCGTGCCAGCGCCTGCTGCGCCGTCAGTCGCCGCGTGTACTCCGCCGCCGGCCCTGGTTGCTGATCGGAGATCACGCCGCTGCCGGACGCCTCACGGCGCTACTTCTTCCCGTCGATCTGTTCGTACATCTTGATCTCCGGCCGGCCCTCGAGCAGGCCTCCGGCGAGGCCGAAGAACTTCTGCATCTGCTCGCTGCCGCCGTGCACCGCCAACGCGCCTTGGTCGGCGTAGACCTCGTAGAAGACGAACTCCGTCGGATCACCGGTCGACCGGTGCAGCACGTAGGTCTGCGTTCCCGGTTCGTTCGCTTTGACGTGGGCGATCATCTCACGCGCCGCCTTCTCCATCGCGGCTTCGTTTCCGGCCTTCACTTTCAGTGTTGCGATTACTGTGACCATCTGTTGCCTCCTGGTTGGTTAGTCCGCTCACCGCTGCAATAGCGGCTCTTAGGAGCTCTGGTAGCTTCGCCGGATCGGTAGTGGCGAACGGTGTAAGGGTGCTGCGTGGTGTAGGTGCGGACACGCGGCGATGATTCCTGGGCGGGCATCCCATTGCAAGCCCCGCCCGACCACGACTAGGTTCGCCTATGCGAGCGATTGTATTTCTACCTGCGTTCCTTCAAGGAACTCCCGTGAATGCCAGGCGCCAGAACAGAGACCATGCTGCTTGTCGATTTCGAACCGCGACGCAGCTTCCGGTCGCCAGGGATCGCGACACTGAACAGATACTCGAGCGAGGACATCATCAATGGAATCACTCACGTAAACATCACCGTGCTGTCATCCCATGCTCACTTCTGCCGCCCTACGTTTGAAGTCGAAGCTCTACAGCGAGCCGCGTATCGTGCAAAAGGATACGCCGGCAATCTCAGCGTCCCGTTCTGCGCAGGCCCCGTCGCCACGACCGTGGGTGGCACGCTGCGTTGAGACCCACCTAGTTCGCTGGGTATCATAAGGTCCTCTGCTATGGCGCATCTCTCACCTGCGAACGTCGTGGCGATGAGCCGCGCGTTCTTTTCGCGTCGGTCTCCATCGCCTTGTTCGGCGAGCCCCTCACGCGGACATGAGCCGGCGCTTCTTTGGCTCGGGCACCGGGTCACCGAGCTCTGTT
>JBGQHM010000248.1:0-10209 GCA_041497995.1 Binatia bacterium | reverse complement strand
CTCGGATAGTCGAGCTGCAAGCGTACCGCCATGTCATGCACCACGCCCGGGCCTTGCAGCTTGCCCGCCAGCGGCACAACGCCACGCTTGCGCAAATCGAAGATCCGCCCGTGCGCAACCAGGCACCCACCGTCGCCCCAACCGAGGCGCAGCGAGACCGAACGAGTGTGGAGCGGCGTGAGGGGCATTACCACGCTCTGACGTGAATCACAGAAAAGAGAATCACGAAAGCACGAAAGGGAGGGACGTCACAGGACCACGCGCTTCACAACTAAGGTCGGAGCATTGAAGTTCAGGAGGAGGCCGGTGTGGAGATGGGTGGCTCGCAGATACGACTTGAGCTGGGCAAAGTGAATCTCATCGAGTGCCTTGACGGCTTTGATCTCCACAACAACTCGATCATCGACGAGCAGATCCAGGCGATGCAGACCGACTTCCTGCCCGTCAAACGACACGCGGACCTCGTGTTGTTTTTGAAAGCGAATGCGGCGGTTAGTGAGAGCCACCACAAGCGCATTCTCGTAGATGCTTTCCAGAAAGCCCGGCCCCAAGGCTCGATTAACGTCAATTGCCGCTGCCAAGATCCGTCCCGACAAGGCTTCAAACTCATAGCCCATGGCTGGCGCTTCTCAAGTTTCGTGCTTTCGCCCTTTCGTGCTTTCGTGTTCGAATCTTTTCTCATAACTTACTACACAATACCCTTGTCACGCAACACCGCCACCTCAGCAGTGCCCATCCCGAGGAAGCGCTCGAGCACCTCCTCGGTGGCTTCGCCGAGGAGTGGCGCGGGCCTGATCTCGGTGGGTGAGTCGGATAGCTGGAGCGGGTTGCCCGGCATGCGCATGGGACCGGAGCGCGGGTGGTCGACGTCGACGATCATGCCGCGTTCGCGCAGGTGTGGATCGTTGATCACGTCCGCGGTATCGAACACGGCGCTGCACGGCACGCCGGCCTTGGCCAGCGTGTGCATCGCCTCCCACTTGTCGCGCCGGCGGGTCCACGTCGCGATCATCTCGACGATCGTTTCGCGGTGCTTGTTACGCTCCGGAATCTCCGTGTAGCGCGGGTCGCCAACCAAATCGTCGCGACCGATGCAGCGCAGCAGTGCATTCCACATCTCGGTCGTCGTGAGGAAGATGTACACGTAGTCATTCGGGCCACCCGGTGCACAGGGGTAGAGATCGATCGGCACGAGCTGCGGGACACTGTTGCCCGCACGCGCCACGGGCTGGTTGGTAAGATACTGGCTCAGCATGCGAACGCGCATGAAGTTGACGACGGCATCCTGCATCGCCACCTCAACCCTCTGCCCCACGCCCGTGTGTTGGCGTTGCACGACGGCCGCGAGGATGCCGACCGCGGCGTGCACCCCAGTGCCCGTGTCGCCGAGCGTCGGTCCCGGTGAGCACGGCGGTGAGTCCGGGAACCCGGTGACGCTGAGCGCGCCGCCTGCAGCTTGCGCGATGGTGTCGAAGCACTTGTACGCTGCATACGGCCCGTAGGTGCCGAAGCCTTTGATGCTTGCGTAGATCAGCGGCGGATGGAGGGCGCGCAACGTGGCGTAGTCCAAGCTGAGACGGTCCATGACGCCGAACGCGAAGTTCTCGACGAGAATGTCGAAGTGGGGCACCAGCCGCTTGAAGATGGCAACGCCTTCGGGCGTGCGTAGATTGAGCGTGACGCTGCGCTTGCTGGCATTCAGCACCAGGAAGTAGACGGAGTCCTTGCCAGGTCGCACCCCGAACGACGACCGTCCTGGCTCGCCGTGACGCGGCGGCTCCACCTTGATGACCTCTGCCCCGAGGAAGGCGAGCAACTCCGTGCACGCCGTGCCCGCCTCGAACTGGGTGAGGTCGAGGATTCGCAATCCGTTCAGGGCTTGCATGGCTTCGTTCGGAGAATCACGAAAACACGAAATGGGGAAAGCACGAGAGAGGAGTTCCCCTTCGTGCTCTCTCCCTTTCGTGCTTTCGTGATCTCCGCCTTCTTCATCAGAAGAATCGCAGCCCGATCAACGCCACGGCGAAGTACGCGGCGATGACAGCTGCGCCGGCGTAGTCTTTCGCCAGACGCTGGCCGACGAGCAGAGCCAGCAGGGCGACGCCCCCGATGCTGACACCGCACGCAGAGACGCTGAAGCCTTTGCCCAAGAAGTCGCCGAGCAGGAGCCCCAGGGTGCAGAGCACACCAGCCGTTCCTTCGAGAAGCGTGAGCATCCAGAACAGCAGCGGGACCGCTGCGATCGGTAGCGGGCTGCTTTTGAAGTGGTCGCTGAAGTAGGCGATGTTGCCGTCGCGGTCGGTCAGTTTGTCGATCGCAGACTGGGTGAATACGACAGCGAAGAAGGCAGTGACCAGAAAGCGCGCAACCGCGTCCGGCTGCATCACGTCCGCCCCGGCCCCTTCCTGCTACCGCGATTCACTCGTCGCCGCGTTGCGCGCATTGCAGCCTCCTCGCCAGTGCCCGTTCGGTGTACCACTTGGCGGACGCAGCGACAAGAAAGAACCAGTGATGAGTGACGAGTGATCAGTCGAGGAGCGCAGGCTCTGGCCTGTCTTCTCGCTGGTCAGGCGTCGCTGCTAGGCGCTTGCGAGTGGGAGCCTGTTGCGCCTGAGTCAATTTCTTGCGAGGGCCGCCCATAGCGACCAGCGGGAGCGGTCCATAGAAGGACGCTGGCCGCAGCCCCTAGAAGTCGTTGTTGTCGATGACGTCGATGACGAGCTTCGTCGTGTTGTTCGTCGGATCGGGATCCGGATCGGCCGCGCCGGTGGCTGTCACCTCCGCCGTGCAACGTGCCGGCGACTTGCTACTGCCCGTCGTGAACTGGTTGCCGTCGATCGTGAGGGTCAGCGCAACCGCCTGCTTCTTCCCGCCCTTGACCGTCACCGAAGCGGGCACCGCCATCCCAACCGTCCCGGGAGGGCAGTCGCCATCGGTGGCGGTGATGCTGATAGCGTCTCCGGGACTCGCCGGCACCGGCAGAATATCCGCATTGCCGACCGTGGGTTTAATCGTCTTCAGCTTCGATGTCTCACCGGCAGGAATGCTGATCTTCAGTGGTGCGAGGCTCAGCGTGAATGATTCATCCACCGTAGCCTGATCGGGATCGTTCTTGTCGGTGACGTTGATCTCGGCGGTGACGCTGTTGTTGCTCGGATTCGGATCGCTGGTTGCGAGCGATGAGGTCGCAGAGAGCGTCAGCGTGCAGCGTCCGGCGGCCGTGTGGTTGAGCGTGGTGAAGGCGTCGCTGGTAACATTCACCGCCACCTTCGCCGTCTTCGATTGGCCGGCTTTGAGGAACACCCCACCAGGTACGCCGCCGAAGGTGGCCGGACCGGCGGTGACACCAGTCGGGCAGTCGCTCGTGACGTTGAGCACGGCAACCAGCCCCGCGCTGTTCTTCGGATCGGCGTTAGTGACCTTGACGGAGAGGTTTTTCGCCACGGCGGTCTTGCCGGCAGCGATACTCAGGTTGAGCGGCTTGACCGCAGACACCACCACATCGTGCACGACGGGCGTGGGAGTCGGGATCGGTGTCGGCGTCGGGGTATTCGTCGGGTTCGGGCCCGGCATGCTGGAGGCGACAACCAGGCTGACCATGACTGACAGGTCGCCAGTGGGGGACGCGTTGCCGTTGACCGCGTTTCCCCAGGCATTGAGTGTCACACTGGTGAATGAGTCCGGAGCCGTCCACAGAAACGAGAAGCTGATCGCGCCGCCGCTCGCCGGTTTGGGGTCGAAGTGTGTGATCTCCCGACGTCCATCCGCACCAGTCGTCGGTTGCGTATGACTGGCGTTAGCGCCGCCGGTGGCCAGCGTGCCGAAGGTGCTGGAGACGTTGAAGCCGCCAAGCGTCTGCGTGCCGACGGCGGTGATGGCCAGCGTGTACTCGGTCGTCGACCCGGGCGCGACTGTCCCCGGGCCCACGAGGGTCACGGTCGGCGTCTGGCCGCCGGTATGGCACTGATTACAGCCGAGCGGGCCGAAGTTGGCTGTCGAGACGCCGGAAGGGAAGGCCCGCGCGGTCGAGGCCGAGCCGATGATCATCATACCCAGCAACACGGCCAGTGCACGCGACATCCTCTGCTCGAAGCTCGCCATCTCGACCTCCTCGTGATCGCCCCTGCCCATGCTGTTCCGATGTGTCGTCGATTGTCGGGGGTCGGCGGAGGTCAGTCAAGAGACTTTGGCGTCCATTCTCCGAGCGTCACCCAACATGGAAAACATGGGAAAAATTCTGATTGACACTACTTCAGCGGCGGTGGTACCGTCGGGGAAATCTTGCTGGAGGAGGATCTGAGATTATGAAGGTTCGCAAGCCTTTGTGGGTTGCCGTGGCGGCGGCTGCGGCTTTGTCGCTCCCGGTGCGCGCGGCGCACGCAGCCGGCTATACGTCACAAATCATCGAGGACGACCAGAATCCGACCAACATCGACATGGAGGGTTGCACTCATAGCCCTTTGATCGGTTCTCAGACTGTGAACGTCATTCCGTGCAAGCCCAGCAGCAAGGTAGTTGTCGCGGCCACCAAGGCGAAGGGTTCGGGCGGCATCTCCATCACGTTGGTTATGAAGAAGGTCACCTGCGGCGGGTCGCCATGCAACGCGACGAATCACGTACTCGAGTTGGATTTGCGCGCCGTGGGCAGCAACATTCCGTGCATCGGTCCCACCGATTGCGCCACCGCTCTTCCGTTCGAGGCAGCGGCAGGCATTCCGTTCAATCTTACGGGCGGCGTCGCCGGTTTTCCCGGCGCCGGCGGGAAACCTAAGATCGGTGCGGGGGCTCTCTTCGGCGCGCTGTCGTCGCAAATCTTCACCCGTTCAATCGGCATCGGCCTGCTCAGACTGCACAAGGCCGGCTCGAACCCCGCTGATTGCACCTCTGTCCCGTTGGTAAGCGGGAACGGCTGCATTGACGGTGACATTTACGCGCTGGCGGGCTTCGCCGTGCCGGTCGACTCTCAATTTGCGTGCACGACGGACACCAACTGCCCTGCGCAAGACAGCTGCGTACTGCCTCCAGGCGCCTGTCAGCCCACGCCATGCACCTCAAACGCGGACTGTACTCGGACAAGCCCAGGCGACACGATTGTGTGCGACGTCAACGCAGCGACGGCAGCCTGTTGCATCTGTGCGGGTGGAACCGATACACCGACCTGTCAAGACACCGCCCCTTGCCCGTAAGGCATCGACCTTCGTGTAAAGCGGGCGCGAAAAGGCCTTGGAGAAATCCGAGGCCTTTTCCATTTGTGGCGCCGTGCTTGGTCGCTCAAGAGCGAGGAAGCCGATCAGCGAACCGTTTACCCTTGTAGTTTCGCACCGCCTGTTGCGCGCGCGGATCGCCATCTTCGGCAAACCACTGCAGCGAGTTATACGCGCTGGCGGCAACCAGGCCTACCGGATCGTTCAACGCCGCAATCAACGCCGGGACCCCACGGCGGTCGCCAACCTTCGCCAGCACAAAGGCGGCGTGGTGACGTACCAACCGGTCCGGATCGCGCAGCGCTTTGATCAAAGGCTCCGTGGCGGCCCGGTCGCCCAGATCTCCCAATAGCAGCGCAGCCGGCGCGGCATGTGCCCCACGCAGGTCATGGAGCGCCGCGGTACGCATTTGATCGCGCAGGCCGGGGCCGCCGCTGTTCTGTGCGAGGTACTCCATCAGGTGCCGCCGCGCCCAAACCGTGGTCTCAAACCGATCCGCATCGATGGCCAGGGCGATCAACGTCGTGCGTCCTTCCGGAGTATTGAACGCATCGCCGCATGATTCGATCACGTGTTGCCGCACATACTGGTCAGGATCCCGCATCAGCGTGACGACCAACGCGGGCGCGTGCGAGTCATTCATCTGGCAGAGTGCGTCGATCGACCACATGCGCACCCCATAGTCGCTGTCGGTCGTCCCTTTCACCAGCACGTCGACAGCCGCCGGGTCGCCGATCAGCCCGAGGCTGGTGAGGCACTCATAGCGTACCTGCGGGTTGTCGTCCTTGGCGAATTGATCGAGCAGAGGTTGCACGGCGCGCCGGTCGGCAATGACTCCGAGCGCCGTCACGGCTTGGAGTCGCACGTCCTCGCTCTTGTCGTGCAACGCGCCGAGCAGCGCATCCACCACCCCCGGGCCGCGCATCTTGCTGAGCGCCTCGACGGCGACGAGCCGGACATTCTCGTCGGGGTCATTCTCGAGCGCCTTGGACAGAGAGGGAATCCCAGGCGACCCCAGCGCGACGAGCGCAGCGACAGTGGAATCGTGTTGGCTCGGATCGTCTTCGCTGCTGGCGCTGTGCAGGAGCCGTTTCGCGGCCGGCCCGACGCCGCCCGCTTCGGCATCGCGCTTCGCCGTGTTTCCTGACCGGGACATGCACGACGGCAGGAGCAAGAAGATGATGGTCATCGCCACCGCGGCCGCCACTGCTCGCCGAAGGGGCTCCCCTATGCGTCCGGTGCGGACGCCCAGTTGCGACAGTTGCATAGGGCGGTTAATGGCAGAGATCCTTGAGACCAACAAGCTCAGGCACGATCTCTGGTTGAGAGGCGGCATGGCGCGGGAGCCGGTCGACGCGACTGCAGCCCTTTGGCGCGTGCGGCGTCGATGAACGCACAAGGGGAAGGCCTCCCGAACGAACTGTCCGCGGCGACCCGCCACATTCGCGTTCTTGTTGGATCCTACGATTCTACTTGTCGCTCCACAGCCCTGCGTTCGCCCCATCGCCTTTGAACACGTCGGAACCCTCCTCCGACGGAATGGCGAAGGCAAGGACGCCAGGACCGTTCGCCGTCGTCCAGTTGGCACAGCTGAAATCTGTTCCGACCTTGGCGAACTTCGGCACCTTGTTGGCCGCCGAGGCGCCGGTGTTTTGAGCGCAGTGGTGGAGCGTCTGCGCCGTCGCGTTGCCGGTCGTATAGTATTGCGGTGTCAGCGTCGCCGTTGAGTAGTCCGCCGTCGTGCAATCGTTCGGTGTACCCCGGACCAGCGGTAGCGTAACGATTCGTTGCATGCAGAGCATCGCCATAGCCCCTGAACCGCTATCGGTTCCCGGGTTGGCACCCACCGTGGTCACAGGGCTGTTGCCGCTGTTCGTACACGGCGTGGGTGTCGGCAGCCCAGGGGTCAAAGAGGGGGACGACGAGCAGATGCCTTCGCAGGCGTTACTGCAACACGGCAGCGGCGCCGGTGTCGGTGTCCCCGCCTTCGGGGGCGTCGGCGCCACACAGAGATTCGTGGACCCAGCGGGAAGACCCACGCCATTCTGGAGGCAACTCAAACCAGGCCTGAGGCTGTCGAGTGACACCAGCAAATCGACGTTGGCGCCGCCGTTGCAGTTGAGCGTACCGGTGCATGACTCGAGTTTGGTGCACAGCGATATACCACCCAACGAGATGTCCGTCTGAGTGAACGCCGGTGCATTTCCTAGCGTGACCGTGGCGTGCCCGGTGGCATCGATGCCACCGGCGCTCAAAACCAGCGTTCCCTGCGGTATTCCCGCGGTGATACCAACCGCAAGCGAGCTAAAGAAGCCCGAGGCCGGCTTGGGTGTTGGCGTACCCGGCCCGACCTGGGTGTTGAGGTGGAACACGCGGTCGCCGAGCGGCGGTCCCGCCGCCGTCGTTGGCGTCGCCGTCGGTAGCGCGATGGTCGGAGTCGACGTTGGTAGCGCGTTGGTCGGAGTCGATGTTGGTAGCGCGTTGGTCGGGGGCACCGTCGGTAGCACGTTCGTCGGCGTCGCTGTGGGGCCGGTATCCGGCGCGCAGCCCGAGGCGAAGGTGTTGATGTTTTGGATGATCAGTGTGAGCTCACCGGCCGAAATCACGCCGTTGCCATTCTTGTCGGCGTTCGTACATTGCTTGTCCGTTCCAGGGACTGCCGCGCAACCAGCCGCGGCGCCGTCGCAGAGGTTGATGATGGCAATGATCTTAGTCAGTTCGCCGGCGGTCACCGCACCGTTGTTGTTGCAGTCGCCGACGCAGACGGCTGCGCTCGCACGCGGCAGGGCACTCAAGGCTATCAGGAACCCTGCGACTCCAACGGCAAACACGCCACCCAGAAAGTTCCTTCGCATTCGCGCAACTCCCCTGTGCGGAAGCTCCAGGCCGCTCCAAACTGCTTCAGCCAGCTCCAAATGGTTCACTCGGTTTGATACCGCGAGCGCTCTTTGATTGTCAATGCAGAAGTGCGGTCGAGGGCCGCGCTGACGGCTTGCGCGGTCAAGCGGCGAGGCGGACTAGGCGTGCTCTCTGCCCTACTTGTGCTCCGGCTCCTGGACGATGATCGTCACGTCGTCTGCGCCCGCGCGTTCGCCGTCGGCGGTAATCTTGAAGGTCGCTCGGTATTTGCCCGGCCGCTTGAAGGTGTGCGTTGGGTTCTGCTCGTGCACCGCACGGCTGTCGTCACCGAAGTTCCAGACGTATTTCGGATTCACGGGGTCATCCACCGAGTGGATATCGACAGAGAAGTGCACCGTGAGCGGCGCCGGCCCGTCGTCCGGGTCCGCATACGCGATCAATAAGATTTTCTTCAAGAGCGCTTGCTCCTCCACCGTCAGCCGCCGCGGCGTCGGCTGGGGAGCTGCGGGCGCTGGGGTACCTTGCGCCCACGCCGTCCCGCCACCGAGTACGCACATGTATAGCGCGCCAGCCAGCGTGACCCGCATCCTCATGGTACTCATCCGCATTGGAACGATCCTCCTCTCAAAGTAATGTGCGGAATCACCGCGGAACACCAGTGTTGATGAGCACCGAGACGTCGTCGGAGCCGCTGTTCGTGACCACGAGATCCAACTTCCCGTCACCGTTCACGTCCGCCGCCGCAACCACACGCGGCTTCCTTCCCACCGGAGTCTGGTAGGCGGGAGCGAACCCACCCTCCGGCTTCGCGAGCAGCACGCTGATGCTATCTGCAGCGGTGTTCGCGGTGGCAATGTCAAGCAGACCATCGCCGTTGAGGTCGGCAAGGATCACGCAACGCAAGCCGCGGCCCGCTGCAAGCGGTGGCGCCAGCGCGAAACTTCCCGATCCGTTATTGGACATGATGTGGATCCCGCCGAGCACGTCGCCCACAACGAGGTCGGGTCGTCCGTCGCGATTCAGATCGCCTACCGCGAGCGAATATGCGGGCGGGCCCGAGTAGGGTGTGTACGTCGGCGCGGCGAACGTACCATCGCCGTGACCCTGAAACAGCGAAACGTCGGCCGACTTCCAATTCACCACCGCCGCATCCACGTGACCGTCGCCGTTGAAGTCCGCCAGCGTCACGTCAGCCGGATAGGAGCCTCCGAGAAGCGTGGTGCCACGGGTGAAGCCCCCCGTGCCGTCCCCGAAAAGCAAGGACACTTGACCCTTGCCTTGGAAGGCTGGGGCGTTGCTCTCGTCCGCCACTACGATGTCCAAGATGCCATCCTGGTTGATGTCTCCGACAGCGACGTTGAACGGTGCAAAACCGGCCGCGTACTGTGTGCCCTTCCAACCGCCGTGGCCATCGCCCAGCAACACCCAGACGCTGTTCGTTTGGACCTGGGCGACGACGAGATCAGCGTGTCCATCCTTGTTGAGATCGGTCGCGACGATGCCGCGCGCCACAGCGTCCCCGATGTCCGGTCCTGGTGCCGGCACCGGGGGTGATGCAAAACGCCCAGGACCCGTGCCCAGAAACACTGAGACGTACTCACTCGCCGCATTGCTGACTGCCAGGTCCGGCCGGCCGTCTCCGTTCAGATCGGCAACGGCCACGCCGAACGGGTTATGGCCTCCAGTCGCGATGCGCTCCTCGGTGAACCACGGTTGCGGGCCAGCCGGCGGCTTGTGCAGGGCACACGCGCTCAGCCCCGCCACGAGCAGCAGGAGGACACCTGGCCGGAATCGGAAGCTACATACTGCCCTGAACGACAAGTCCATTGTAGGGTTGGCACGGGCCGCCGCACGCTGGCCGCAGCCCCTCACTGCGGTGTCGGAACGGGGGTCAGCTCGGCTTGCGCCGCGGGTGCTTGCACTGGCGGTGCCTGTACCGCCGCTGCTTCCGTTTCCCCCTGATGGGTCATCACATACACGTACAGCCGTGTCTGCACCCCGTCGTTCAGCGCTCGATCCATGAAGGCAAACGTCCTGGCTTTGGTATTGAGCGACACCGTCGTATGCTCTCCACGCCAGAATGCGCCGCGCTCCGAGATTTCGGTGGGATTGCCGAACTTCTTCTGCAACGCGGCCACCACCTTCT
>JBGQHM010000247.1:0-10228 GCA_041497995.1 Binatia bacterium | reverse complement strand
GCGTGGTCGCAGCGCCGCGCCGTCGGACGCACGCTCGTGGTGGCGTCGCTCGCCTTCGGTCTCGGTCTGCTCCCGTACGTGTTGCTGATGCTTCGTTCAGCGAGCACCGAGGCCACGGGCGGCACGATCGCAGGCTTCGTTGCAGGCCTGGCGTATGCAGTGACGCATCCGACCGTCCTGCTACGTGGCTTGGGCTGGGGAGTGGGACTCGGGCTCTACCAGTTTCCCCTCACCAGTGCAGTTGGTGTCGCCGGGCTGCTGCACTTGTGGCGTCGTGATCGAGCCGCCGCGGCGGCTATCACGCTCATCATTCTCGGCACGGTCGCCTTTCTCCTTGGCGCCTTGGACCCTGAGGTAGGTGGGGCCTATGTCTGGAACCTGCATTACTACCTGCAGGCGTACGTCGTGTTTGCACTAGGCATGACGCCGGCGTTCGAGGTGCTGTGGACGCGCTGGTGCTCAGGACTCTCTCACCGCCGAGTTGCCGTCGCGGTCGCTACAGTCGTCGCACCGATCGTGCTGTATGCAGCGGCGCCGGCCATCGCACGCCGCCTTGTGCACAACGTCCCCGACTTTCGGCCGCTGCCTGGCCGCGACAATCTCGCGTACGTGCTCTCGCCGTGGAAGCAGAATGAAGATGGCGCGCGCGCCTACGCTGAGGGAATGCTACAGGCTCTACCCGAAGGCGGCGTACTGTTCGCGGACTACGGTCCGTGGGCGGTGCTGCGCTACCTGCAGGTGGTGGAGCAGGCGCGACCGGACGTCGAGGTGGTGCACCTCGAAGCCGAGAAAACGCAACTCCCGATGATGCTCCCGTACGGCCGGAAGCCGAACCTCTTTCTCGCTGACACCTATCGCTACTATGACCTCGACGGCATCAGGGAGCACTTTGACATCGTGCCGGCCGGGCCGATCTACCGACTGGTGCCGAAATCGATGCGCAGCGATTGAACCGTAGGGTCCGCTGTGCGGACCGGTTTGCAGCGAGGGAATGGTCCGCACAGCGGACCCCGCAAGAGCTACGCCCGCCGCACCGCCGGGATGACGTCTTCGGCGAAGCCTTGGATCTCATCCTCGAAGTACGGCGCGAAGACCATGAAGATGAAGTGCGTCACGCCGACCTTCGTGTAGCGCTCGATGGTATCGAGGCACTCCTGTTTGTCGCCGATCATGATTTGTTTGCGCGCCGCTTCCGGCGTCGTCTGCCGCATGTTGGCGATCAGGTTGCACATGAAGTCCTGGCGCGGCGCCGCAGCCTTATACGCGAGCGGGATCATCACCGTCTTCTCGATCTGATCGGTGTCGCGCTTCACCGTGTCGCCGTGTTTCTTGATGACGCCGATGAGCTCCTGCATGAGCTCGGTGCTGCCGCTGGCGTTCCACATGTCGGCGTGTTTGGCGACGATCTTCAGGAGCACTTGCTTGCCGACGCCGCCGATCATGATGGGCGGATGCGGCTGCTGCACGGGCTTCGGGAGGCACATGGCGTCGGTCACCGTATAGTGCTTGCCGTGCACGGTGGTCTTCGGCTGCGTGAACATGCCGCGGATGATCTGGCAGGCCTCATCGAGTGCAGCGAGACGGCCGGGGACGGTTTTGAAGTCGATGCCGAAGTTCTGGTGCTCCAGCTCGAACCAGCCGGCGCCGATGCCGAAGTTGAGCCGGCCGCCACTGATGTGATCAAGCGTTGCCGCCATCTTCGCGGTGACACACGGGTGGCGATACGTGTTGCCGTTCACCAAGTGGCCGATGCGCGCGCGCTTGGTGGCCTGCGCCAACGCGCTGAGCGTCGTCCAGCCTTCGAAGCAGGGGCCTTCCGGGTCGACGAAGATCGGGTAGAAGTGGTCGAAGTTCCACAGGGAGTCGTAGCCCCAGGCGTCGGCCTTCTTCCACAGGTCGAGCATCTGCGCCCACTCGACACTCTGCTGCCCCGTCTGCACGCCAAACCGAATCGGATGCTTCGCCATGTTGCTCTCCCTTCGTGTCGCGATGCCGTGTTCTTCTTGTGTCGCCCGTTGTTCCATGGGTGCGGAGCCTACGCAACGGGGTGACGGAGATACGCACGCGTTGCAAGCTGAAGGCGGCACCCGGTAGAGTGCCGCAAGTGATGAGCCAAGAACGTCTGGGGTTGCTGTTCGCCGCGCTGTGCGCCGCCAACGGGGCATTCGTGCCCGCGGTCGCCAAGCTCACGACGGATCGCAGCGATTCATTTTTCGTCGCGACCGCGACCACCGTGTTTGCCGGCCTGTTTGCGGCGCTGGTCCTCGGTATGCGCGGCGACCTGGGATTTCTCGTGCGACGTGATACGGGGCCGCGCTTGTTCATCGTCGGCACACTCGGAACCGCCTGCGCGTTCCTGCTCTTCTTCTATGGTGCGCGCCGAACCACGGCGATCGAGACCGTGCTCTGCCTGCAGACCGAGCCCGCATACTCACTGTTGTTGTCGTGGATCTTCCTGGGGCATCGGCCGACGCTGCGGCGGGTGATGGCTATCGGCGTGCTCCTCTTGGGCATTGCGCTGGCGGTCGGCGGCCGCGGCGTGTCGCCCTCGGCCGGCGTGTGGGCGTTGCTGCTGACCCCGTTGTGTTGGCAGATGTCGCACCTCGTCGTGCTGCGCCGCCTCACCACAGTCTCGCCGCACGTGCTGACCGGTGCACGCTACGTCAACGGCGGCGTCCTGCTGGCGCTCATCTGGCTGGCGGGTGGTGGCGCCACGACGCTGCCTGCGCCTACGGACCTCTTGTCGCTGCTGCCGCTGCTCGCGTTGCAGGGCATTGTCCTCTTCTACGTCGGCACACTCCTTTGGTATCAAGCGATCACCCGGCTCGACCTGGCGCGCTCGACGGCCATCGTCGTGCCGTCGATTCCGGTGCTGTCGCTCGGTGCCAGCTTCGTGTTGCTTGGTGAGGTACCTACCGCCTTTCAGTGGGCTGGTCTGCTGCTCACAGCTGCCGGTGTCACCGCCTTTGTGACTGCGCCGCACGTTGTTGGGCAGCGGACGGCTGTCCCACTGCGGACAGATTCAGTGACAGCGGCCCCATGAGCCGACATCCCGTTAATCTCGATGCTGTGCGCGCTGCGGCGCGCCGCCTAGACGGCATCGCGCACCGCACCCCGGTCGCAACATGTGCGACGCTCGATCGCCTCGCCGGACGGCGTCTGTTTTTCAAATGCGAGCACCTGCAACGGGTCGGTGCGTTTAAGTTCCGCGGCGCGTGGAACGCCATCGCACAGTTGTCCGACGCCGTCGCCGCACGAGGCGTGATCACCCATAGCTCCGGCAATCACGCGCAGGCAGTGGCACTGGCCGCGAAGCTGCGCGGCATCGCGGCGCACATCGTCATGCCGGCCACCGCCTCCGCTGTGAAGCGCCGAGCCGTGCAGGAGTACGGCGGCCGCATCATCGATTGCCTGCCGACGCTCGAGGCGCGCGAGGCAACGGCGGCCGCCCTACTCGCCGAGACCGGCGGCACACTCATCCCGCCCTACGATCACCCCGACGTGATCGCCGGACAGGGCACCGCGGCGCTTGAGCTGCTCGATCAAGTCGCGCAGCTCGACGCCATCGTCGTCCCCGTCGGCGGCGGCGGTCTGCTCTCCGGCTCGTGCATTGCCGCCAAGGCATCGCACCCATCGATCCGCATGTTCGCGGCGGAGCCCGCCGGCGCCGACGATGCCGCGCGCTCGTTGGCTGCCGGGACGTTGATGCCCCAGACCGCGCCGCAGACGATCGCCGACGGCTTGCTTACCAGCCTCGGCTTGCACACCTGGCCGATCATCCGCGATCACGTCGAACGCGTGGTCACCGTGAGCGAGGCGGAGATCATCAGCACGATGCGGCTGGCGTGGGAGCGTGCCAAGCTGCTCATCGAGCCGAGTGCCGCGGTGGCGCTGGCGGCGGTGTTGTCGGAGTGATGCTGAGCGGCGGCAACGTCGATCTCGATCACTTGCCGTGGTGAAACCGCAATGGTCGCAATTGCTGAGCAACCAGTCATCCGCCCCGCGGCCGCCGCGGAAGCGCCCATCCTCTCCGCCTTGGCGCTGCGATCGAAAGGGTACTGGGGCTACGACCGAGCTTTCATGGCAGCGTGCGTGACCGAGCTGACGGTGACCGGCGAAGACATCGAGCAGCAGCCGGTGAACGTCGCCGAGGTGCAGGGTGAAATCATCGGGTTCTACATGCTCGCTCCACTCTCCGCGCACGAGGTTGAGTTGGGGTTCTTGTTTGTTGAGCCTGCCTGCATCGGACGCGGCTACGGTCGACGGTTGATGCGCCACGCGATCGAGACGGCACACCGGAGTGGTTTCAGAACAATGGTGATTCAAGGCGACCCGAACGCCGACGGCTTCTATCGATCGATGGGGGCTGTGCCGGTGGGCACGAGACCGTCGGATAGTATTCCAGACCGGCTCCTTCCCCTGTACGAGCGCGATCTCGGTTTACGTGAGGAAGCCTGACCTGTGATACGCGGACTTGATGCACAGCTTCGACCGCGGCGACGTAGTAGGGTGCGTGCCGCGATGGTATGTTCGGTACACCAATGAGTGGAAATGCGGAGATGAGTGAAAGCAGCGCCGAGTTCGCCGAGTCGTTGCTGAACGAGATCCGCGCTGGCCGCAGCTTCGGCAGACATCCGCTGTGGTTCAAGATTGCGGACGGTCGGTTGTCGCTCCCTGCGGTGCGCGGCTTTGCATGCCAGTTCTTTCTGCAAGTGGTAGAGTTTCCCCGCGCCGTGTCCGCTCTGCATTCGCGCTGTCCGAACCGCTCCGAGCGCGTGAAGCTCGCCGAGTCACTCTACGAAGAAGAGACCGGCGCGCTGTCGGGGACCAAGCCGCATCCGGAGTTATTTCTCGATTTCTGCGCGGGATTGGGGCTCGATCGTTCGGTGGTCCCGGGCACCGCGCCGTTGCCGTCGACTGTGGCCCTCATCCAGTGGTTCGAGTACTCCACCAAGATCCTGCCGTTCCTCGAAGGTGCCGCCGCAATCAACCTAGCGGCGGAAGGGCAAGTAGTGGGTGCGTTCGGTCCCTTCGCCCGCGCCCTGCAGCAACACTACGGGCTGTCGCGCGCTGCCGTGGCGTTCTGGGACGTTCACGAGCTCGCCGACGCGGACCATTCTGACGTGGGAGATCACATCGTCGTCCGACACGCGACGAATGCGGAAGCGCAAGCCGCCGTGCGGCGCGCCGTGCAGACGTCACTGGCGATGTGGCGGGAGTTCTTCGATGGGATGGACCGCGAGTATGGCGAGGGAGTGCGGACATGATCAGAGGAAGCTGTCTGTGCGGCGGCGTACGCTTCGAGATCGCGCGTGCCGTTGGTCCCTTCGAGTTGTGCCACTGCCGGCGCTGCCGCAAAGCATCCGGCGCGGCATTCGTTGCGGGGCTGGGGGTGCGCACCGAAGATTTCCGGCTGCTCGAGGGACGTGAGCTGATCTCGACCTACGAGGCGCCGATCCTGGAGCGCCCGCCGGCTTATCGGAGCTTCTTCTGCAGTCGTTGTGGATCACCGGTCCCCAACCCTGCGCCGCGCGGAGAGTGGTTCGAGATTCCCGCCGGTCTGCTCGATGATGATCCGCAGCTGCGCCCCGACAAGCACATCTTTGTCGAGCTGGGGGCACCGTGGTTTGAGATCACCGACGACCTGCCGCAGTACGACAAGCCGGCGCTGTATGCGCTGCGACGGTCGCGCGCAAGGTGAAGTTTCCGATGGGTGTTCGTGACGCTGTGGTCGCCGACGTTGAGCCCATGGTGCGGCTCTCCGAGGCGTTTCGCAGCCGCCTGGCGACGTACTCGCCGGTGTTCTGCCGCAAGGCGGAGGGCGCGGGCGTGATCAGGAGGGAGGTGTCCAATGGTCAAACTCGATCACCTCAGCATTTGCGTCTCCGATCACGAACGATCGCGCGACTGGTACCGCAAGCATTTCGGCTTCAAGGTCGAGTTCGAGGTACCGCTGCGCAGCACCGTCGCGCTGCAGGACGATGCAGGTCTGACCCTGTTCCTTGTGAAGGATCCTGAGCGCGCACGGCATCCGTCGTGCGCGCTCACGTTCCAGGTCGCCGACGTGGAGGCGAAGCACCGTGAGCTCGTGGCCGCGGGCGTGCCGTTCGTGAACGCGCCGCAGAAGCTCTACTGGGGATATGGCGCGGAGCTCACGGACCCGGATGGCTACCTGATCCATCTGTGGGACGAACGATCGATGCGCGAGAAGGGCGACGGGTAGCCCGCGCCGCGGTTGCAGACACCGTCCCGAAACGACTACACCGACGCATGCTCGAGAAGGCACTGCGCGACGCGGCGATGCTGTGGGCCACCATCGACCCGATCGGTACGCTGGCGTTGTTTGCCGCGCTGACCGCGTCGCTGACGGCGGTGGAGCGGCGTAAGGTCGCGCTGCGCGCCACCCTCTACTCGGCGGCTGTCCTTGTCGGCTCCATCGTAGTCGGGCAGATCGTTCTGGATCTCATGGGCATCCGATTGATCTCTCTCCAGGTCGCCGGCGGAATCATTCTTTTTTTGTTCGGACTGCAGATGATCTTCGGTAGCGGTACGGAGGCGGCACCCGCCCAGCCGGAATCCGGTTACGACCTTGCGGTCTTCCCGCTCGCCGTCCCTTCGATCGCCAGCCCGGGTGCGATCATGGCGGCGATCGTCCTCACCGATAACGACTTGTATACCGTCGTACAGCAGGCGACGACGGCGGCTGTTCTACTCGGCGTCCTCGCGGTGACGTGCACGCTCATGCTGCTCTCCGGCCCCATCTTGCGGGTCATAGGGCGGAACGGCGCCGCCATCCTCATCCGTGTCATGGGCATGATCCTCGCGGCGCTGTCCGTCGAGCTGGTCATGGAGGCGCTGGGACTGGAGCAATGGGTGCACACCAAAGCGCTGATGTGACGCGCGGCGGTCGGAAGGACGGTTGCTCGTGATGACCGGTAGCTGCCTCTGCGGCGACGTACGCTACGCGATCGACGGGCGGCTCGAGACGATCCTGCACTGCCACTGCTCTATGTGCCGCAAGTGGCACGGCAGCGCGTTCCGCACCCGTGCCGGCGTCCGTGCCAGCACGTTCCGCTGGCTGCAGGGTGAAGACTTGCTGTCACGCTACGAATCGTCGCCGGGGACGACGCGCACCTTCTGTCGCATCTGCGGTTCGAAATTGGTCAGTCTGTTCGCTGATACACCCGAGACGCTCGGGCTCGCGCTCGGCACTCTCGACACCGACCCCGGCACACGTCCTCTCTGTCATGTCTTCGTTACATCCAAAGCGCCGTGGTTCGAGATCACCGACGACCTGCCGCAATCTGCCACCTCACCCGACGCTGACTGAACACCATGCAGCCTCTGGACGCGATGCAAACGGATCGATTAGTCCTTGAGCGCTTGCGTCCGCAGCACCGCGGCGACCTCGGTCGCATGCACCGCGACGAGCGCGTCATGGCCACCCTCGGCGGCGTCCGTTCCGACGCGGAGACGGCGCGCATCCTTGCAGAGTGCGACGCGCATTGGGAGCAGCACGGCTTCGGTCTCTGGGCGGTGCGGGAGCGCGTCACGGGAGCATTCGCCGGCCGTGGCGGCATCAAGCACACGCACGTCGGCGGCAGTGACGAAGTGGAAGTCGCCTATGCGTTCCTTCCGCCGTACTGGGGCCAGGGCCTGGCGACCGAGCTGGCGGAGGTGAGCGTGCGCGTCGGCTTCGAGGTTCTCAACCGGCCCGACATGGTCTGCTTCACCCTGACGACGAATCACGCCTCGCAGCGCGTCATGCAGAAGGCGGGCTTCCGCTACGAACGCGATATGATACACGCTGGCCTGCCGCACGTGTTGTATCGCCTCACCGCGTCGGCCTGGCGCGGGGCGGCATTTGTAGGAGGATGAGCCATGGGAAGCGAGAGCCCCTCACTGATTCGTGCCGCCGCGGCTGCGGAGCTACCGGAGTTCACCTTCCGCCACCCGTTGAATCCGCAGTCTGAGATCCATATGCAGTCGCTCAGTGCGGTTGCGGGCCTGCAACGCATCGGCCTGCACATCGGCCGCATCCCGCCGGGGCGCGAGTCGTTCGTCTACCACTACCATCACTACGAGGAGGAGTTCATCTACATCCTCTCCGGGCGTGGCGTTGCCGAGATCGGCGCCGAGACCCACGAGGTGGGTCCCGGCGACTGCATGTTGTTCACCGCTCCGTCGGTCGGGCATCATCTGCGCAACCCGTTCGATACGGACCTCGTCTACCTGATGGGCGGCGAGAATCGCGAGTTCGAGATCGGCGAATTTCCGCGTCTGAAGAAGCGCGCGATCTTCGACAAGGCTGCGGGTAGTGCCTACATCATCGACGCCGATGCGGCGCAACCGTTCGTGCCGCGGTCCGAGGGCGGTAGCAGCACCTGAGCCGTCAGCTACAGCTGCCCCGCGCTTGACGCGCCGAGCGCACTGCCGTACGAGTCTCTGTGTCCTTCAAGACCAATCGCGCAAAAAGGAGTCGACCATGCACGTAGGAATGGGAGTCATCTTCCAGGGCGAGGGCGAAGGGCGGACTGACCGCAACGTCTATCGCAACGAGCTACGCTTCGCCGATCTCGCCGAGCCGCTTGGCTTCGAGTCGCTGTGGGGTGTCGAACATCACTTCACGGATTACACGATGTGTCCCGACGTCCTGCAGTACCTCACGTACTTCGCCGGGCGCACGCAGCGTATCCAGCTCGGCTCGATGGTCGTCGTCTTGCCGTGGCACGATCCGCTGCGCGTCGCCGAGCAAGTGGTCATGCTCGACCACATGTCGAACGGACGCTTCATCTTCGGCATCGGCCGCGGTCTCGGCCGCGTCGAGTTCGAAGGCTTCGGTGTGAACCAGGAGGACAGCCGCGCGCTCTTCGTCGAGTCCAGCCAGATGATCCTCGAGGGCCTGGAGCGCGGCTACTGCGAGTTCGACGGGAAGTTCATCAAGCAGACTCGCCGCGAGCTGCGCCCACGACCCTTCAAGTCGTTCCGCGGGCGCACCTATGCGGCGGCGGTGTCGCCAGAGTCGTCCGAGATCATGGCCCGGCTCGGCATCGGGCTGCTGATCATTCCGCAGAAGCCGTGGGACATGGTGGCCGACGAGCTGAATGCGTATCGCCGCATCTATCGCGAGGTGAACGGAACCGACGCGCCACCGCCGATCGTCGGCGCCTGGATGTACTGCGACGAGAACGCGGAGCGCGCCGCCGAATACGGTCGCCGATACGTCGGTGCCTACTGGCACTCGGTGGTGCGGCACTACGAGCTGGTCGGCGACCACCTCACGAAGATGCGCGGCTACGAGTCGTATCAGAAGATGCAGGAGATGGTGAATGCGCCCGGCGGCCTCGACGCCATGAGCGAGTTCTTCGTCAACCTCCAGGTCACCGGCACGCCCGAGCAATGCTACGAGAAGATCCTCGACATTCAGAAACGCACCGGCGCGGAAGCGTTCAACGGCGTGTTCAGCTACGGGGCGATGCCCTACGACCTCGCCGAGGCCAGCGTACGACTCTTCGCCACCGAGGTCATGCCCGAGCTCAAGCGCTGCATCCCGATCGAGGATCAGTTGATCGCCCGCGCCGGCGTCGGGCAGACAGCCGACGCCGGCGCCTTCCGCCTGCCCATCTGAGCTGCGTCGCGCTGGCGATGGGCGCGGACGTTGAGGTGCGCATCGCCGGCGCAGCGGATCTGGATAGGCTGGCGCGGCTCGTCGGTTTGTTCCGCGATCATCTCGGTCGCGCCACGCCGTTGGATGCAGACCTGCGTGCCTCGATCGCCATGCTCTTGCAGGATTCGGGCACCGAGTTCTTCCTCGCTGGCAGCGGACCGGCCACCTGTGGCTACGTGCAGTGCCGCTACCGGTACTCGGCGTGGAGCTCGGCACCCGAAGCCGAGCTAGAGGATGTCTTCGTGGTGCACGAAGCGCGTCATCGCGGCGTTGGCGTGCGGCTCGTCGAGTTTGCGATCACCCGCGCCGCCGCCAGGGGCTGCCGATCCATCGGGTTGAACACCAACGAACGCAACGTCGGGGCGCTAGCGTTGTACGCCCGCCTCGGTTTCCGTTCCGAGCGGGAGCTGTGGAGTGGCGGCCGGCAATTGTGGTTGGAGAAGTGGATCGCAACATGATGGGCGAGGGGACGGCTGTGTTGGTCGCTGGCTTACGACACCTAATTTCGCACTTTGGGTGCTTAGTAAGACATGGTAGGCTTACGTCCATGGCTAGACAGGC
>JBGQHM010000246.1:0-10230 GCA_041497995.1 Binatia bacterium | reverse complement strand
CCTTGGAAGAAGATCACCGGACACGACAGCCGATCGGTGAAGTGTATCGGCGAACGCGCGCGGTACAGATCGCGTCGCGCCGGGTACGGTCCGACGAGGCGCTCCTCGTAGTGCGACTCGAACTTGTGCGTATCCGTGGCGAGCGCCTCGAGGTCGCCGATGCCGTAGTAGCTGGCGCCGGCTTTGAAGACGTCGCGGAACGTCAGCGCGCAGAGCGTCGTGTAGCCACCGGCGCTGCTACCGCGGATAGCCAATCGGTCGCCGTCCACCGCGCCGCGTTCCACTAGGTGGCGCGCGCCGTTCACGCAATCAGCGACATCGACGATACCCCACTGTCCATCAAGGCGCTGGCGATACGCGCGGCCATAGCCGGTGCTGCCGCCGTAGTTCACGTCGAGCACGGCGATGCCGCGACTCGTCCACAATTGGACCGACAAGCGGAGCACGCTCGACGTGGCCGCGGTGGGTCCCCCGTGGCTCATGACCAACAAGGGCGGGCGCTCACCAGCGGGCGGCGCGTAGTCCGGGTTGCGCGGCGGGTAGAAGAACGCGTGCGCGGTGCGGCCGTGTTCGGTGGGAAACTCGATCGCCTCGGGGCTGGAAACGAATGCCGCCTCGACGCCGACATCAGTCGAGCGGCGCAGCACCTCGAGCCGATGCGTCTGCAGATCCAGCTGCATCGTTGCTACGGGCTGCGTGGACGAGCCGGCGTTGAACACGGCCCGCGCGGCGGCGACGCGTACTCCATCGAAATCGGTGAGGGCTGTCTCAATCGGCGTGAGCACGAGCGTTCGGGTGTCGAGTGTCGCCAAGTGCCGCACTCCGCGCTGCGTGTATGTGCAGAGGATGTGCTCGGCGGATGCGAAGCCGTACGTCGTTCCCCCGAAGTTCCACTGCGGCAACCCGAACTCCGCCGCCATCTCGCACAGCGGTTCGATGCGCCCGGCCCGTAAGCGGTAGAGGTTCCACCACCCGGTGCAGTCGCTGACGAAATGGAGGGTGCCATCGGGTGACCATTCGGGCTGGAAGATGGACTCTTCGGTACCGCCGGCGACGCGCTCACTGCGGCCGAGCGACCCGTCGTCATCGATGTCACCAACCCACAGCTCGGTGCCGTCCCACGGCATGTTGGGATGGTCCCACGTCAGCCAGGCGAGCCGCGTCCCATCCGGGCTCAGCCGAGGCGATGCGTAGAAGTCACTTCCAGCTACCAATACGGTCGCGCCTGCATTGTCATCGCGACCGATGCTGGCGACGGTGTTCACGGGCTCGTGCCCCGCGGCGCTGTGGTCCTCGCACACGCAGATCACGCCGCCACGCCTGCGATCGATCTCGAGGTCGGCAAAGCGGACGGGACCCTCGCGAGTCAGCGGTTGCGGCGTTCCGTCCCGAATAAAACGATAGAGGCGGCCGTCGGCGAAGTGGGAGAAATAGACCGTTCCGTCGGCGACCGCGAAGGCGCCGCCGCCGTATTCGTGGACGCGCGTGCGGACGTTGAACGGCGCGGGAGTGACCTCCCGTATCCGTCTATCGGCCGTGCGGCGCACGAGCACCGACCGACCGCCTTCTGTCGGCCGCATCTCGACCCAATACGTGTCGCTCCCATCCAGCGCGATCTGCCCGAGACCGATCGTCCCCGACGCGATCAGCTCCGCAGTGATCGGCGACTTCCATGCGCCGTAGGGGGCAACGGTCATGCCTGCGGTCGCCGCCCGCCGAAGACCGCGAGCTCGAAGACTTTGAAGTAGCAGTCGACGTCCTCATAGCCGCGCGCACGCAGCCACTCGCATTGCACCTCGACTGGCGCCAGAATGTTGGCCGACTTGTCGGGTCGGTGCACGAACTCCTGAGCTACCTGCTCGCGGCTCCTGCCGGTCTGCTGCTTGATCTGGAAGGCGTAGAGCGAGTCGACCATCAGCTCGTCGGCGATCCCCTCGATCCAAGGGGTACGCGATGCAACGTGCTCGACGTTGATGAACATCCCACCTGGCACGAGCAGGTCGAAGATCTCGCCGTACAACTCCCGCTTCCGCATGTCCGGTAGGTGATGGATCGCGTAACCGGAGACGACGATGTCAAACGGTGCGCGTTCGGCGGTCACACCGCGCCAATCAGGCGACGCGAGATCGGCCGCCGCGAAGTGCGGTGCAGGGCGATGCGTGGCGAGCTGTGCCCGCGCCGCTGCGAGCATCGGTTCGGAAAAATCCACCAACGTGGCACGCGCGTCGGGGTAACGGGTGAGCAGCGCCTGCGCGAGTGTACCGCCGCCGCACCCGAGGTCGGCGAAGCTGCGCACCGCCGTGCCACGCCCCTCGATAACCCGGAGCATCATCTCGATCTGCTCAGAGCCGAACGGAATGCCTCCGCGAATACCGTCGAGGTAGGTACGGACCAGCGCGGCGCCCTGCCAGACTACGTCCTGTCGTTCCACATCGTCTCCTTGGCTAAGCCACCATTCGGTGTTCGGCGTCTTGCGTCAAGTGGCGCATTCACACAGCTGTGGGGTCGTGCCGACAACAAGGAGAGCGGGCAGGACGCCCGCTCCACCATCATTTCATTTCAGACGAAGAAAAAAGCAGATGAGGTGGGGCGGGCGTCCCTGCCCGCCAACCTTAGCGGAGGGGAGCGGCGGGGCGGTCCACCGGTACCCGCGCCTCGGCGAGACAACGCAGCAGCAAGTCGAAGTCGGTGTAGTCGTGGAGGACGTGACTCGCGCCCCACTCCTCGAGCGCTACGGCCTCCTCATGCGCGCGCACGCCGATGAACGGCAGCCCCAGGCGGCGTGCCGTCTGCACATCCCACGGCGCGTCGCCGATCGACACCACGCGGCTGAAGCACGCCATGCTGTGCGCTTGCAGGGCGCGCGCCTGCGCGGTGGTAAGAATGTCTTCGCGCGCCAACCCGTCGTCAGCAAACGCGGCAGGTAATCCGTCGGTGCTGAGCCCGGCAGCGGCCAGCTTCACCAACGCACAGGCCCGCCAGCTGCCGGTGGCGATGGCCACCGCCCAGTCGGGATCGCTGCGCAAGCGCTGCAGCGCCTCTGACGCCCCCGGCACCTCCGAAAACGATTCGGGACGTTCATCCGCCGCTTGTGCGAGGAGGTCGCGAAAGCGCTGCTGCAGTTTCAAGAGCTCCGCCGTTGCCGGCGCGCGGCCGAGATAGCGCTCGAAGATCTGCACGCTGATGCCCGAATCGGTGACGAAGGTGAAGTCCGACCACTTCGCATCCTTGAGGTCGACGCCGATCTCCTCGCGGACGGCACGCACGTAGCACCGCGAATCCACCGGATTGGTGTTGGCCAGCGTGCCATCGATGTCGAAGATCGCCAGTTGCATCGGCTCACGCCGGCAGCGCCGACAGACAGTAGCCATCACCGTGCAGCCAGCAACTCGCCTCGGCCGTGTGCGGTTCGCGCCGGAGCGAGTGCACGACGTCGGTGCCGGCGCCCCGTGCGAGCGCTTCACCCAAACGGCGATCGGCTTCTGTATCCACCGCTCCAATGCAGGGAAAGATACCAACGAGCGAGACGATGCGTGCTGCGAACGTCTCGCCCTGCCGCGTCACCTTCAACAGGACGCCCATCCCCGACGCGCTCGCCTCAGCCTGGTTCGCCGGCCAGCGGACAAGGGGCAGCATCAACCTGCCGGCGGGACGCAGGCGATCGAGCCAGCGTGGCAGCGGATGCGTCGCACCGGCGTTGACGTAGAAGGCATCGACGAAACCGGGGTCATACTCGCAGCCATTCGCCGCAACCACCTCGACGTGCGCGAGATGCGCGAGATTCTTCCGGGCGCGAGCGGCCAGCTCGGGATCGAGCTCGATGGCCGTCACATGGCCGCCGACGCCGACTACCTCCGCCAGAATCGCTGCGTAGTAGCCCGTTCCACACCCGACGTGAACGACGTGCTCGCCCGCTTGCAACCCGAGTTGGTCCATCCACAAAGCGTGCGCACTCGGCTGACCATTGTTGAGCCCGCGCGTCGCGTCGATGCCGACGAGCACGTCACGATAGAGATGCACGGGATCCGCATCAGGTGTCGCGTGGTACGGTCGCAAGTTCACCGTGGCGGCACTCAGATCGAAGATGTCCCACGGCCCCGGGCCGAGGTAGTGCTCGCGTGGCACGGTCGCGAAGGCATGCACCAATGCCGCCGACTGCACGCCCACGCGCTCGCGCAGGTTATCCGCATAGCGCCGGCGCGCTGCTGCGAGGTCGCTCATCGCCGTTGCGCGAACGCTGGCACGGCGCGCGCGTCAGCGCAAGGAGCGGAACGGCGCTGCTGCCCACAGCCCCGGGACGTTGGCGCACAGCTGGCGGACGTCGTGGACAAGGGCTTCAAGCGCCGCCACGCCGGATTCTCCCAACTGAGCCAGTGCGTCGGAAATCTTAACGCCGAAGCCAGCAGGACGGCGCGGAAACGAGTCGATCGCGGCGACCGCGCCCTTCTCGTTCAGAAAGTACTGCTCGTTCAGCGCGTGCAGCACCTGGATGAGACAGGCAACGCAGCGAAACAGACAGCCGGCCACATAGGACGCGTCGCCGCGGTGCGCCGGCTTGCGGGCAATCTCAACGGAGAACTGCGCCTCGAAGAGATACGTGTTGATGAGCGCCTGCTTCAACTGCGGTGGGTATTCGGCGGTGAGCGCCTTGAGCTGTGCCAGCCGGCCACTCGGATCGTGAAGCGGACGACAGACGTGCACCTCGGCCATGTAGATGTGGTTGTGGAAGCCGTGCGGATGGCCGATCTGGTAGTCGCACGTCGGCCGGCCGGCGCGGCACTCGTCGATCGTGTGTGCGACGCGATCGAGATCTCGAAGGAGCCAGTCAACGGGTTGCCCCTCGATCTGTAGCCACGCGCCGCCGTTGATCCACGGCCCCCACTCGCCGAAGTCGGTCACGGCCTCCTGCGGATGTCGATCGTCGAGCTCTTCCGCCAAGGCGCGCAGGGCCTGGAGCGATGGACGCTGCTGCGGCCGATAGTAGATTCCCAGATCGACGTCCGAGTCCGGTCGTGCCGTGCCGCGTGCATGCGACCCTCCAAGCACGACGGCGACGACTCCGTCGATCTGTCCGAGCCGATCAGCGATGCGTTGGGCGAAGGGGAGGACGTGATCCATCGCTACAACGCGCCGCGCACGACAAGCGCGACGCTGTCGAGCACACGGTGGCTATCGTCCATCAACTGCAACGTGTGCCGGCCGGGGTGCGGTTGCCACAATACCAACTTGTCGGCGGCGCCGAGATCGGCGCCATCCACGGACCACCGCACTGCTGCGCCACCCGCGTGTGCTTCCAACGCGATGCGCTGGCGGGCGGCCGGAATGTCCGGGTCGAGGGCGACGATGGTGCCGGCGACCGGTGCGACGATGTGTGGCTGATCCCCGGCCAGCACTTGTTGAGAGCTCGGCAGAGTCTCAGCGAGGAACCACTCGACGCGCCCCGGCTCGAGGCCGTCCGGGAATGCGACGCTTTCGGAGTGCACGCCTGCAGGGGGCTTCGGCGGCGCACTCGCGAGGTCGCGATGCAGCCATTCCATTACCTCACGCCACACCGGCGCGGCGCCGGAAACCCCGCTCACGTCGCGCATCGGTTGGCCGGAGAAATTGCCCACCCACACGCCGACGGTGTAGCGCCGTGAGTAGCCGATACACCAGTTGTCGCGCATCTCCTTGCTCGTGCCGGTCTTCACCGCCGTCCAGAAGCGTGTCACCAGCGGGTTCTCGAGGCCGAAGGTGACGCTGCGGCTCTCTCTATCGGCGAGGATGCTCGAGACGAGAAAGGCGGTCGCTTCCGCGTATACGCGCTGTCCACCATCAGCCGGCACCTGCGCCGGGCGCAGCCGGAGCGGACTCCAGCGGCCACCGTTGGCTAGCGTGCGGTACGCGTTCACCATCTCCCACAGGGTGACGTCCGCCGAACCGAGTGCGAGCGATGGACCGTAATACTCGCCCGATTCCACCACTCCGTGAAATCCCAGAAGCCGCAGCTGCTGCACGAATGATTCTGCACCGACGAGTTGGAGCGTGCGTACGGCGGGAATGTTCAACGACCCGGACAGCGCGGTGCGCACGGTGACGAGACCGCGAAACTGCTCGTCGTAGTTCTGCGGCCGGTACAGCCCACCCGTAACCGGTATCTCCAGCGGCGTGTCTTCAACCAGCGATGCGGGTGTGAGCAGCCGCTCCTCGAGGGCTAAACCGTAGAGGAACGGCTTGAGCGCCGAGCCCGCTTGGCGGCGGGCTCGGATGGCGTCGACGTGGCGCGCACTGGACAGATCGTCAACACCACCAACGTACGCCAGCACGTCGCCGCTGTCGTTGTCGACGACGAGGAGCGCACCGTCGTGCACCCAGCGGTCACGTAGGGCCAGCAGATGGCGTCGCAACACCTCCGTCGCAGTGCGCTGCAGCGCAGCGTCGAGCGTCGACTGGACCGCGGCGGTCGGCATAGCGCCGCGCAGGAGCTCATGCGCGGCGTGTGGAGCCAGAGCGATACGCGGTCCCGTTCCGGGTGGCGCACTGAGCGCTTGGGTCACGGCTGCGGCGAGCTCCGGCTGCGTTGCTGCACCTCCTACGGCTGCGCGCAGCAGCGTAGCGCGTCGCCTGACGGCACTGGGTTCTGCGTTCGGTGCGCGCAGGAGCACGGCAAGCACCAGCGCCTCGGGTTCCGTCACGCCGTGCGGCAGCTTGCCGAACAGGACGTGCGTAGCCGCGGCCACTCCCTGTAGCTCGCCACGGAAGGTAACCAAGTTGAGATAGGCTTCGAGAATCTCGGCCTTCGACCAGCGCCGTTCGAGCGTCCACGCCAACCGCATCTGCTGCCACTTTTGGACGAGCGCGCGCCAGCCACCGCGGCGCTGCTGCAGCGGTGGGTCGAGCTGGGTAGCGAGCTGCATCGAGATGGTGCTGGCGCCGCGCCGCGGTCCCCCGCGCACGAGCTGGACGGCCGCGGCCACGGTAGCTCGGGCATCGACGCCGTCGTGCTGGTAGAAACGTCGGTCCTCCGACGCGATCACCGCCGCCTGTAGCGCGGGTGAGATGTCGGTCAGCGGTGTCCACGTCAAACGCCGGCGCCGCGAGTCGACACGCACTTCGTGAATGACGGCGCCGTGCCGGTCGAGCAAGGCGATGTCCGACGGTTGATAGGCTGCGCGGACAGCGGCGATGGAGGGGAATTGCGGATTGCGGATTGCGGATTGCGGATTGTCACGGCACCCAAACACAAATGCGACCAGAATCAGTACTGCGAAGTGACGCGTCATGGTTGTACCTCGACGGGTGCATTCGGGAGCTCGCCGAACATCTCGGGCGCATAGAGCGCCTCCACGCGTGTGGTCGGCTGCTCGAAGCGGCCGCTCTGGTTGAGCCGGATGATGTACTCGGCCGCAAATTTCCCCTTCGGGACAAACTCGTAGTAAGCGCGGTACGCCTCGAAGGCGCGCTCCTGAAACACCGGCCAGACCTCCTCGGATTGCGTCTCGGTTTGGGTGGCTATCTGTGAGTCGCGCGCCAAGCCGGTGCCGAGATGCGACGCGCCCGCAGGAATCGGATCGTTCACCACGACCCACGTCATGTCGCTCTGCGCCTCGATCTCCAGCCGGACGCGCAGTCTGTCGCCGCGACTCAGGATGCCGGGCGTGCGTGGTTCCATCGGCGTGACCGTCTTGGTGATCTGATAGCCGCTCGACAACGGCGCCTTCAACGGAATCGCCGCGCGCGATTGAACGGTCGCCCACGGCGCTCCGGTTCCCGCCGGCGTCAGCGACAGCTCCGCGCGCATCGCCGGCCATGCGAAGGTCAACCCGAGATCCACCGGCGGTTGCGCCCAGACTGATTGCTGCGTCGCGCCACCCAGCGTCGCCGTCACGGAACCGCTCACCGGGGCTGCCTCGAACGCTGCGGCGAACCTGCGCACCGCCAGCATGCCCCAGGCATTGGTGACCGTGCAGTCCCAATGCCCGCGTTGCTGGCGGCCGAGTGCGCCGCGCAGCAGTCGGGGCATGTCGTCGTGCCACGACTTGGCGGGCAGCGCGTCCAACACCATGCGTACAGCATCGGTATCGGGGCAGACCATGAGCCACCACAGACTGTCATTGGTTGAGAATCCCATCGTCGTTCCCTGCAGGTTGAGCCGCGCGCGGATGATCTGTTCCGCTTCGCGCCGCAGGACGTCGTGCTTCGGAATGGCGGCAACGCGCTGCAGAATGCTCCACCAATCGAGCACCGCAGACGTTGGCCAGAGATTCGGCTCGATCGCAACGCTCCCAAGCATTGCCGGCTGCGCTTTGCCTACACGCGCCAACGCTTCGATCGCTGCCAGCTTGCGCATCGGCAGGTCAGTCGTGCGCAGCGCCGGCCGGCGTACCAGGCCACCGTTGACGAACTTGGCGAGGGCGGCCGTCATCTTCTCCTGCACATCGGGCGGCAACGCGAAGCCAGCTTCATTGGTGATGGCCAGAACGTAGGCGGTGAGCACCTCGCTGCCCTCCGGCATTGTGGGGAAGTACTTCAGCAGCCCGTCGCCATCCGTGTACGACGGCAGCGCCGCGGTGATCTCATGCCACAACCCTCCGTCGTTGAGTGCGACCGCACGCGACACACGCTGTTCAAGGCAGGTATAGGGATACGCGCGCATCCAATCGCTGACCCCGTCGAGTCCGCTGGTGAGCGACGCGGCCAGATGCACATCGATCCCACCGCGTCCGGGCAGCGCGTCGGTCGGACGCTCGACCGGTTCGCGTAACGGACCGTCGAGCTGCACTAGCATTGCCTGGAATGTGCGGACCGGAACCGCAGGCCGTACCTGTTGGGTAACGCGCAAGCGATCGGTAGCTCCGACGGCGTCGCGCGCCTCAACGTCATAGCCGAGCGACTCGACGCCAACCGGCACAGCGACATCCCAGCTGACGACCTTGGCTTCGCCGGGCGTGAGGTCGATGGTCTGCACCGCAAACGGTGTGGATAGCCCGCTTGCTCGGCCGCTGAGCGACACCTTCATCGTTCGGTCTGTCGTATTGCGCACGGTGAACTGCGCCGGGAACTGGTCGCCCTCGCGCACCAGCGGCGCCAAGCCGGACAAGAGCATCAGGTCTTGCGTGGAACGGATCGTCGTCGTGCCCGTGCCGAAGTGCCCGACACCGCCGGTGGCAACCGCGGCGATGCGGAAGCTGGTGAGCGAGTCGTTGAGTGGCACCTCGACGGCGGCATTACCGTTCGCATCGAGGGTGACGCGCGCCTGCCAGAGCAGCAGCGTGTCGAACAGCTCACGCGTGCTCTGGCGGCCGCCGCCACCGCCTTGCGGCACCGCCTTGAGCCCGAAGTGGCGCTTGCCCACGACCTGCATCTGCGCGGTCGACGTGCGAACACCGTAGCCGCGCCGACCCATCATGGCTTCGAGCAGATCCCAGCTCTTGTTCGGTTGGAGCTCCAGTAGTCCTTCGTCGACTGCGGCCACCGCGACCTCACTACCGGCGGGCGGCGCCTTGCCATCGGCGGTGCGCACCGTGATCTGCACCGCGGCTCGTTCGCGCACGTGATAGATGGGGCGGTCGGTAGACACGGCAACCTTCAGCTCGTGCCCACGCCAGCCGACGCGAATCTCGGCGATGCCCAATTTGAATGCCGGCTTGCCGAGGTCGACCATCGCCGTTGGTTGCACGTCGCCGACGCGTCCGCGCACGACGAACGCCGAGACGAACATGTTCGGCGCGTACGCATCCTTCACCGGCACCTCGACGACGGGATCCTTGCCCGAAAGTGGGACGATGAACGCGTCGAGCACACCCTCGCGTTCCGTGGTCACCAGCGCCGTCGCCTCGCGGAACGGCATGCGGACTTGGAAGCGTGCGGTGTCGCCCGGTTCGTAACGCGGCTTCTCCGGTAACAGGTCGATGCGGTCGCTGTCCTGCGCACTAAACCACTCGTCGTCCGAGCCGGAGACCCACAGCTCGGTGTGCGCGGTGCTGACGTGCGAGGCGTCGTCGGTGGTCGAAGCCTGGAGGATGAGGTTGCCCTCGGCCGGCGGCTTGCCCTCACAGAGGAACCAGCCGGCGGCGTTCGTCTGGCCTTCGCAGAGCGTCCCGAGGAGCGGGCCGACTTCTTCGATGTTCTCGTAGGCGTAGAAGCCACCAACGACGCGTTTGCGGTACGAGTAGTTCTTGCGTTGGCGCACCTCGACGCGCACCGTCGCGCCCGCGACCGGGCGCCGCGCAGTGTCCACCACGGCGACCT
>JBGQHM010000245.1:0-10296 GCA_041497995.1 Binatia bacterium | reverse complement strand
GCCGCAGCTGCCGGCCGCGATTCCGGCTGTGGTGTCGTTGGAATCTCTGCTGGAGTCAGCATATGGCTTGCCATTGGAGGGATGGTGCGCCTACCGGAAGCCTTGCACACGATTCCGGCGGCCTCGTTGGGGGTCGATCGCGGAAGTGGGAAGCCCACTCCCAAGGGTGCGTGCTTTGCACCCAGCCTGCGTTCCTGCCGATTCTTACGCAATGATGGGCGGGCGGGCGCTCCCGCCGTGCGTCTACTGCCGGGCGCTGCGCTTGATGTCCGCGGTTGTCATGCCTACGACCTTGGCCAGTGCGAGTTGGCGGTCATCCGCGGTTACGAAGCGAGTGCACTCAAGCTGGAGCGCGCAGGCCACGTGCAGGATGTCTAGGCTCCGGCAGAGCAGGCGTGAGGCATATGCTGCGACAAGTTGGTCCGCGCGTGCAAACAGGCGGGCGAAGTCGACCGGCAGTCGAGCGAGGCGGTGAGCCGCCAGGTCGTCTTCAAGCCAACCCAGCACGCTGCGCAGCTCCGCCGTTGAAATGTTCCCTCGTCCACAGAGCAGGTGAAAGGCATTGCGGATTTCGAGGCTGTGCAAGGGGGTAAACGGTACTTGTCGCGCGGCGCGCACTTCGTGCCGGGCGCGCGGAGAGAACGCTTCCGGCACATAGATCGGGACGAGCGCGCTGGAATCGACGTAGGTTTTCACCGCGCGCCGCGGGCATCGAGGACCGCCTGACTCGCGCCAGGCTTGATGGTTCGCTTCCCGAACACCCCGCGAACGCGCTTGGCAAGGTCCGGCCACGCACTCGGCTTTTGTGGCTGGGGCGCCGGGCTCAACTGAGCCACCGGCCGCCGCCGCCGGAGTACCGCGATCGTCTCACCGCGTTCAACGCGCTCAATGACGCGCTTGGTCTGCTGTTGCAGCTCGCGCACCGTGACGCTTCCCATGTCGGACAATTTGCCCGACATCGCGGCGGAAGACAAGACGTGGCTGCTCGAAGCAGTGACTCGATGCCGCTTGAGCCGCCGTCGGTTGCGGCGCCGTGCGACTCGCGCCACTGTGGGGCACGTGCTAGCCTCTTCCGGTGCCGACGGTTCGATACGGCGACTTCGAGTGGGATGCCGCAAAGGCACGAACCAATGCACGCAAGCACGCAGTGACATTCGAGGAGGCGGCATCAGCGTTCCTGGACGACATGGCCGTTCCCTACGAAGACCCGATCCATCACGATCGTTTCATCCTGATCGGTATGTCGTTGCAGTCGAATCTTCTCCTCGTCGTCTTTGCGGAGCGCGCTGGCGGAGACACCGTACGGATCATCAGTGCGCGACGTGCGACGCGACCTGAACGGAGGGTGTATGAAGAAGGAGAATAGATCCGCAGAGCCCAGCCGGGAATCCCTACGCGCCTTTCCAGAGGTGGATTTCTCCAAGCTGCGCCGCGGGCGCAGAGGAAAGTACGCGCACCTCATGACCGGCCGGAGCGTTCACGCCGTCGTGATCGATCCAGCAGTGTGGCCGCACTTCGGGAGCGCGGAGGCAGTCAACGCGGCGCTGAAGATGCTCGTCGAACTAGCTGCGAAGGCAGCCCCCACGAAGACCCGGTCGAAGAGCAGGACTCGGAACGCAGCGTAGAATCCAACAACCCCGTTCAGCGACCTGGCTCAGATCTTTGTCACCTCGACGCGCGTGTCGCGGTCGGTGTGGCTTGGTTGCAGACAGATCGCCATCGGGCGCAGGTGAAACTGGCCGCCGGCAAGCTCCACCGGGTTGAGCGGTGTGGGGATCAGGTTCTGGAAGCCCTTCTGGCCGCGGAACTGGTAGTTCTCCCAGGCGTGGTAGACGATGAACTGACCGGGCTGCACGCTCGGCGCCACCTTCACCATGATCTCGAAGGCGTCGAGGTCGTTGTGCACGCGCACGTGCTCGCCGTCGCGGATACCGCGCGCCGCCGCGTCCACCGCGCTCATGTAGGCGACCGGCTCGCCGCGCTGTTGCCGCAGCATGATGCGCGAATCACGCCAGGCGGCATGGATACTCCAGCGCGTGTGCCCGCCGGTGAGCTGCAGCGGGTACTTCCCGCCGGCGGTCGGCGGGTCCTTGTGCGTGGGCAATGTTTCGCCCATCTCCACGTAGAGCTCCTGGTCGAGGTAGAACTGGATGCGCCGCGACAATGTCGGGTAGGGTTTCTTGTCGAACACGTGGTCGGTGAACGGCGTGATGGTGTCGTCGGGCTTAATCGTCGTCGCGGTGCCGATCGACGCGATGCTGTTACCCAGGCCGGTGAAGCGGGCCCAGCCCTTCTTCTTGAGTTCGTCCCACTTGACGCCTTGCAGGTTGGTCGCGTTCTCGAGGATTGCGCCGGCCACCTTGTCGTCGTCGGTGGGACCATACTCGCCGTTCGAGGAGAATTGGTCGTAGAGTCCGACGAAGGAGCGTGCGCGGCCGGCGCGATCTTTGAACTCGGTAATGCCGCGCGCCGCGGCGCGGGCGTCGACGGCCTTCGCCATCAGCGCGAAGATCTCCCAGTCGGACTTGGCCTCGTAGAACGTGGTCGCCTTCTCGCCGGCGTGGATGAAGGGCATGAGCGGTGTCACCCACTTGTGCTCGGTGCGCTCGTACCAGCCGGCTGCCGGGAGCACGTAGTCCGACTGCAGCGCGGTTGAGGTCATGCGCCAGTCGATGGTCACGATCGTGCGCAGCTTCGGCCACAGGTTCTTCAGCAGCAGCGGATAGGCGCGGATGCGTCGCAGCGGATTGCTCACCAGCGAGAACATCACGCGCGGCGGGTTGCCGGGCTTGGGCCAGACGTACTGCCAGCCCTTGGACAGGGACTCGTCGAGCACCTCGCGCACCGGCCGCTTCAGATGAGGATCCCACGCCTGCAGCTTCTCGCTCGCCTCGAGCAAGCCGCCGTGCACGTACCAGAAGAGCGCGCCCGAGCACTCCATGCCCGACTCGAAGCTCTTGCGGCTGCGCTCGTAGATCATCATCTCGTCGGTAAAGCCGGCCAGCTGCAGGCGCGTCTCTTCATAGAGCCCGTGGGCGCCGATGAGGCCGCGCACCCCTAGGCCGAAGGCCCCGAGCACGAACTTCTCCAGCCCGTCGTGCATGAGGAAGGGGAAGCCGACGAAGCCGCTGCCTTTCTTGCCGTAGTTGCCGGTGAGCGCGAAGACCAGAGCTTGGGTCCGTTCGATGAGGTTGCCATGGTAGTACTTGGCGAAGTTGCTGGTGGTCACCATCGACGCGGCCTTCGCCTTTGCCAGGCGCCGCGCGAGGTCTTGGATCTGGCTCACCGGCGTCCCGCTCATGACCGCGGCCTTCTCGGGGGTGTAGGCCGCCAGGTGCTCGCGCAAGAGCTCGAAGACCGGGTGCACGCCAACCTTCTTGCCGTTGGCGAGCGTGACCTCGAAGCGGCCTTCGAGCGAGGGCACGAGGCCTTCGAGCGCCAGGCTGCGTGTCGGCGCGGGCACGACGCCCTGCTTGGGATCGTGAAGATAGAGCTGGTCGCCGTCACCGCCGTTCTTGAGGTCCGAGCCGCGCAGGAAGCGGTGCGTGTCGTCACGCACGAGCATTGGCAGGTCGGTTTGTTCTTGTACGAAGGCTCGGTCGAAGAGGTTCTCGGCGATGAGCACCTGCGCGACACCGAGTCCGAGCGCCGCGTCGCCGCCGGGCTTCACCGGGATCCAGCGGTCGGCATGCAGCGCCGAGGCGCTGTAGTCGGGCGTGATGCAGATGAGCTCCGCGCCCTTGTAGCGCGCTTCCAGTAGGAAGTGCGCGTTCGGGATCTGGGTGTACAAGGGGTTCGCGCCCCAGCACAGGATCAGGTCGGAGAAGAAGTAGTCGTCGGCCGAGCGCTCGAAGACGATCTTTCCAAAAGTTTCCGCCGCGCCGCGATGCCCGTCACCGATCTCGGTGTTCATGTCGAGGGACGTGGAGTCGAGAAGGGCTCGCAGGCGGCCTTGCCCCGCCGTCTGCGCGCCGAGCGAAATGCCCGGTCCGAGGTCCCAGATCACCCGGTCGCTGCCTTCCTTGACGATCGTGTCGATCATCGAGTCGGCGATCTCGTCGAGTGCCTGCTGCCACGAGATGCGTTGCCACTTCCCCGAGCCGCGCTCGCCGACACGCTTGAGCGGGAACTTGACGCGCGTCGGGTCGTACATGCGCTCGCTGAAGCAGGCGCCCTTCTGGCAGCCGCGCGGGTTGAAGTCAGAGACATCGGGGCGGATCTGCGGGTAGTCGGCGGCCTGCTCCTCGCGCCAGACCATGCCGTCCTTCACGTAGACGTTCCAGGCGCAGTGAGCTTGGTACCAGCAGTTCACCCAGTGGCTGCTGCGCACGACTTTGTCCCAGACCCACTTCTGCCGGTACACGTCCTCCCACGTGCGGTAGTCGGGAAGCGGCGGACTTTGCGCGTGCGCGGCACCGTCGCCGCGTGAGAATGATAAACGATCGAGCGACAGGAGCAGCGTCGCGGCTCCGGTAGAACGGAGAAAATTGCGGCGTGTCAGATCCATACGCACTCTCCGGCCGACAGCGTACCCGGCCGTAACCTTCCTACCGTTCGGTAGGGTGCGGGCGTATGCGTTTGGGCAGCAGAGGAGCTGACGGACGTCAGGTTGGCGCGTTTTTCGGGCGAGGGTGGCAGCAATGACCGGGTTCACACGCAGGCGACGCCGGGGAATGAAGAGGGTGTCTCAAAACTCGCGGGCACGGAGGCCCGCGAGTCAGCCAGCTTTGAGACGCCCTTGAATTCGCTACCTACGGCGCCGGAATGATCGGCAGGAGCAGATGCGAGTCGAACGTGCCGCCCGTGTGGATCGTGTTCGTCCCCGTCCGCACGCGGTCGCGCGGGTCGTCGTGTTGGAAGGAGCTCTGCGGGTCGTCCTTCGCGCCAACCTCGAGGACGAGGCGGTCGCCGCGCTCGAAGACGACGCTCGTCGGCCAAATCTCGATGTCGACGGGAACGATCTCGCCAGGACGGAGCTTCTGTAGCTCATCGTGGGTGTGGAATGGACGCCAGGGCGTCGACAACACCGGATCGACCTTGCGGTGCGACGCGCGCAGCCAGCCGTATGCCGCGGCGATCGGGCTGCCACCGGGCATCGGCCCCGGGAAGGTGACCTCCCGCCCGTCGCGGTCGAGCTTGCGGACGACGGCGAAGAGGTCGGCGTCGTCGCTGCTCGATGACACCCAGAGCCTGAGCTTGACGGGCCCGGTGATCTCCGTGTCGGACTCGAAGGCGCTGGTGGAGAACGTAGCGCTCGTCTTCGCTGCCGCCGGGTCGGCGTCGTAGGTGACCGCACTCGTGGTGCCAGGTTGCGCCGCGGCGAGCGAGCCGGTCGACGCGTCGAGACGCAACTCGCTCCACCGCGTGCGCGCGATCGGCCACTCGTCTTCGTAGCGCCAGCGGTAGCGGTCGCCGCTGCAGCGGATCGCGAGACGGACGGGTGGCTCGCGCGTGATCCCCGTATCCACGCCGCGCAGGAACTGCTCGAGGAAGCGGAGCTGCAGGAGACGGCCCTCGAGCGAGTAGAACGGGCTGACGTGATCGCCGACGTGCACCTGCAAGTACTTGTGGCGCGAGCCGGCCCCGAGATAGCCCTCGACGTTGCCGCGCAGGTGCAGGCCCGCGCCGCCCCAGTTTCCCGCCGACAGCAGCGGCACGTGAATGTCCGCCAGGTGAGGGTGGTTGCGCGCGTACATCTCCCCGTACAGCTCGGGCGGAGCGGGTGCCGGGTCGGCCACGCCGCCATCGGTCTGATGGCTGCGCACGTGGCTGCCCCACATGCGAAAGAAGCCGCTCGAGAAAATGCCGCCGTGGCGGCCGGCGTCGCGATACAGGTCGACGGCGCCCTCCCACGGCACGACCGCCGCCAGGTGCGGCGGCTGCAACGCGGCCACGCGCCACGCGTTCATGGCAAAATACGAGATCCCCATCACGGCGACCTTGCCGTTGCTCCAGGTCTGCGTGCCCGCCCACTCGACCGCGTCGAAGAAGTCCTCCGCCTCCGCCCGCGACAGCAGCCGCGGCGTGCCCGGCGACTTCCCGGTGCCGCGCGTATCGCAGCGAATCACGGCGTATCCGTGCGGCACCCACCACTCCGGGTTCACGGTCTCCCAGTGCATGTACGGCCCGCGCTCGGGCACCCGTTCCCACGCGATGGGGTTCCAGCGGCTGAAGTGAATGTCCTTCGGATACGGCCCGAGCGTCATGATCACCGGAAACGCGCCCGCCTCTGCCGGGCGAAAGACGTCGGCGACAACCGAGCCCCCATCGCGGAGCCGGATCGAGACGTCCTTTTCGACGGCCAACGAGTAGCTCATGCGCAACCTCCGCTGACCCCGCACCCTACCACAGCGCCCGCCGAATGGAGACTCATCCTCGAGGACCGATAGCATTACCATCTGCAGCGACGGAGTCCTCGCCGGCCGCAGGGTGGGCGAGCGCGTGGCGAGTTACGATATGCTGACCAGCCTAGCGTGACGTACGCTGACGGCGCTCCATCGGCGAAAGTGTTTCAATCTAGTAAGTTCGATGCGTTTGCCCCACGAACACGACGAGTGCTAGGCTGACCGCGCTGGCGGGGCGAAGAGAATTAGGCCGACCGGGTGAATAATTGTTCGGCCCACGGCGCGGTGAGCATGCGAGGTAATTGTCGCCAATGATGGAACTGATGGGGCGCCTGCTCAATCTGGTGCGCGATCCGACCGTCGTGGTCACCGTGGTGACAGCCGCCTTGATCCTGCTCGTGATGCGAAGGTTCTATGAGCAGCAACACGCGTTCCTGAAAGAGCAAATGGATTACCTACGACGGTCCTACGACGAGCAGCACTCCTTCCTAAGCGAGCGGCTGGGCCTTCTTCGTCAAGAGAATGAAGCTTTCCGTCACCGCGTCGAAGAGCTCACTGCCCAGATGAAGCTCGTCCAGGAGGAAAACCAGCGGTTGAAGTCGCTGACTGCCACCTTTACCGCCTTGGCCCGTCAGATCCAGGAGTCACCGAGTTTGAGCGACGCTCTGGTGCGCGAGCTCAGGCAATTCAGCGAGTTGACGGCGTCAATTCAGCACTCGGGGTTCGCCCGGTTGGAAGCCGCACTTCGGGACAGAGCGGCAGACCGAGAGGTTATTGCCATTGTCCATGAGCTTGTCGAAGCGATCGGGGATAGTCAGTCCGCGACGGCTCAGCGGCTCCGAGCGCTGGAGACTCGAACTCGCGGGTTGGCCGAGCGGTGATGACCCCGGTGGCCCGAACTACCGGATGGAGCGGACCCTCTGCGTCGGCCGCTGAGCCGGGACGTTCCGCTCGTAGGGGCTGCCGGATCCAGAGGACGTCAACCCTCTTCAATTATCAGTGCCACCGCGAGAAACAAAGCCGAAGCAGAAGCAAGTGTTAACGCCGCCAAAGCCAGAGGACGTTGGAGATTAGAGAATGGAGGGAATGCCCCCGGGGATGGGTAGAACTCTCGACTACGCTGACTACACAACTGATGACCGAGTCTTGCGCAGCGCATCTCATCGCGTTCGATTCGCCTACGGCTCCTCCCCTCGGTCTTGCCCTCACTGCGGCCAAGATCTCCGTGGGGCTGCGGGGAAGGAATGGGAGGAGTTCGATTCGTCGCACCCTGCAATGGGGTTTGTGCGCGATCAGAGTGGCGATCAGCGCTTCAGTGTCAGCGCTTGGACATGCCTCTGTGGATGGTGGCTGGTTGAAAAGATCACTACGACCGCCATGCACTTCGAGGGCTTTCGCCTCGACTCTTCTATAGACACCGACCGCTGGTACGCGATTCTTCGTTCCTTCTCAGTTGAGCCGAAAGAGGCTCCCTTGGAAGCCCTCAGACAAGCGCTCGTCGCTCGGAAGGACGCACTGTACGACATCACCCCGAAAGAGATGGAGGATCTCACATGTGCGGTGTTCTCCGATTTCTTCCATTGCGAAGTGATCGGTTGCGGGCGCTCCGGTGACGGTGGGGTTGATGCCTTCATGACACTCTGCGACGAGTCATTCGCCTTCCAGGTGAAGCGCAGAGTGAGACCCGGGAAAACCGAACCTGTGGGTGAGATTCGCGAGTTTCTTGGAGCTATGGTCCTTGGTCAGTACAAAGGTGGCCTTTTCGTAACGACGGCTGATAAGTTCTCGAAACCAGCGATGGAAGCAGCGTCCAGAGCGGTCGAGCTGGGGAAGGTGAAGCGTTTCGAACTGTTCGACAAGGAGCGATTCGTGGACATCATCAACTCGACATCAATGCGTCGTGGCAATTCGCCATCAGGAGAGCCGCGTGAACCGTGGCAGGTGGTTTTCAGGAACCAGCTCAGCGATCGATAGAGGGGAGTTCTCATCCTTGCTGTAGCGTCCGAGTGTCGGCCTTTGCTCAACCTCAATGGGCTTAGTAGTCGGCCATGTTCGGAGATCGGTCGGAGCGTGGTGGATACAATGTACGGCGTACGGCCGAACAAGGCGATGGAGACCGACGCGAACAGACCGCGCGGCTCATCGCCAAGGCGTTAGGCCAACAGCGAGGTCTCCATGAAGATCATCCTGCTCAACTCCGCGGTGATCGTTGTCCAAGCGCGATCAGCCTCGTAGCTTACAGCTGAGCAGGCTGTTGGGTGTGCGACCGGGAAAGGGCATGCCGCGCCAGGATTGCTTTTCCGATTTGATGAGGAAGGAAAGGAAGAAAGACAAGACGATGGCAAAAGATCAAAGTACAGCGCGCCTTGCGTCCGTTTGCGCCGCCTTCGTTTGCTGCCTGCTGGGGACTCAACCGACCTCGTCACTTGCAACCGATTCCCCCGGAATTTCAATGCAGGAACTCGGAGAACAGATAGCGCAAAAGTGCATGAATCGATGTTGCAAACAGTCGCAGTTGTGCGATCGTTCATGTCAAGACTGCATCGAGTCGTGCTGCAAGAGGACCCTCGATGGTTTCCACTGCACTGCAAATGAGAGTGCTTGCTTGCCACTGCATGGTTCGGCAACAGGAAATACTGTTGCTACACCCAAGCGACTTGGTGAGTGGCCAGAATTTGTCGATGAATTGGCCGGCGGGAATGAGGTGCGCGTTCAGAATCCCAACGACTTCAGCGTCAAGGTTGGGCTGCGCCAGCAGAACAAGGGCAAGGATTTTTCAGTGGGCGCGAACGGAACTGCTTCCGTTTTGGCTCCGGACGGTCGTTATGACATCTACTTCCAGTACTCCGCTGATCCGGAGGGTCTCTACCAAGGTGACAGCTTCACGCTCGCGGGTAATGGCGTCGAGATCAAGATCGTCAAAGTGGTCGGCGGAAACTACGGCATCCGCAAAGTGAAATGATCGTAGGAGCGTCAGGCGATAAACCAGCCTAACTGCGCCGCTCCAGGCGACGGCCAAAAGCGGCCGCGCCTGAGCGCCAGCGTTGGGCATCCACAGTTCCTGGGGAGTGAAAATGTGCCCGCCGGAGAGTTTTTTCCCGTGATCGAATCTTCCTAGGGACGACTCTATTTCTGGGGCGAACGCGTTCTGTATCTTGGGCCGGGCTTGGCGGCCACCGTCCACGCGCACCATGCGATCCAGGTCTGTATTCCGCTGTCTGGACTCATGAAACGATCAGCCGCAGCAGGCAACCTCGAGCGCAAGCAGGAAAGTCGGGTGAGGAAACGTCTGCAAGTGCGGGGAAGCGGACAGCGCTTGAGGCAGCCGTCTGGGGAATCCTGATCGCGGTAATCACAATCGCCAACTTCACGTTGGGCGATCAGCCGCTGCGGCTCAACGTTCTGCGTGGCATCTTGCTTCTCGTCGCAACGGGTGAAGCAGGAGCGGCCATGCGGGTGTCTTCCGGCCACGGCGATTCGCCGAACGGAGCGGCCGGCCTTACGATCCTGCGTATCACGGCGTGACGCAAGATTTCGGCTTATACAACCTCGGGTTCGCGCTGCTGTTCGGTCTCGCGGCCCTCGATCCCATGAGGACCACGGGCGTGATCGCGGTAGCCGTTGCGTTGTATGCGATTCACGGGGCTACGCACGTCTTTCGATACTTCGGACTGTATTACGCGGGAGGAACGCCGATCCCGACGCGCCCGCAGGTGTTCGAAATGCGCGACGTCTTACAACTCATTGCTGCGGCCATCGGGATGTTTCTGTTCTCCCCTTGAACAGCTACTGTAAGTCGTGGTCGATAGCTTTCAGTGCGTGAGGCGCGGTCCGGAGAGGCTAACACGTCGAACCGACCGGCTTGAGCGCCGACCTTTCTCGCGAGCCTCGCTCCGCTGAGCCCTTGGCTACGCAGAGGAACGCAGCGGCGCGGCAAGTCGAGACAGATCAG
>JBGQHM010000244.1:0-10327 GCA_041497995.1 Binatia bacterium | reverse complement strand
CACGTTGAGGTCGCCAATCACGATCGAGTCGGGCACGTGGATGACGGAGGAGACATGCCCCGGGACGGTCGCGCTGCCGCTCCCGACGGCATCGGGGATGGCCTTGGGTACGTCGGTCGACGGGTAGGTCGTACATCCCGGCGGCGGCGGTTGCGGCTGCGTGCAGATCTGCAGGCTCCAGCCGGTGAGCGTCCCGGTGTCGCGGGCTTCGTTATCGAACACGTCCAACGTCCACTGTCCGGCGCTGTTCTGGCCGTTGAAGGCGGACAACATGTCTTCAGGCCGATGCGCCTGCCCGTCGTTGCAGGCGTTGGCACTCTCCAGGCTCAGCGCGGCGCTGTCGTCGAGGCTGAGATTGTAGTTCGCATCCTCGCCGCATTTGTTGGCCAACAGCAGCACGTCGGAGGCGCTGGCTGGACCGTGCAGCCGGAACTCGAGGTCCTGCGCAAAGGGATGCGTCGCTTTCAGGTTGAGCACGTTGAGGTCGCCGATCACGATCGAGTCGGGCACGTGGATGATGGAGCTGATATGCCCCGGGACGTTCCCCACTGCATCGGGGATGGGGATGGATTGGGTGGAGGTGTAGGTCATGCATCCCGGCGGCGGTGGCGGCTGCGGCTGCGTACAGATCTGCAGGCTCCAGCCGGTGAGCGTGCCGGTATCGCGGGCTTCGTTGTCGAACACGTCCAAGGTCCACTGTCCGGCGCTGTTCTGGCCGTTGAAGGCGGACAACATATCTTCGGGCCGATGCGCCTGCCCATCGTTGCAGGCGTTGGCACTCTCCAGGCTCAGCGCGGCGCTGTCGTCGAGGCTGAGATTGTAGTTCGCGTCCTCGCCGCATTTGTTGGCCAACAGCAGCACGCCGGAGGCGCTGGCTGGACCGTGCAGCCGGAACTCGAGGTCCTGCGCAAAGGGATGCGTCGCGTGCAGGTTGAGCACGTTGAGGTCGCCAATCACGATCGAGTCGGGCACCTGGATGACGGAGGTGATGTGCCCAGGAACGTTCCCCACTGCATCGGGGATGGGCTTGGACTCGGTGGAGGTGTAAACCATGCAATGCCCCGGCTGCGATGAGTCCGGCGTCGGAGTAAAAGTTGGAGTCTGTGTGGGAGTTCGCGTCCGGGTAGGAGTCGGCGTTGCGGTTCCGACTGGCGGTGCGCCGCCAACGCTGAATGACACCGCGTTGCTGCAGCCGCCCCGAGATGAAACGGTGACCTGCACGGTACCGCCCGGCAGATCCGGCGGCACGACGACGCCGAGCGCGGTTGCCGAAGCCGATACGATATTCGCCTGGCGATTGCCGAAGAGCACGACGTTGTTCCCCCCGGCGTCGAAGTTGTTGCCGCGGACCGTAACTTGACCACCGGCCGGTCCGCTGGCTGGATCGATGCTGGTGATGAGTGAAGCGCCTCCCGGTGGGACTTGATTGACGACGTAGAACGGCGCGGCGTCGACTGCCGTCACCTGGCGCTGGGAATTGGTGACGGCGGAGATCCGCAGCGCTAACGCGTTGGTGGGATCCGCCGGAGCCAGGTCGCGGCGTACCATGTTGTTGGTGAAGTTCGCATCGCCAGAGGTTGCGTCGCCGTGCGTCCCGTTATCGAAGAGCTGGTCATCGACGTAGCGGAACGCGAAGGTGCCGTTCTTGAGTGAGTCGAAGCACGCGCCAAGAACGCCGCCCTGTCCCCCCGTCGCCCGCGCGCTAATCGTCGACGTGGTTGAGCCGTCGCCTAGAACAAAAGGAGGGGAAAAGCTGGGGTTGGAAATCGCCGGCGCGTCGTCGCTCGAGTTCGGGTCGAGGATGTCCGCCACCCAAATCTGGTCGGCCCCCAGGTCGGTGGTAAACGCGAAGCGCCGCCCATTTGCCGAGAGTGACGAGTCGAATCCACCCCCGGCCCGTCCCAGCGGATCGGTGCCAATGAAGGAGAGGCATGCATCCACAATCAGGTCCAACCGGCCGCTGCCGTTGGTGTTCAGCAGACTCACCGGGAAGGTGCCCACTGCAGTCATCGCCTGCGACCCGTCGAAGGTCTCGCCCCCCAATTGCGCACTGCCTAAGTCGCTGAGGATCTCGACCTCATTGCCTCCAGTGGCGTTGAGCGAGTAAACCGGGTTCCGAGACGGGGCCCGGTTGGCTTGCGACATGACAACCTTGCTGCCGTCGCCGCTGATGTTGATCTGTCCGTCACCTGGTCCCAGGAAGTCCGCGAGTTTGTGAAAGGTGCCGTCGAAGGCGACCGCGTTGCCCTCGGCGCGAAAGCTGTACGTCCCAAAGACCAGCCGGGATCCCGTATTGGAAATATCCAGCGCATTCCGGAACGCAATGTTCCCGTTGTAGAGGTTCGGATCGGCGCCGAAGAACTGCGCAAGCTGCCGGTAGCTGAAGAGCTGCGTGGGAGCGCCTCCAGCCGCACTGACTCGATAGATACCGGCGATGTCGATGCCGCCACCCACATGGACGAAGTAGACCGTGCTGCCATCGGCAGTGATGCGTGGGTTCAGGTGAATGTCCGGACCCTCAGTGCCCGGAGGGAATTGCTTCGGAAGGTCGGTCGCAATCCGCTGGCGATTGCCGCCGTTGAAGTCGGCGATGAAGATCTCGCCGAAGCCATCCGCCCAGATGATCTTCGAACCGTTGGCGCTGATGTCGATCCATGGAGAGAAGCACGGGCAGCCGGGCCGGAACGTCTCGTAGTCGAACACTTGGGTGAAGCCCGTCCCATCCGCGTTGATCGTGAAGATCTTCTTGCCGTCGGCAACAAAGACAATCTTCGATCCATCGGCACTCATCTTCAGCCGCGCGATGCTGTTCGGGACGACGCCGGGCTGAAAGTTACTGATCTGCCGGTAGACGATGCGGCGGACAATGGTCGCCGGGCACTGCTGTCCGCCCGACGCTGCGGGCAACGACACTGAGCCGATCAACACACCACACGTCAACAGTAGTCGCGTGCGATAGAGATGCCCGTTCACCCGACGTTCTTCGTTCCGACCGCTCGCAGTACGCATGATACCGTCTCCTTCAGCGCTCTGTGTCGATTCTCGCGGAGACAGCGTCGCCGCGTTCATTTCCCAGCGTCCGCGGCGCGCCCGTTTCGCGGCCATCGACGCTCGTTCGGTAAAGGTGTGCTCGCTGCCGTGAGCAGCATGCTTGAAGCTGTTCTGCCGATTTCACCAGGACCATTGCCAGACTCCATGCCCTAATTCAGACGCGCGCATGATACCGCCGTGGACATCGACTGCTTGAGGAACGTCTGAGGATTTGGTGGGGAATTGAACGACGGGACATGCCTCACCCGTGATCGCCCAGCGCTTCGAGGCCGATCGAACCAGAGCACAGCGTGTGGCCGTCGGTGTCGAATGCGGTGAAGCTCAGCGTCAGGAACCCCTGGCCTTGGTAGAAGAGCGTGACCGTGTACGTGGCGTTACCTTGCGGTTGTAGGTCGAAATTGCCTCCGGGGTTGGTGCTCGTGACACGCGCCACTCGGGCCGCGGCCGGGCCGGCGAGCACGACGGTGATCGTGACCGGGTCGCCAATGTATCCCCTGGGCGGGGCGGCCTGAATGCCACCGTCGCACGTGTCGAGTGTACCCAACACCGAGACCGTTGCGGTTTGCGACACCATGTTGCCTGCCGCATCGAAGGCCTGAGCGGTAATAGCGATGCTCTTGTTGGTGACGTTGGCGAGATCGGCGGCGCTCTTCACGGTAAACGGCACCATGCGGGTCGCGTCGGGCAGCGCCGCCGGGAACGTCGTGTCATCATGCGCGGCACCGACCAGCGCGTCGCCGCTGACGTCGATCACGATGCGTTGGACGCCGCTGTCGCCAGGCTGGTTGTCGCTGGCGTGTACCGACGCCTGAACGGCTTCGCCGGCGTTTACGGTGCCGCCGTTGGGCGGAGCGGTGATCATCACGACTGGCGGCTTGGTGTCGGCTGGCGGGGGATTGATCGTCACGGTGACCGCATTCGAGGTGCCCTTGTTTCCGAACCCATCGAACGCATCGGCGACCAAGGTGACTGTGCCCATCGACTTCAGGCCGACCGTGAACCCGTTCGCACACGTCTTTTCCAGCTGCGCGCACGGAAACTCTTGCTCAGCATTCGTGGCGTCGCCGGTGGCGTGAAGAACGATGCGTGTGACGAACACGTTGTCGCGGGCACTGACGCTCACCGCGATCGACGCATCCGGGTCGGCGGTAGCCGGCGCGGACAGTGTGACACTGGGCGGGGTCGCATCCCGCACGCTGATGCTGACTGCGTTGCTCGTGAGGTTCAGCAGCGGCAAGGCCGCAGTTGCCTTGGTCGTTCCAGGAGCCACGGCCTTGAACGTGGCGTGGCCGATCCCTTCGGTCGCCGCCATCTCCTGCACCGAGGCGGTGCCGGTGTCAGACGAGCTCCATCGTAGGGTTCGAAAAGGGATGGGAACCTTGACGCCGAGCGGCAGCGGCCGCGCCGTGCATGCCGCGGAGAAAGGAGCTCCCGGCGAGACCAGCAGGTCGGTCTGGTCACATTCGACCTTGAGCCCCGTCACGAGGCTCCTGATGTCTATGGGCAGAGATTCCGTCTCCTCCGTTCCCACCTTCAGACTGAGCTCGTACGCGCCCGGTAGAAGGGCTGGAACGAAGACGCGTTCTTGTGTTGGGAGGCGGTACTCGGTCGGTACAAAGCTCTCGCCCTTGCTGCCGTGAAAGTGTGCGACGGGATTGCACCCGGTCGCACCACGCACTTCGAGCACCAACTGGTCGTCTGGGACAACTGGAAGCTCAGGCGAGATTTGCGCCAGCTCCGGCGTGATGCTCCGACGAATTTGATTGGACTCTCCAAAGGGCGGTACGGTTTGGCGAAGAAAGAAGTTCGCTGCGCCGCACACGCCGTAGACGCCACGCGGGATCCGGAACTGCAGCGCGCCGGTGTCGGACGCTTCCGGACTGAGCACCTTCTCGCCGCTCGCCGTCAGCATGATCAGGTTCGTCGAGAACAACCGCTCGCCGTGGATGATGACGGGGCCACCCTCCACCGCCCTGAGAACTAGGTCGCCGCTCCGGGACTGGAATTCGGCGATGGTGATCTTCGGCGGCGCGGTGACCCCGGCCGCGTTCAACCCCAGGGTGGCTGCGAGATTCACCAACACCGATGCGATCGCGGCAGCAGCGCCGAGAGCGAGCCCCCCGCTAGCCAGCCCCGCGATCGCCGCGATGGCGGTGGAGGCGATGGCGATGAGCGTAAAGGGGTCGATCGCTGCCCCACCGCCTTCCGCGCCGGCCGCCGCCCCCCCCGATTGGATCGCGTTGATGTCGGCCAGCAGCTGGCGCAATCGCTCCGGAAGGCCCGAGCTCTCTAAAGTAGCGTCGAGTTGCGCGCGCGCCTCTGGCGTAAACGTCGGGTCGGCAGCGAGCCCGGCGCGCGCGATTCCGAGCGTGCTACGAAGACGTGCGAGCGCGTCGCGCACCGCGTCGGCGTCCTCGCCGTAGACCCCGTCAAGATCGAGCAACCCAAGGCCGACGAGGACTTGATGGAGCGCGTCGAGGCTGCCGTCGAAAGTATCAGGCACCCCGATGGGAACCGGCACGGCCACAGTGATCGGGAATGGGAACCCCGCCAGGTCACCGTCATGCACGACCACGTCTGCTGGCCCCGGCTCAATGTTCGGTACCAACACACTCAAGGCGTCCGGGTTCGGTGTCCCGACAATCTGTGCCTCGGCGTCGCCGATGGTCACGCGCTTGAGCCGTTCCGCGGAGCCCAGGTTGTCGACGGTGATGCGAATCACGGACAAGGGCACGATGCTCGGCGCGCTGTCGGCGACGACGCCCGTGATGCGCGGCGCGTTGGGTGGCGTCGGGCAGGTGCCGAAGAGGCAACCGACCGCGCACGTGAGGTCGGCGGGCGTGACGGCGCCGTCGCGGTCGCAGTCGTCGTTGCCGCACAGGCTGGCGCCCCCGGCGCCGCGTACGGCTGCAACCAGATCGACCGCAGACAGCTGCGCGCTACAATCCGCATCGCCGCGCGGGAATGCGATCTGTGCGGCGGCGCTGTTTGCCAGCAGCAGCCCACTGCACACTATTGCACCGAGCCTTCGAGAGCGGAGTGGGGACGCGCCAAACTGCATAGCTGCTCGGTCGCACACGATCAGTTGGCAGTCCTTGGAGGTTGGACACGCTGCCGGCCGCTGCGGTTTGAAGAGTGCAGGCACGCAAGCAGGGCTGGGTCCATACACGAGGGAAGGACCACTTCGCCCATTCCATCGTCCTCGATGGCCACTGCACCGCCGGGCCGATAGGCGAGGTGCGATTGCATCGCGCCTCTGCTGAGGAGAATTTGCCCGTCGGACGGACAGGCACCGTCAATGCCTTGTAGGAGCGACTGCTCAGTCGCCAATGTCACTGCGCCGCCGAAGCAATCCGCATCGATCTCGCCGTCGATCGTGGTCCGAAACGGCAGACCGACCGTGTCCTGGGAGATTTGAAGGTTGTGGAGGGTCAGGCCGACTCCGTCGCTCTGCCCGGCCCCTTGGCTCATTGTCGCGGGTCCGTCGAAGACGAGTCGATACGCCACCGGGAAGCACTCCGTGCTGAATGTGGTGACCTCACCGACGATGTTCGTAGAATCCAGCATCAGGCTTGTGGTTTCGCCACCTGCGAGCTCACTCCTCAATGTTCCAGTCAGCACAAACGTCGCGGCTGTCGCCAAGCAGTTGCCACCCAACCGCGGTGTAATGGTGCCGGTGACGTTGGCGCGGACCGATTGGCCTCGCCGAGCAAGTTGATCCTTGAACGTCGCCCGCACATCGGCGGTTGCGGTGAACGGTGGGAAGAAGAGGTCTGGACACCTACCCCGGCCAGTGAGGTTCAACGTCCCGCCGAACGTCGTGGATCCAGTTGCGGTTGCAATCGAGCAGTCCGAGAGGGTGATCGCCAGTGTCACGGTGCCCTTGCCCGTGCAGACGCTTGTGGCTTGGCCGCCGAGTGGGCAGCTGCCGGCGCTCCCACCGAGGCCAGCGCTCAGTGCTGCGCTGTCGCCGGCGACACCACCTAACGTAAACCCGCTGACCAGGGCGGTCACCACGGCCGGGATGCTCGGCATCACGTTGGTGATCCCGGCTGCGGTGCTGGCGACCGCAGCCGCGTCGATCCTGGTTGACGTGATCGTTGGTGTTGGTGCCGGACCGGCGCCCAGCGCGGCGTTGACGGCGAGAATCAACTCGTCGACCGTGACCTCGCCGTTGCCGTTCGCGTCAAGGCTCAGGCACTGGCTGATCGCCGCGTTCCCGAGCGCGATGTTCACGCCGCGGATGATCTCATCGACGGTGACCTCGAGGTCACCGTTGCAATCGCCGGTGACCGTCGCCGAACCCTGCGAGCTGAGGGCGAGGAGGAACGCCGGCCCTACAATCAACAGCTGCAGAAAGTGTGTGCCGAGAGGCCGCCACCAGTCGTGAGCTACACATCGTTCCTTGTCCATACGACGTCTCCTCTGCCTCCCCGTGAGGGCGACGACACCAGAGCACTGGTCTACATAGAAATGCGCGAGGAGTTCCTGAGGATTTGGTGGGGAAATCGTGGGGATCTGTGGTATGCCTCGGGTGGTGGGGGCAACAGGAGCCGTGAGCGGCTCCCAGACGTACAATTTTGCGGATTTCGAGCTCGACCGAACTCGCTTCGAGCTTCGTCGTCGTGGTGTCCAAGTGCCGGTCGAGCCGCAGGTCTTCGATCTGCTCTGCTATTTCGTCGCGCATGGGGACCAGGTCATTCCCAAGGACGAGTTATTCGCGCAGCTCTGGCCCGACGAGTTCGTCACCGACTCGGCGCTGACTTACTGCGTCCGCGCCGCCCGCAAGGCGCTCGGCGACGATGGCAGGCGGCAGCACTTCATCCAGACCCTCCACGGCCGCGGCTACCGCTTCGTCGCGGAAGTTCGGCCCGCAGCGGTCAGCACTCAGCACTCAGCGCTGCGCACACAGACCTCCGCACTCAGGACTCATTTTGTCGGCCGCGTCCGTGAGATGGCGACGCTGAACGCCGAGTTCGAAGAGGCCCTCGCCGGGCACGGCCGGGTCGTGCTGCTCCTCGGCGAGCCGGGCATCGGCAAGACCCGCACTGCCGACGAATTGGCCGCTATCGCCCAGCAGCGAGGCGCCAGGGTGCTGGTGGGTCGCTGCCACGAGGGCGAGGGCGCTCCGGCCTTCTGGCCGTGGATTCAGGTGACGCGCGCGTACGTGCGCCACCGCGATGCGGCGACCATCCGTGCTGCGATGGGAGCCGGCGCCTCCGCCATCGCCCAGGTCGTTGCCGAGGTAGGCGAGCGCTTGCCCGACCTGCCGCACCCGCCGGCGCTGGAGCCGGAGCAGGCCCGCTTCCGCCTCTTCGACAGCTACACGACGTTCATGCGCGGCGCGGCAGCGCGTGAGCCGCTGGTGGTGCTCATCGACGACCTGCACTGGGCCGATCCGCCGTCGCTGCGGTTGCTGCAGTTCCTGGCGCAGGAGATCGGCGATGCGCGGCTGCTCGTGATTGCCACCTGCCGCGAAGCAGAGCCGGGCGCATCGGTCGCGCTGAGCGAATGCCTCGCCCAGTTGGGACGCCTCGACCATTGCCGGCGCATCAGTCTCAGCGGACTCAGCGCACCCGAAGTGACCCGCTTCATCAGCGATACCGCCGGCATCACCCTCACCGATACGCTGGTGGCCGCAGTGTACGGCGAGACCGAGGGCAATCCGTTCTTCGTCACCGAGATTGTCCGGCTGCTGGCCGCCGAAGGCGCGGCGCTGCACGGTGCCGCCTCGGCGCCTCTCGCCATCCCGCAGACGGTGCGCGAGGCGATCGCCCGCCGCATGCAGCGGCTGTCCGTGCCGTGTCAGCAAGCACTGCATCTCGCGGCAGTCATCGGACGCGAGTTTGACGTCCGCACTGTCCAACGCGCACGCGGTGACCGGCGGCATGCGACGGACCTGCTGCCGCTCCTCGATGAAGCCGCCAAGGCCCGGATTGTCGAACCTGTCCCCCAAGCGGTCGGGCGGTACCGCTTCGCACACGCCCTCGTCTGTGAGACGGTGCGCGCGGCGCTGCCCGCCGCCGATCGTGCGCGGCTGCATCTGCAGGTTGGCGAAGCCATCGAAACCATACAACGCGCCGATCGTGGACCGCACGTTACAACGCTGGCGTACCACTTCCTGCAAGCCGCACCCCTCGGTACGCAGGCGAAGGCACTGCGCTATGCCGTACAGGCGGGCGAACGCGCCGCGCTGCAGCTGGCGTACGAGGCGGCCGTCGAGCACTTCGAGGCCGCCCTGCACGTCCTGGCGTCCGGTTCCGGCGATGAACGCCGGCGCTGCGAAGTGCTCGTTGCCCTCGGTGATAGCCAATGGAAGGCGGGCGCCGTCGCACGGGCCCGGGAGAGCTTTCGAGAGGCGGCGACCATCGCCCGACGCTTGCGCTTACGGGACTGGTTCGCCCGCGCCGCGCTGGGCTACGGCGACGCCCTGCGCGGCTTCGAGATCGGCGTCCGCGATCCGGTGCTGATTGAGATGTTGGACGAGGCGCTGCACCAACTCGGTGAAGCGGAGAGCGCGTTGCGAGTCCGCGTGCAGGCTCGGCTGGCGATCGCCCTCTACAACGTGCCCGGTTCGATGCCCCGCCGCGACGCGCTGAGCCGCGGCGCGGTGACGATGGCGCGGCGCCTTGGCGACCGGGCCGCGCAGATCACGGCACTCTACAGTCGGCACTGGGCCATCTGGGGTCCTGATCGCCTCGACGAGCGTCTGCAGTCGGCTACACAGATGCTGCGGCTGGCGAGCGCGGCGCGCGACAAAGAGATGCAGTTTCACGCCCACCGCTTCCGATTCATGGATCTGTTGGAAGGTGGTGCGCTGCCGGACGCCAGTGAAGCGCAGGCGGCGTGTACTCGGCTCGCCGACGAGCTGCGCCAGCCGTACTACGTGTGGTACGTGCGTAGCTTCGAGGCGTTGCGCGCCTTCCTCGATGGGCGCTTCGACGACAGCGAAGGTCTCTCGCAAGAGACGCTCGCCATCGGGCAGCGGGCCCACAACGAGAACGTCACGCGCATCTTCGCCATGCAGATGTTCGGGCTGCGGCGGGAGCAAGGGCGCATGGCCGAGCTCGAAGACGTTGCCCGTGCGTTCATTGCACAGTACCCCACGCTGCCGGCGTGGCGTGCGGCGTTGGCCGTGATCTGCACGGAACTGGACAAGGAATCCGAGGCGCGCGGCGTGTTCGACGCGCTGGCGGCCGATGACTTCGCGGCGCTGCCGCGCGACACCTTCTGGCTGGCTGCAATCGCCGGCCTCGCTGACGTCTGTGCAAGCCTT
>JBGQHM010000243.1:0-10328 GCA_041497995.1 Binatia bacterium | reverse complement strand
TGGCTCATGTTGGCGAGGAACTCGCTCTTGGCCCGGTTCGCGGCCTCGGCGGCGGCAGTGGCTTGGCGCAGCTCGTCCTCCATGCGCTTGCGCTCGGTAATGTCGCGGGAGTTGACCACCACCCCGGCGACCGCTGGATCGGATAGCAGGTTCGTCCCCATGGCCTCGAAGTAGCGCCATGAACCGTCCTTGTGCCGATACCGGTACTCGAGCGTCGCGCTGTCCCCCGGCATCTTCATGCGACGCGCGGCCTCCACCATCTGCGGCACGTCGTCGGGGTGAATCAAGGCCAGTGCGTTTGTGCCCAAGCGTTCTTCGAAAGTGTAGCCGAGCACCCCCTTGTGTGACGGGCTGTCGTAGCGGATGGACCCATCAGCGTTCATCACGGTGATGAGATCGGACGCCTTCTCGATGAGCGCGCGGAAGTACTGCTCGCTGCGCCGCACCGCTTCCTCGGCGCGCCGGCGCTCCGTCACGTCCTGCTTGATGCCGATAAAGCATGCGATGCCGCCGCCGGAGTCATGGACCGGCGTGATGGTCATTTCTTCGGTGTAGAGACTGCGATCCTTGCGACAGTTCACCAGCTCGCCGTGCCATGCGCGGCCGGAGAGAATCGTCTCCCACAGGTCACGGTAGAATGCCCGATCTTGCTGGCCCGAGTTCAGAATGCGCGGGTTGCGCCCCAGCACCTCCTCCAGTGTGTAGCCGGTCAGCAGCGTGAACGCGGGGTTCACCCAGCGGATGGCACCGGAGCGATCGGTGATCACAATGCCATTGGCAGCAGACTCGAGCGCCGCGCTCCGCCAGCGCCCGGCGATGTTTTGCTGCTCGAGCGCCAGGCGATAGCGCTGCGTCGCGTATGCCAGGTAGAGCGATCCAACCAAGGCCACCGCTGCCGCACCCGCCGGATAATCGATGAGCGCATGTAGACCGCCGGTGACCGCATAGCTGTTCCACACGATCCCCAGCCCGGCCATGCCGACGGTCGCCGCTTGCGCGGCGAGTCCCCACGGAAACAAGGTCGCGTAGCCCATCGTCAAGATCGACATGAGAAGCGGGGTCATAGCGATGTCATGGCGCAGGATGTTCGACATCGTTGTGGTGGCGCACAAGACGGCAACAACCAAGAGCGCCAGCGGCTGCGCGTTGACGCGCAGCGCCGGTGGGCGGATCCGCCACAGGATCGCCACGGCGACTGCTACCTGAGTGAGCTTTACCAGCAACAATTCTGGCAGGCGGCCCGGACTGAGCAATGCTTCTCCAATTGCGAAAGGCGGCACCACCAGCAGCAGCGCCCAGAGAGCAACCCGCAGTCGCTGCACGAGGAGCGCGTTGGTGTTCTCGCGCAGCTCCCGGCGGGTCTCTTCGGCACTCAGCGTGAACATCGGCCCTCACATCACCTTGGTCGTCTGGAGGTCACTGAGTGGAGCGGCGGGAGCTGCGAGCTCCTCCGGCGACCACTCCACGAGCCTGGCGAAGTTGTACAGGGAGGCGGCCTTCACCTCGTACTCGCCCGCGGGCGGCGCTTGCGCGGCGGCAGGGCCACCAGACGATACGAGGAAGATGGCTAGGATGGCGACCTTGGCATTCATGCCATTGCAGTCGGCCGTCAGAAGCGCCAGGTCAGCTTGCCGTAGACGCCGCGCTCAGAATCGGCCGGCTCGCATCGCGCGCTACGGGTCTGGCTAGTGGCCAAGGTGCGCATGGTCGCCCACGGCCTCGTCGACTTGCGTGAGGCGGATGAGCGCCGGTAGCAGCAGGGCGATCTCCCGTTCGAGTGCGGCGCACGCGGCCGGCGCATTGGCGAGATCACCGTCGCGGCCCATCGTTTCCAGTCGCCGCGCCGCGTCGACCGCATCGGCCGCGGAAAAGTTGCTCACCGATCCCTTGAGCGAGTGTGCCGCGCGCTGCAGCGCCGCAGCGTCACCGGCGGTCAGTGCCTCATGCATGGCATTCAAGCGGTGCGGACAATCCGCCACGAAGAGCTCGGCGACCTCACGCACGAGCTCCATGTCGCCTTCGAAGCGCTCGAGGACAGCGGCGCGGTCCATCACCGCGTCGACGATCGGGTCAGTTGTCTCACTGTTGTTCATGACACTTCCTTTAGGCGGAGAGCTCGTCCAAGCGCTCCACAGCGGGAACTCCGCGCCTGATCTCCGCCTTACCTTCGGCGGGCAGAATAGTGCCGTAGCTGCGTTCGAGCAGGCGGCGGACGCGCGCCAGCAGCTCGACCCGCGCGAAGGGCTTGGCAATGTAGTCGTCAGTGCCGGCTAGGAAACCACGCGCCCGGCTGCCAGAGTCGTCGAGCGCCGTCAACATGAGAATCGGGATGAACGCCGTGCGCACGTTAGCGCGTAAACGCTCGCAGACTTCGAAACCGTCCATGTCGGGCATCATGACGTCGAGAAGGATGACGTCGGGCGGCTCGTTGGCGACGCGTTCGAGTGCTTCCTGCCCGCTGCTCGCGGTCTGTACCGACAACGGCAGACCACCATGCTCCAACGTGAAGCTCAGGAGCCGGCGAAAGTCCGGCTGGTCGTCCACAACCAGCGCGTGGTAGGTACGCGGTGCGGAGCCAACACGTGTAGCACCCGCAGGTGGCACCAGCGGGGCTGCTATGGGCGCCGACGCGGCCGGGACGGCCGCGCTCTTGCTGATCGCCACCACCTGCTTGTTCCCAGCACCACAATACGGGCAGATCTGCCACTCCTTCTGCAGCTTCATGCCACAGCTCGTGCACGTACAGCGCAGCGGCGTCGCGCAGTGAGGGCAGAGTGCGAACGTATCCTCGACGGCTCTCCCGCACGCCGGACAATGGGCGCCATCGTCGATCGCATCAACGACGCGCAGGATCTCTTCGATCGTCGTCGCGCCCGCACACACCCGCTCAGCCGCCGCCTTCCCGAGGGGGTGCATGCCATCGTCGCGCGCCTGCAGGCGCAACGCCGCATCCAAGCCCTTCTGCTCGATGACCTTCGCCAGAGCACTGGTGACGGGCATGACCTCGAAGACGCCGATCCGGCCTGTGTAGCCTGACTTGTGACACGCAGGGCATCCGCGCCCTCGCTGCAATTGGTGCACGCCGGGATCGATCTGCAGCTTCTGCAAGTCTGCCGGATCCGGCTCGTACGGCTCCGCGCAGCGCTCGCAGGTGCGGCGCACCAATCGCTGCGCCATGACCAGATGCAGCGACGACGCAAGCATGTACGGTTCGATACCCAGATCGATGAGCCGCGTGATAGTCGATACGGCGTCGTTCGTGTGCAGCGTACTGAGCACGAGATGACCGGTCTGTGCGGCACGCAGGGCGATCTCCGCTGTCTCGCTGTCGCGGATTTCGCCGACCAGGATGACGTCCGGATCCTGCCGCAGGATCGACCGCAGCGTGCCGGCGAACGTCAGCCCTTGCTTCTCGTTGATCTCCACCTGGGTGACGCCGCGCAGCTGGTACTCAATAGGGTTCTCGATGGTGACGATGTTGGTGGTCGGCGAGATCATCTCGGCCAGCATGCCGTACAAGGTGGTCGACTTGCCGCTCCCGGTTGGCCCGGTCACCAGGATCATGCCCTCCGGACGACTCATCGCCTGGCGGAGGCACTCCAGATCGCGCGCCGAGAATCCAAACTTGTCCAAGCCGGTGGGTGCGCCGCTCGGATCGAGGATCCGCATGGTCACCTTCTCACCGTACTGGGTGGGCAAGCTGGACACGCGCAGGTCGATCATCTGCTCCCGGTAGTTGATGCGGATGCGACCGTCCTGCGGCACGCGGCGCTCGGTGATGTCGAGCCTTGCCAACACTTTGCAGCGCGCCGTCACCGGATCTTGGATCCATTTCGGCAAGTGAAACGACTCCTCGAGGATGCCGTCGATGCGATAGCGCACGCGGAGCTCCGTCTGACTCGGCTCGATGTGCACGTCGCTGGCGTGCAAACGGATACCCTCGAGCAGGAGGAGGTTGAACAGTTTCACTACGGGCGGCAGGCCGGTGTCGCGCAGGAGACTCTTGAGATCCCCGTGCTCCTCCGGCAGGTCCGCCACCGGGATATCCCCTGCCTCTGGGATGCCCTTGAGATAGGCGTTCAGCGTGTCATCGAGGTGATACGCATGCTCCAACGCGTCGCGCACCGCGGCCTGCATCGCCACTTCAGCGTGGACGCGCCGGCCGGTCGCGAACTCCAGGGTTCTCAGGGCTTCGCGGTCGAGCGGGTTGGCAATGGCCACGACCAGGGCGCCCTCAGGTGCGCGCAGCGGTACGACACCACAGCGCGTTGCCAGCTCCTCCTTCACCATCGCAGTCACTGCGGCGTTCAGGGCAACGGCGGGGAGGTTGACGTATGGCAGATGCAGACGCTCCGCGATCGCGCGGGCGAGCGGCTCCTCCTGCATGCCTCCTTTGCGGGTCAACCAGTCGATGGCCGAGCCACTGTCCTTTTGCCGGAGAAGGCTCTTTTCGGCCTCCAGCGCCATCTGAGGGGTTACGGCGCCCTCGCGCGCCAGGAACTTTAGTAGGGCGATGTCTGCGTCATGGTCTTTCGGTGTCATTGGTCTCCCTCAGGCGTACGAGAGGGCAAGAGATATGCCACCTGTGAGTCGCGGCACGGCACCCCCCAGCACGGACGAGGCCCATCAGATCGCACACGACGCGACCGCTACCGAACTGGCGGAATCAGGAAAGTCACCCGTCACGTGACGCCACCTTTCGCGGGGACACTGGCCATGCAGGCGATGGGAAAAGGTCGCGTCTGGGCGGTCCATGGCAGGCGACTACGATCGGTTGACTGGCTGCGCCGGCGCATGCAGCTCGGGATTGGGACAGCGAAGCGAGATAGTGTCGCCGTCGTGCGAATACAGATACGGAGTGCCTGACTCTGGGTCCACCGCCGGCTCGCTCAGATAGCCCTCCGCCAGATCGGACAGCTGGTCGGGCGCCGCGCCGTGGTCACGCGTGTAGGCACTGACAGCGGAGATGATGGCCGCCTGTCGCCGCGTGCAGGCATCCGTCTCATAGATGGTCACGGTCTCCGTCACTGGTGGAGGCGGCGCAGGGGGTGAACCCTGGAGCGGCAATCCGAGGACGGCCACCACACATACGACCGCAGCAAGCAAACCGATCATCCAGTAGCCCAGACCATGTGACGGGGAAGCGATCACGCCTGGAATCGGCTTGGTGAACTCCGCCTGAATCTGCGCGGCCAGGTGGTCCATCACGTCCTGGAGATTCTGCCGGTCTGGGTCAACCATCTGTTTCGATCCTCCAGCACCTCCGCCTCTTCAGGCACCGTGCCGCCAGCCACACCCGGCGGCGCTCGTGCGGCGGGCACGTTCCTGTGGTTGCCAAATGGGAGGCTGGTGACGATCTGCTCTTGAGCGCTAGTTCGATGCCGCTCTGCACTACAGCAGCAAGCCACCCACGAGGCGGATCTCGTAGGCAGCGCGACGGGTGGGGCTGCGCTCCCATCGGTGCATTGAGATCGATCCTCCTAGTATCTTCACGGGCACGAAGCGACGACGAGGATTCATCACGCGGCGCTTTTTCTACGCTGGGCGTTGCACATGACCGTTTACGCGGCGACACGGCGTACCCCGAAGGGTGGCTACTCACATACCCATGATCCGTCGCCGCTGCGTTCGAGCGCGACCGGCTTACGCATTACGTGGCCACCGAAGGTCAAGGTGAGCACGGTGTCCCGACCCGTGGCGGCAGCGAAACGTCCGCAGCGTGCGCGTACGATCAAGGCCGCAGCGCTTCCCCGGATCCAACGCAGAGACACCAGTGCGGCGCCGTCGCTGCTCTGGGCGGAGCCGCTGTACTGCACGAGGCTGCGGCTGCTGCGACGCAACGCTCGTGGGCGCACGACGCCCGAGTAGAGTATTCCGCCGCTGTCGTGCAGTGCGATCGTCAGGGAACTCCGCATCGGTTCGAAGTCGACCTCTGCTGGGAATCGGATCATCGCGTTGAAGAGGAGCCCCTGCTCGCTTCCACTCAGGCGGAGCATGCGCAGGCGAATGGGGTCGCAGGCGTCGCCGACGCCATCGTGATCGATGTCCGCCTGATCCGGATTGGACACGCTGGGGCAGTTGTCGCTGGCGTCCGGGATGCCATCGCCATCGCCGTCAGGCGCGGGGGCGGTCACCGGGTACAGCGCGCGAAGGCCGGCGAGATCGTCGCTGCGGAGCGCCGCACCGCGACCGTCGAAGTGGGCGAGGTAGAACATCGTCGCGTCCTTGAGCGTCGTATTCGGTTCCTTGGAATTTTCCGATGAGTGACCCAAACCGATCGTATGCCCCAACTCATGCGTCAGCACTTCGGCCAAGTTGGGGGCGGTCCAATAGCGACAACCGTCGAAGCCGTCGTTGACGGTGAGATCGCCCTCGGTGATGCGCAAAAAGGTCGTTCCTTTTACTGTCGAGGTAGCGGTGCTGGTCGTACAATACCCACCAATTGCCAGGATGCCGCCGCAGTTGCTCGGCGCACCGATCTCATTGAATGGGTCATTGAACTGAATCGTGCTCTTGCCGTCGCACGTCGCGAACGGCGCCGGCGTCCCTTCGCCGGCCTGCACCATGCGGAGGCTGGACCCCGCTGCGCTCCACGCTGTCATGGCACTGCGCACGGCGCCGAGCGAGGCCGGCGCGCCGAGGGTGCGGTCGCCGGTCGGGACCATCGCATACGCCACGGGGTCGCCGTCATCGGGTTCCGTCCAACGAGCTGCCGGTGGACCGAGGAACGTGAAGGCGTCCTCCCAACGAGCCGAGGAGTCTGCCCCCGTTACGAACGGAGCGCTAGCCGCAGGTGCGGCTGGGTCGGCAGCGACGAGTTGACGCAGCGTGTCGAGGAATTCTCCGAGCGGGCGTTCGTCGGTTGCGGCGCTCTGCACTAACGTTCCGCTCGTCTTGTCATACGCGAGCACGGTGGCGCCAGCGCCACTGAGCTGCCGGCGCACCACGGCACCAGAGGGGCTCACCGCAACGGTGTACTTGCCCATTGCCATGGCGTTGGGTGTAAGCTGCCCATCGATGCGCTGTCGCAGGAAAAGCAGGACGCGCTCACCGCGATAGAACTGCGGCGCCCCGTAGACGACGCGGCGGACATCGCCCGCAGAGCCTCCGGGAAACACCACGGTGAGAGACCGCTGCGGCACGCCCTTGATCTGATCGACCACCGCCACTTGGACGCGCGTGCTGATGCCATCGGAGGCATCGCTGTCCGTGGCAATTGCTTGCACGTCGCCCACGGCGATCACCGCGGAGCTGTGCGCAAGGTCCTCATCTGACATCGTGACGAACGTCGTGGCGGCGGTGCTGGTGTGCAGGGCAAGTACCGCTGCAATCGTTGTTGCGGCGAAGCCCGACGTCTTACCCCAATTCATGGACAGGTCCTCCGGGCCATCGTTTTCTGCACGGTGTGCGGCCCGGAACGTAGGAGAGCAACGCGGGTGCCACGCGGCTCCGCGGGTGACGTTACCCGCCACGGCGCCGCGGCGCGCGCCGCCGTGGCGGCAGGGAGCTGACGATATTTCGGGTTCCGTTGCGAGCGGAGGAGAAAGGCGCTGTCAGGTCTTCACAGATCGCACATCAGACAGCGCATCGATGGTGCAGTTGTCTGAATCGTATAGCGCGTCAATCCTTCTCCGAGAAACGTGCGATGAACAGCTGGTAACCATGGAGATCGCCGATCGCGGTCAACAAGCGCTCGACATCGACGGGTTTGTGCAAGAAGGCCACGGCGCCGCCTTTGTACGACTCGATGAGGTCATTCTCGCGCTCCGAACCCGTGAGAATGATAACCGGGATTCGGCGCAAGCGCTTGTCGGCCCACACCTCGCGCATCACGGCGCGCCCGTCCAGGCGCGGCAAGCCGAGATCGAGCAGCATCATCTCAACCCCCGGCTCGCCCTGCTCGGAGCAGTTGCGGTACAGGAGATCCAGCGCGTCCTGGCCATCGCCGACGACGCTCAACGGGTTGCCGATTTTGGCCCGCTCGAAGGCGCGGCGCGTAATTTCAACATCGTCCGGGTTGTCTTCAACCAGGAGGATGCGCACCATCCGTCCTCCAGCTATGCCCGATTCCTTCATGGCCGGGCTCCTCCTTGCCGCATTCGGTATTTCACTTTGCCGTCGCAGATGCCCATCACGTTGGTTCGTGTGCCCGGTGTATTGCTCGAATGCCAACTCAAGACTTCCCGTACTCGTTCGGTCATGGTTGCTCCTCCCAATATAAGTGAGTGGCGCATGGCACACTGCCACCTCACACATGCCATATTACGTCGACCACCGGAAGGGTTTTGCGCACCCTGGGCGCGACGTCATGCGTCGCAGCAATTCTCCCAGTTGAGTAGCCGTTCGCCATGCCTCGTCGTCGATGCGGTCGCAGCCAGCGAGATCGAGCTCGTCGTTCGGCGGCGCCGCCGTGTCGCCAGGTACTCGCACGCGTGGGCTTTCGTCCGGTGGACGGAGAGTTCCGAGAAGGGTGCAGGTTCGACGATCCTTGCCAGCGCGTACATGAGCGTCAAGTGCGGCTCGCTGTTCTCGGCACCTTCCTGAGTACCGGCCTCCTCGGGATGTCGCACGCTGCGGCCAGTCCCGATGGGCAGCGGGTGGTCACCGTGTCGGACGACAAGACGGCGCGGGTGTGGGATACGCTCACCGGTTTACCTCGCGATGCGCGCATCGTCGCTGCGCTGGCCGAGGTGGTGGGCGGCTACACGGTTGCTGCCGATGCGGTACTGCAGTCGACGTGACGCGTGCCGACGTGCAGGGGCTGCACCACGGCATGAAAGACACTCCGTACCACGCAAACCGCACCCTGGCGCTGCTCTCGAAGATGATGAACCTGGCAGAGCGCTGGGGCATCCGACCCGATGGCACGAACCCATGCCGGCATGTCGAGCGCTACCGAGAGAAGAAGCGGCAGCGGTATCTCTCAGCCGTCGAGCTGGCCGAGCTGGGCCAAGTGCTCGCCAAGGTCGAGCGCGAGCGCGTCGAGTGGCACAGCGTGGTGCCGGCGCTGCGGCTGCTGATCTTCACCGGCGCGCGTGTGTCGGAAATCCTCACGTTGCGGTGGGAGTGGTTAGACTTTGAGCGGCGCTGCTTGAACCTGCCCGACTCGAAGACGGGCGCGAAGGTGATTCACCTGAACGCGCCCGCGTTGAAGGTGCTGGCAGACCTCGAACGCGACGGCGAGAACCCGCACGTGATCCGCGGCCGGCTGCCGAGCACGTGTCTGGTGAACCTGAAAGATCCGTGGCGACGCATCCGCAAGCGCGCAAAGATTCCCGACGTGCGCGTGCACGACCTCCGGCATCCGTTCGCAGCAGTGGCGGCCGGCGCGGGCTCGAGCCTGCCCATCATCGGCGCGCTACTCGGGCACACGCAACCGCAGACCACGCAGCGTTACGCGCACTTGTCGGCCGACCCGTTGAAGGCCGCGGCCGAAGCGGTGGGCGCGCGCATCGCGGCAGCGATGGCGCCGAAGCGTACGGGCCGCGGCAAGGTGGTTGAGTTGAAGCACGCGCGGTGAGGCATCCGCCGCGGCTAGGGTGCGCGACCCGAACGCCCGGACTCCACGGCCGGGCTGCCGCGGCGGTTTTCAAGCCGTGTGGAGGTGTCATGACGAGCAAAGGGAAATCGACCGGAGGCCAGCGCCGGCGCACACAACAGCGTCCAGTAAATCGCGGCGAGGCGGCGAGAGCCAATTTGCGGCGGCTCTTCGATGGGATGCTGAGTCCCGAGGAGCGCCGGAGAGGGGCCGAAATGGACACGTGAAGCTGCGAACTCCAGTATAGGGTGAGCCGAAACCTGCGGGGGCTTTTTTCGCTTTTCTCGCAGGGGCAGGGATATGAGCTACCTTGACCTGGCGCGCCAACTGAGGGGTTCCGAAGGCGAGGACACGGCGCAACGGCTGGACCTGCCCGACTGCGTGACGCTGATCCGAGAGACGTTTGAGGCGGTGGCGACCGAGTACCTCGACGGCGCCCTGGCGCTGCTCGACACCGACCCGGACCTTTGCCGGCGCTTCCACGACACTGAGGCGGCGATTGACGCGGCGGTGAAGGCCGGGCCGACCGAGGGCGAGCTGCGGGCCGCGCTGGCCGCGCACGTAGCAGTGATCCGCGAAGCCTGCCAACGTCGACGGGCGCAACGCGAAGCCGCGGCGGACACCATGCCCGAGCTGCCGGACGACGCAATGGCCGCGGTGGGGTTCACCTACGCAACTGGCGGGGCGTGGGTGTCTGTCAGACGTGGATGACTACTCGAAGAACTCTTCCGGTGGAATCCCGAGCCGGCGCAACGCCGCACGCAGCGAACCCGTGCCTACGTCGTTCCCT
>JBGQHM010000242.1:0-10329 GCA_041497995.1 Binatia bacterium | reverse complement strand
GGCGGCGACAGATGTTGGTTGCCGTGCTAGGAGGGTCCTTTCCATGCCGCTGGATCCTGCTCGTGCGGCACACGCACTGCCGCTGCTCTTCTCCTCCCTCTTCCTGCTTCGCGGGACAGAGGCGTTCGCCGGCAGTGCCAAGACGCTCACCCGCTTTCACGATCCGGTGGTGATTTCCGCCCCGGAACTTCCGGGAGCGACGGGGACATCGACGGCCGGGAGCGCTCTCTATCGGGTCCGCAACGGCCACCTCGAAGCAATGCCCTACCAATTCGACGCGCGTGACCGCTCCGGCAACCTCGATGTCGCCACGCCGCGAGACTTCGTCCTCGATGACAATGACGAGTTGGTCTTCATGGCGAAGGACACGGGCGACCAAGCGGACGGCGCGACACTTGGCAGCGCTGCTGGGCTGGAGATCGAGGTCAGTGACCCGCTCGATGGCGGCCGTGGTTGGGCCTATCTCCTCCCAGCGTCGGCGGCGATCGTCGCCGCGCCGCCGGCCGCCTACGTCCGGTTTGACGCGGACCGCGGCCGCGCCACCTCCGAGTTCTACGAGATCGACTATGCCAACAGACTCAACTTCCTCACCGGCTTGCGCGTGGCACCGGCAGCCGGAGGGAACGGCGAGAACCTCCTGCGGCAGACGCGCATGCTTGGGGAGCCGACCTTCTCGCTCTTGTTCGGCGACGTGCGCTTGTCGTTCACTGAGCACAACTCGATCGTGCAAGTCGACGGCATCAAGAACGGCTGGGTGCGGTCGGTGCGCCGCGCGCAACTGTCCGTCGACCTCGGGCCACTATTCCCCGACCTGCCGACCGGTACTGCCTATACCCTCCACTACTTCAGCTCGTTCTCGACGCCTACGCAGATGTCGGTACCATGGATGGCGCTCAAGGCGCTCCGCGACTTTCGCTTCGAGAACGTGATCGAGTTTTCCCGGGCCGCAGCACCTCAACGTTACTGGGATGCGGCCAACCGGGGCGGTACGGCGCTGACCTCGGACAGCGTGGAGCAGATCGAGACCGATCGCGATCACGATTGGTGGGCGGTGAGCGGCGCGTCGGGATCGCTGCTGCAGGTGTTCATCCTGCCACAGGAGTGGACGGCTTGGGGCGTGACACGTGGCGCCGTCGTGCAGCGCCCGCACACCGCAGCCGGGTCGACGGCCCTCGACTTCGCCGGAGCAGGCTTCACGCTGCGGGATATGATCCGGCTGCAGCATTCCGGTTCCTATCAGCTCCTGCAGTCGACCATCATCCTTCCACGCCGCTACCAGCCCGGAGACGAAGACCAGGTCCTGCCGATGTTTCACGCGCCTCTACAGGTGCGGGTGCAGGCGTTGGAGACCGGTGCTCCACGCCAGCGCGATGCGTCGACTGGCGTGTCGTCTGCGCCGTAAGGGTCTTCCCTGCGGCACCGGTCCGCTCTATGAGAAACGCATGCAAGACCACTCGTTCTCCTTCGAGGTCGGTGCGACGCCGCAGGAGATCTGGACCCTTTTCTGGGGCCATCGCCAGCGGGTCGTCCAACACGGCGACGTACGCATCGAGTACCTCCACTGGGGCGATGAGGTCGGCGAGGGACGCATCCGGCACTGCCACTTCCGGGTGCCGCGCTACCTGCTGTCAGGCGGGGTCGGACGATCGTGGGAATGGCTGACCGAAGTGAAGCCGCACGAGTCTTGGCGCTACGACGCGATCGGCAAACCGCTGTGGTCGCGCGCCACGGGCTGGACGCGCCTTGAGGACCTCGGCGACGGGCGCACCCGGGTCCACTTCCGCGAAACCTACGAGGCCTTCAACCCGCTGCTGCGTGCGCTCCTCGAACGGCGCGTGCATCGCTTCATCTCACGGGACAACGACCGCGTTATGCAGGCGGCAATCGAGAACGGCGTGCGGATCATGCGCGCCCGGCGCGACCCTGCCAGTGCGAGTCCACGTTGAGCCACACCGTGCGCCGCGACGTTTCCCCACAGTTTCGGGGCGTAGCTCAACCGACCGCGGCTGCCGTGGCAGCCAGCGAAACGTGAACGCTCCGCGTTCCCAGATTCGAGACGGCGCAGCCACTTCTGTGCTTGCGCTCCGCTAAGCCACTGCTGGCTTGGCAAATGCTCCGTACTTGCCCGGCGCGCGGGCGCGGCAGTTCACCTCTGACCACGACCGGTCCATTTCAATGACGATGCTGCCACAAAATCACGGAGAACAGTCATGACCAAGAGTTTCGTAGGCATCACGCTGGCAATCTTGTCCCTCGTCGGTCGCGCCTCCGCCGGCACCTTCTTTGGCGCGCTGAGCAACTTCGATGCGGTCAACGACACCGGCTCACCCTGCAATGGTTTCGAAATCGAGTTGGATGACATCGGTGCCCGCGACGTGACCTACACCTTCGAGTTCCAGCGCTACGGTGTCCCGAAAATCACCGACGATACCTTCGTGGTGAACGGCGTGTCCCACCCCCGCACCTTTGTGCGCTGGATGAGTCCCTACGATCAAGTCAATCACGTCTTCACCCAAACCACAGCGGTTGCGCCGGCGGACTTCAAAAATACGGGAGGGCATCTCTGCTACAGGAACATGAACGTCGGCGGGCAGCCCTACGATACGGCCGGATGCGAGCACTTCGGCGTCGGCACGCTAACGAATCCGTCGAATTCGGTGTACCGCTGGATGAAGGAAGACCCGGCCACTCCCGGCAGCCTGATCGCCCAGGGGAATCCCGTCTCCATTCCTGCTCCCGTCTGGACCGTCAATCCGATGGGCGGCGCCCCGCCGGTGGTGGTTGCGGTCATCCCTGTGCCGCCACCGCCGGCCGTTGTTCCGGTCCCCTACCTTCCTGACGCGGAGTTCGGCGTCGCAGTCTGGGCGAAGGTTTTCGAAACGGAATCGTCGGAGAGCGCGGACTTGGAGCACCTCGTGGCCGACGACGTGGCGGTACCCGGTAACCTCGGGCCGGTGCCGAATCCAAATGCTGTGACCGAAATCGAGTGGCAGATCCTGCAGACCGATATGATGAATCCCTCGGCAAATGAGCTGACGTCTTCGAAGCAGGTGGGCAACGGCCACGAGTCCGTGACCCGCCGCTATGAGTTCTACAAGTATGTCGGTCCGTACGACATCAATAGCTCCGATGGCGCAAACACGGGAACCAACGAAGCCCTGTGCGCCGGCGTTGGGGCTGACGGCGTGCACGGCGGTGCCAGCATCGTCACCGTCTACGACGCCAACGGCGCACCATCCAGTGTCGATTGCAGCACGATACGAGTCGTCGGCAACTACATCGGGGCACAAAATGCAGCGGCCAACATCGCCACGCCTTTGTCGGCCAACGGCGCCAATCTCGTCGACGGTGAAGTCGGCGTGCGGTATCCCGATCGTCCGCTCATCTTCGGCGGCAGCGGTGGTCCCTATAGCATTAGCTTTTCAAGTGGGACGCTTCCCGCAACGGATGCCGGCAATGAATTCACTCTCGATGCGCTCACAGGCGTACTCAACGGTGGCATTCCAAACGGGACCGGCACGTCGACGTTCACCGTCCATGCAACCGATTTGGTTGATCCCTCGCAAACGGCCGTCGACACGACGTTCAACATTTCAGTCGTCGACGCAGTCACGGTCGACAACATTGTCATTCCCGACGGTAGCAAGGACGCCATGACGTCGGTCGATCTCACCGCCTCGGGTGGCGAAACTCCATTCCGATGGACTGCGGTGGCCGCCACCGCCGGCCTCCAAGCGTCGGTGTTCGGCAACACGCTGTCATTGACCGCCAATGACGCCGGATCATTCGATGTGCAAGTGACCGTCGTCGACAGCTTGGGCGGCGCGACGACGAAGACGCTGACCTACCACGTTTCGGGTGTCGCCCTGCCCACGTCGACGCCGACCGCAACCGTCATCTCACCCACACCAACCTTGACCACCACTGCGACAGCCACGACCACGCCGTCTAGCACCTTGGTCCCAAGCACCACACCAACACCCACACTAGCGACGACCGGCACGCCGACCACCACACCGACCGTGACGTCGACGCCAACCTCAGTCGCTAAGGCGACGAGCACACCGACAGCGAGCTTCACCGCCACGACGACCCGGTCGCCGGTACCGACGACGACCATCACGCCGACTCCGCGCCCAGCAACGCCTTCATCGACACCAACCGTACCGTCAGGTGGGACGGTGACACCGGTGCAGTCCGGCGACGATGGTTGTCAGATCAGCGCGCAGTCGCGAGGCGGCATGCAGTGGGCGTTGCTGATTCCGCTCGCCGTCCTTGCATGGCGGCGATCGAGGAGGTGGTAGCGTGAACGGAGCGGCCGCTGGCGGTCGCCGCACGGTGGCGAGAGCAGAATGTGGGTCAACTTAGCTGGAGACCGACGGTGAACGACGCCACGTAACCTGCACCACTCGTTGCCGGCTGGAGATCGGCCAAGAGTCGCGCGCCGGCGGTGCCCGCGGTGTTGTAGACCATATCGTTCGCATTCCGCGTGTCGCGTTGCCCGCGGCTGTTGTAGGGAGCATTAGCCAAGACCAGGTCGGTGATCGTGTCGTCGAAGAACACTTGCGATGTAAACTCGAAGGTCGTCGCACCAGATGCGGAGAAGATGCGTACCTTGAAATGCACGTGGACTGTCCGTCCCGGATACCATCCAGGATAGATTGTCGTGAAGCTGGCAGCGCCGGCTTGGTCGGTGAACTGGTATCCGCGCAGATAGGTTTCCCCGAGCGTGTTCTGCACCTGCTCGTCGGAGTAGACGCCGACCGCATCGGCGTGCCAGACGTCAACCACCGCACCGGCCAGGGGCGTGCACGCGTTGCCAGCCACGGTGAAGACGCCGAACTTGAGAAGCAGGGGAAGTCCGTTCACAACGCCCGGCCGGGTCGTACCTGAGGTGAGATCGGAGCGATTGAGCCGCACATCGACGAAGTACGGTCCCTCCGTTTCCGCTGGCGTGACCACGCACGAGAGCGCGCCCGGTGTTGGCGTCGGCGTGGGCGAGGCGGTGGGAGTGGATGTAGCCGCGGGCTTCGTCGTCGCGGTTGCCGTGGGCGGCGTGGCGCTCGCCGACGCGGCCCCGGTAGCCGTTGCTGTCGCGGAAGGCTTCGGGGTGGCTGTTCCGGTTGGGATCTGAGTCGCAGTACTCGGCGTTGCTGAACCGGAGTCGCCCCCGCATCCCACAAGCGCGGTCATACCGGCAACGCCGATCGCGCCGAGAGCCTCCCGTCGGCTCAGTAAATGGTCGGGCTGTGTTCGTGTCGCCATTGTATTCTCCTTCCGTCAGCGTGTTTGCACGATATGTTTTTCGGGATGAGGTTAGTTGCCCGCTGGCGCTTCGTCCGGTAGCGCACCGCGCAAGATCCACGCGCTGACGTTTTCGATCTGCTGCGCGGTGAGTGGCTGAGCAGCCAATGGCATGCGGCTACCGAACTGCAGATCGAACACTGCGGGCAGCGTCAGCTTGGTGATCAGGAAGCTGTTCGCCGGGTTGCCCGGATCGACACGTAGCATACCGCCCTGGCTCGCCGGAACGTTGAGCGGGGCGACCCCCACCAGATTGGCGTAGGCGCCGCTGCCTTCGAGGACAAGGCTGCCGCTTTGATCGGTCATGTTGTGGCAGCCCACGCCGAGACAGGTCGGGTTGAAGATCGTCGACTGAATCTGCGGGAACGTGGAATCGAGGCTGAATGTCGGAGTGGGCATCGCCGATGGCGACGGAGTGGGCGTCGCGGATGCCAGGGGACACCCGCCGAGGACGCTGTTCACGGCCGCAATGATCTCATTGATGGTGATGTCGCCGCTCGCGTCGGCGTCGCCGGCCTCGCAGTTGGAAAGCGGTGCCGAACCCAGGGTGATGTTGACCATGATGATGAGCTCGTTCACCGTGACATCGCCACTGCCGTCGCAATCACCGACACACGCGGCGTTGCTGCGGCGCGCGAACGGGCCGTGCAGCACGCATAGCAGTAGTAGCGTCGTACAGACCCGCGTTCCCAGGAAACGCTTCATGCCCACCCCCTTGATCAATCGGCGCAGCCGTCGAGCGCCGCGTTTACGGCCGTGAGGATCTCATCAATGGTGATCCGCCCGTCGCCGTTCAGATCTCCGGCCGCGCAGGTCGAGACGTTCGCGCTGCCGAAGGCGATGTTCACGAGAGCGAGAAGTTCGTCGATGCTCACGGACTGATCGTCGTTGCAGTCGCCAACGCACGGCCTTCCCACGGGAGTCGCCGGCTGCGTGGCTGGCGGGCTTGTGGGCGTCGGAGTTACCGTTGCGACTACCATAGCTGTGGGCGTCGCCGTTGGCGTGGGTACGTTGCCAATTGCCTCCAGGGCCTGCGCCAACCGGTCCACATCCGGAGTTCCGAGGCCGGTAGCGAGATCGTAGCCCGAGCCCGCACCGTACCCGAGTACGCCGTCGAAGCCGTTGTCGCCGCGCGTGATATCGTGGAACACGGCCGCACCGTTCTCGGCGTATTGCTGTCGTCCAAGCATGTACAAGGTCGCGTTCAGAGGACCCGCTCCATCGACGTGGAGGGCATGATTCAGTAGCGCCACGATCCCTGCCCAGCTCGGCGCCGACCCACTCGTGCCACCAGAGACGGCGACGCGACCCTCGAGGATCATGATGTACCCGGCATTCGATGGGCTCGCGAGGAGCGACACATCGGGCTGATCCCGAGCCCTGTCCGCGGGAACGCCGGGAGCGCTCTGGTAACTTGGCTTTGCTACCAGCGCGCTCGCTCCACCGCCCGAAGCGCCGTCACCATCGTTCCAGACGGTCTCGCTGACGTAAACCGTGGCGGTGCCGCTGGCGTTGAAGCCCGGGTCGAGCGCAGTGCCGCCGACGGCGGTGACGTTCGGATCGCTGGCCAAGACGTTGACGCTGCGCCCGCGCCCATCTTGGCAACCGTCGGCACCGTCATCTCCCGTTGCTACCAGCACCGCCTGTCCCTGCGCCGCCGCCTGCGCGTATAGGGGCCCGAAGAGGCTGAGGTCGGAGCGGTCCAACCGCTCACAGGCTCCGAAGCTCATGGTGATCGTCTTCGCTTCGGGATGATTCGTCACGATGTCAATCAACGACACATCGATGTCGGCTCCACTGATGTCGACGAGCACGGTGGCGCCCGGCGCCATCGCACTTGCCCATTGCGTATCCAGGAGCACCTCGGCTTCCTCACCTTCGATACAGATCTGGAGCTGCCGCTGGCTGCGGATGCCTTGGCACACTCCGTTTGGCGCTCCAATGCCGGGGTTCGTCCCGGAGAACACCTTGACCGGACTGTGTACCGGCACACCGAACTGCTGCTCGAAGCCGACGACGTCGCTCAGATTGAAGTCGGAACGCGCCACGACGGCAATCGTCTGTCCCGACCCGTTCACACCCGTGTCGAGCAGTGTCTGCATGTCATATGCGACGTACATATCCGCCGGCGCCATCGCCGTGGTAACTCCGGCGGAGCTCGAGATGCGCACCAGCGGCTCGGCCAGTGGAAAGGTGTTCAGCCGAACGAAGGTCACAGCGCCGAGAAATTCGGACGGGAGGAGCGGCGGAGTGTCATTGGCGAGGGGGGTGCGACCACGATGGCGGTAGTGGTTCATGCGCACGCCGAAGGTCCGTTCGACGCCGCCTGCTGTACCGCTGAAATCGATGCGTGCGCCGCTCATCTTCGGGTGCACCACAAACCCTTCACGCTGCAGCCAATCGACGACGGCGCCGGAGTCGTTGGGCGAAGGCGCGAAGCGGGCGGCGAATTCGTCGGGCGTGAGCCAACGATGATACTGGGCCGACCCCGGGTCTTGCTGCGCCGCGATCAACGCGGCGAGCTCGTCTGCCTGCTGCAGCCGGAGGGTCATCGACATCTCCAACGATTCATCCATGTCGGCCGCGCGCAACCAGTGTGCTGCGGTTGCGCGCGCCGACACGGAGTTGCGCAGCTCGAAGTGCTCGGCGGCGCTCGCGATCTGCGCGCCGAGTATCAACCACGTGAGCGCGATACGGGTTGGGCTCAGCACACGATCACTCATATTGTGTTGAGGAAGTCGATCACCTGCTGCTGCTGGGTCGCCGGCAGTGCCAAGAAGGCGGCTGCCGCGGCAGCACCCTGACCCGCATGCAGTGCGATGGCTTCGGCGAACGTGCCGGCTCGCCCATCGTGCAGGAAGCGCGACCGTGCGCGCACACCCCACAACGGTGCCGTCCGCACCATTCTCGGACCCGCCGTGCCGGAGGTTATCCCGTCACCGAGCGAACCCATGTCGTGCAGCAGGAAGTCGGAGTACGGATGAAAGGTCCGTTTGGCGAGGGCCGCGTTCAGCGTGGAGCTGATCGGTACGCCGCCAGTGGTCGGTGGAATAAACAACGCCGGATTCTGCGCAGTGGTCAGGCTCGCCGCGTGACAGGACTGGCAACCAATCTGATTGAACACGCGCGCACCATTCCGGCCAGAAGAGGTTGATTGAAGTGTTGGGGGCGGATTCAGCGCTCGCATGAAGTCAGCGAATCTGTCGATATCAGCCAGACCATCCGACTCCGTGTCGTCCTCTGGGTCGTCGCTCGTCTGCAGCGTGATACCGAACTGCTGCTGGTTGAGGGCGCAATTGCTGACCTCAGTCGGACTGTCCGGGTTCGTAATGCCCATCTCGTTGAGGTAGGCATCTGCCGAGAACGCGCGTAACGTCGCGTGATCGTTCTTCCAGCCGAACCGCGCCACGCGTTGTGCACCATCCTCGGTCACTTGCTTGACCGCGCCACGCACCGATGACAGCTGGTTTTGCGCGAGCTGCCCAAACGTCGAGTCAGCGACCGCCTCGACCAGGCCCAAGCCGAAGAGCGGAGTTGCCGCGCGCCCGACGACGCAATTGCCGCCGCTGGCAAAGTCGGCACTGCTCGGGTCGCACGTCCGCAAGCTGGTACTGAAGGTGGTTTCCAACGCCTCTTCTTGCTGACAGGGCGAGAGCTGGCATCCCGGCACTGTGATCTGACAGCCCAACGGCTCCGCCTCGATTCCGCTGGTGAAGATGGGCGTCCCGCCCTGTGACTGCGGGCCCTGGCGCAGCATATTGTCCACAGCGAAGATGTGCACCGGGCCGGGCTGAGTGTTGTGCCGCACCCGTACCTCGTTGATGAACAAGCCGGCGCCGCCGATCGCCGGCTGCGAGTGACACCCAGCGCACGACACACCATTGAACAGCGGTCCTATCTGCGGCAGCGTTTCGACTTCCTTGAAGTCGAGCTGGCCGTTGGCGAAGATCTGCAGGTCAGAGGGATTTTGCGCCACCGCCGGCAGCGGCGCGCCGAAGCCGGTCAGACTCACTACCTCCAGCATTTGTCCACGGTGGTGACGATTGGCTGGTCCGGCGTGGGCGTTTGCCGCGGTCAGCACAGACACTAGACAGACAAATTGTGCGATTCGCGAGATACTCATTTTTCCTCCAGTCCGCCACGAGGCGGCCCAATCTACCCGTCTCAGCGATCTCGAGGCGCGAACACGAGAGCGGGCTGTTGGTCCAGCGCAGGCGGCAGCAAACACGCGACGCAGGCTGCTGGGCAGCGGGATCAGTTTGTCCCGCTACCCAGCATGGCCGTTGCCCCGCATGCCACCGGCGGTCCGCGCGCCGAATCACTTACGGCGTCGGTGTTGGCGTCGGGCTGCAGGCTTCGCGGCAGCTGCCCAACGCGTCGCGGCAAGCGGTGAGTGCCGTCTGTCGGGTGCTGAGGCACGACTGCGCACACGTCCGGAGGGCGGTGACCGCGTCCTTGCAGGTCTGTGCGCCGCGATCGGTGGCGCACTCGCTCTGCGCGGTCTGAATCTCCGTTGCGCACGCCCCTGAGATGCAGGTGAGCGCATCGGCGTCCGCGGTGTCGGAGCACGTACGAGCGTTGTTCGCGCAGTCAGCCTGGCATGGATAGATCAATTCCTGGAGCAATCCGCCCGCGGGTCCGCCGGACTTGATGCCCAGTAGGCCTGGACCACCAAACCCGCCGCGGGATGGTCCATGCGCCCAGGCCGAGACGGCCATGGTCAGGGTGAGAAGTGCCGCCAATCCTACTATCGATCTGCAGATGTTTCTTCGAGTCATGTCTCTTTCTCCTTTGTACTTGTGAGCGACGTATTGAGATGGAATTCGCTATCGCAGATTGCTGAACGTCAGCCGTGGTCGAACAGCACGCCGGTGGTCTCAGCGGATTGCTCCATACGCTCCCTCCTTTCCTCCCCGCGTAGCCGCAGCATGGGCTTCAGGGACGTGCGACCGAGGCACGGCGGGCCAGCCGATTGGGGATCTGTCGCTGTATCCAGGCGCGCAAATGTCATTCTCCCACTCCCTT
>JBGQHM010000241.1:0-10372 GCA_041497995.1 Binatia bacterium | reverse complement strand
GCGGTGACCAACTCGCGCAGCCGATCGAAGTGCACCATGTGGCCGGCGCCGGCGATCTCGATGAAGCGACCGCCGCGGAAGCCGGCGAGGCGGCGCGCCAAGTCGTCCGGCTCGAGATAGATGGCGCCGGGCTTTGAGCGCCAGAACTCTCCCGATTCGGCTCCATGGACAATCAGCGTCGGCGCGGCGATGCGCTGCCACAAGGCCAGGTTGTACTCGAGACTGAACGGCCCGGTGATCGACATCGTCGTGAGCATGGCATCGAACTTCCACTCCAGCATGCCGTCCTCGCGGGCGCGGGTACCGAGCAGTGCCAGCTCGTGCGCTTTTGATTCCGGCAGGCGCGGGTTGCGTTCGCGCAGGCGGCGATAGGCGGCGTCGAGATCTTTGAGGCCGGGCGGACCGGTGAAGGCGCGGTCGATGCGCGCGAAGGCGTCGATCGTCCAGCGCACCTCTTCCTGCATGTCGGGCGGCGGCGGACCGAGGCCTTCGATGATGACGACGCGCGATGGTACGTCGGGAAAGCAGCCGCTGTAGTGCGCGACCACCTCGCCACCCATCGAGTGACCGATCAACACCGGCTGCTCCAGCCGCAACGCGCGCACCAGGTTGCGCAGATCGAGCACGAAGTGCCCGAAGCTGTAGTACGGCGTCGTCTCGCTGTCGCCGTGGCCGCGCAGATCGAGCGCCAACACATGGTAGTGGTCCATCAAACTGCGCGCGAGGTCGTCGAACGAATGCGAGTGATCGCGCAGCCCATGGACGAGAATCAGCGGCTGTGCGGTCGCGTTACCCCAATCGCGGAAGTGAATGCGCAACGTACCGCTGCGGAAGAAACGCTCACTGTACTCAGGCATCGCCGGCTCTGTGTAGCATTCCGACCGCGGTGAAACGACTGGCCGTGTTTGCGCGCGCTTGCCGCGCACGTGCGGAACGGAATAGTGAGTTGTGGAGGTGACAGCGATGCAGGGATGCGGCTCAGGATACGCTCATCGGCGGAAGCACGTGCTGACGGGGCGGCGAGCTGAAATGGCTACGGGCGCGGGAAGGCGGCTGTGGTGACGCCCGGCCAGCCGCGCACACCCCTGGGCTTCGCGCGCTTCTGGTCGACGGACCGCAGCCTGACGGTGCTCCTTGTCTCACTCATCCTGGCGGTGTTCGTCCTTTATCCGTTGGGCGACGTCGCGCCGATCGCCGGTCTGCTGCTCGACATCTTCTTCTCCCTGACCCTCATCTTCGGGGTCGCTGCGATCTCCAGACATCGATACGTGGCGGTCCTCGCCGGCGTGGTATCGCTGGCGGCTCTTGTGCTGCGCTGGGCAGATGCGGTGTTCCCGTTCGCTGGTTTGGCGCCGTGGGACGCCGGTGCCGCGCTGCTGTCTTGCGGGATGCTCGCCGGGGTCGTGTTGGCGCAGGCGTATCGCGATGGGCCGATCACGCTGGCGCGCATCCAAGGCGCAGTCGCCGCGTATATCCTGATCGGCTTCATGTTCGCCTTTGTGTACCAACTCTTCTTCCTGTTGCGCCCGGATGCATTCAATTTTTCCATCCACCCGGTGGGGGAATCGTGGCACGCGATGAAGGCGCAGCTCGTGTATTTCAGCTTCGTGTGCTTGACCACGTTGGGGTTTGGGGACGTGACTGCGGTCCACCCCTTGGCCCGCGCCTTCGCGACGGTAGAGGCTTTGATCGGCCAGCTCTTCCCCGCCATCACCATCGCGCGCTTGGTGTCGATGGAGCTGTTCTACCGGCAGAAGCGGGGCGAGGCCTCAGCCCGCGAGGGGAGGAAGCAGGGCGGATCGGAGCCCTAACGATTCCAGCGGCGTGCTACGTAGAGGTCCGCGACACGACTGTGACGATCACCACCACGCTGCACGCCACCGGCCACGTCGCGGTTCCCGTCTCGATCGACTCCTGAGTCGATCAGCGGCCTTGGCTATTTGCCGCGGGGGGGCTTCTCCGCACCTTGATCCATTTGCTGAGCACGCTGTCGAGCATGCCGTCGGCGTTCCACTGCGTCAGGATGGCATCAAGGCGGGTACGCAGCGCGTCGTCGTCCTTGCGCACCGCCCAAGCGAGATACTCTTCCGTGAGCGGCTCGTAGCGCCCCACCAGCGGCGAGTCTTTGGCATCGCTCCCTGCCGTCAGGCTATAGATCGATGGAGCGTCGTGGACAAAGACGTCGAGCTGGTTGGCCCGCAACGCCGCCACCGCGGCATCCACCGACTCGAAACCCTGCGGGTGCGCCCGCTTCAGATGTTGGCGCACGTATGCCTCACCGGTGGTGCCTGAGACGAAGCCGACGCGCGTCGTCGGCTGATTGATGGTCTGGTTGTTCCGCAACCGCTTCGCGGCGGCGCGGCACACGAGCATCATCTGTCCGACACGCATATATGGATGCGCGAAGCTGACGAGCTGCTGGCGCTGATCGGTGATCGACATCCCCGACATGATGATATCGATGCGATGGTCGCGCAGCGCCGGGATCAGATCCTCCCATGGAGTCCCGACGAGGACCGTCTGCATCCCGAGCGCCGGCCCCAGCTTGGCAGCGAACTGGGCCTCGACACCGGTGATTTGTCCGTTCCGCTTGAAGGCGAGCGGCGGATAGTTGGGTGCGATACCGATGCGCAGCTCAGGGAGGTCTGAGTTGGCGGAACGTCCGGGGCCCTGACGTGACGCGCATGCGCCGAGCCATAGCGCCGCCGCCATCAAGACAATCGCCAGGGCCAGCCGCACGGCGCCGTGACGCCGCGAATGGATCCCCATGGCGGGTTGTTCTCTCATCCGTCTCCTCCTTCGCCCACGTTGCTTGCTTGTGACAGGCACGGCCGGCCCCGTCAACGCACCCTCGCCCGCATCGTCGAGCCATTTCGAGTTGCGGGTGGCGGCTCTTCTGTTAGACTCCGGCGCCACAATGCCGCCGTGCTTCAAACGTTCTCCGCCAATTGCGGTGACGCTGATCGGTCTGTTGCTCGCCTGCCTGGCGCGCATCGGCGCAGCACAACCGCTCGAAGGCGGCCCGGTTGGCGGCGGCCCGGTCGGAGCGGGTGTGCCGATTGGCGGAGAGCCAGTCTATGGAGGACCGGCGTGGGACCCACCAATCGGCGGCGAGCCGGTCTACGGCGAGCCAGTCGAGGAAGGCGAGCCAATCGGCGGCCCGTCCGTGTACGGCGGACCTCTATGGGACCCGCCCATCGGCGGTGAACCGGTGTACGGTGACACGGGCGAAGATGACGAGCCAATCGAGGGTCAACCGCTGTACTGATCCCCGCACCAGCGGCGCCGCTATGAACACGTCAACAGGCAGTTGTGGAACCCCTACGCTCCGGTATGGCCGTCGATAGACGACTGCAGGCGTGCACGCACGGCCGAGGCATCTAGCCCGAGCACATCGCACACGTTGAGGAAGGCAAACGGCCAGTCGGACCTGTCCTCCCAGATCCACTCATACGCCTTGAGGAATTCCCGCCGGCGCTGGCGTGTGCGCGCATCTGAATTGCCGACGACGCAGTTCACGGCATCCTCGAGGACGGCCGCGAGCAGCCGCATCTCCGGTCCGGGTTGATGGGCGATACGCGGCACCAGTTGAGACGGCAAGATGGCCACGGGCCCAAACACGGATGCGGTCGGGTGGGCTACGGAAAGGTTCCTCACGAGCCCATCCTCCGCTCCATCACGGGCTGCGCCGACGCCGGCTCCGCAAGATCGCGGAACGCGCACGTCACGCAATAGAGGCTCCCGCTGGCAGAGACCAAGTAGCACGCAGAGTCCACACCGTACCCGCACTGTGAGCAACAGGCGCTGCGTGCGCTGCGGCGTTGGTGCACCATCCAGCGTTGATCATCGATGAGGACCTGCACCTGCCCGTTCGCGCGGACGCGACTCACCACGTGCTCAGCTAACACCTGCCGATCGTAGGGACTACGAGCGGGCAGGAACATGCCGCCACCAGAGAACGAAACGTGGGCGATCCCTGTCGTCATTGTCTTCTTCCTCCTGCGCGGGGATTGCACGTTCTTCGCAACGCGCATGCCAGGCGCGCTGAACAGGAGGGACGGAAGATCACCGCCTCAATGCAATGTCCTGGGCAAGCGGCATTTGTAAGTTCGTCGACTGCCTTTGAAAAACAGGGCTGTCTGCCAGAGCGAGCGCCCCAGCCGCGGTGTACTCGTCGTGGCGGGGTGCACTACCGGCGCTTGGCACGTCAGTTGGGTCCTTACGTCGCGATGATTCCGTGGACGGTCGATTCGATGGGTTCTCGTTCGGTTGAATCTCACTGGGAGCGGGAACACATGAGGCTTGGGGGCCGTCTGCGATCGTATGCCACGTGCCCGTAAGCGTTCCCGCGCTCGAGATGGAGCCGTCGGCGATGATCTCACCATGCTGCCAGCGCACGCTCGCAAGGGCGACAAACCGCGCAGCGCTGATCAGCTGACCGGCACCAAAGCTCTGATGTTGGCGGTGCTCGAAGAAGGTATCCGGAGTTACCTGCGTGGCTCCCGCGCCCTCGCACATGAGGCCGAGTTCTGGATCCTTTCGCAGCGCCAGCGCTCACCGTTCGCCTTCACGGTGGTGTGCGAGATCCTCGGCCTCGACCCCGACGCCGTCCGCAAGGCGCTCAATCGCATGAAAAGCGAGGGCGTGCCGTCCCGCAAGGCGCTACCGCGGGCGCGGCGCAACGTCCGCGCCAGCGGTCGCATGCATCCGCGCAGTACCGGCTGAGGCCGCAGCCGCGAACTCGTCGCCATACGCCTGTTCTTTCGCGATCTTCGCCCTGTGCATGACGACGCGTCTCTCCTGACGACATTGAATCTCACGGTGGGGCGGCTTGGCTGGCGAGTCGAAGCCGCGCCCCGGTGTCATACTCCTCCGCAAAACCTCTGAAGTGGAATTGACATGCGTCGGTAGGCGGACGAAGATCACCCTCCGTCCGCTCGTGTGCGACCTTGGTCGGAGTTGACAATCCGCACGCTTACGATACTTGATCGCGGACATTGGTAACTGCGCGAGAGCGGATCGAGGGATTTTAGCCGGGAGGAGCAGTTCGTGCGGGCGTTCGCCGCAATCGTCATGCTTTTGGTCTTGTGGACCGAGGCGAGCCTCGCCGACGATCTGCTCCTGCGTTGGGGCTCAGTACCCGGTGCGGCCGGCTATCGACTATACGTCGGCACACAGTCGCGAACGTACACGCGGACACAAGATCTCGGATCCCTGAGTGGCGACACCATCGGCGGCATCGTCTACTTCCTTGCGACGGGGTTTCAGCAAGGGCCCTACTTCTTCGCGGTGACGGCGTACGACAGTGCCGGCGAAAGTCCCTACTCCAACGAAAAAGCGGTACTCTTCAATACGGCTCAACTGCCGGTCGCGAGTACCGGCCCAGATCAGGTTGGTCTGATCGGCCACACGGTCTCGATCGGAGTAGATGGAGGGAGGACACTCTACGTGTGGTTCCAGCGTGGGGGTCAGCTGGCCACGCTGACAAACCCCACAAGTAGTAGGGCGTCCTTCACCCCTCGTCAGGCAGGCACTTTGGAGTTCCTGCTGATCGCATATGACTCACAAGGCCTCGCATCAACAGCTAGCGTGCGCGTGATCGTTGTAGGAACCCTGGCGCCCACGATCCCGGCTGACACCCCCACGGCCACCTCGACGGCAACCAGGACGGCGACGATCACGCCGAGCAGAACACCGACACGGACGAACAGTCCGTCTCAATCACCGACGCCCACGCTGACACAGACACGAACCGCTACGGCAAGCCCCAGCAGCACACGGACGCCGACGCGGACGACCACGCCGACCCCGACGAACAGTGCATCCCAAACACCGACGACCACACTGACGCCGACGCCGACCGCGACGGTAACACCCAGCAATACGCCCACACCGACGCGCACGGCCACGCAGACGCCAACGACGACGGCCACTCACACCCCAACGAGTACACCGACGGCCACGGACACTGTGACGCGGACGGCGACTCACAGCCCGACACGGACTCCGACCGGGCCGCCGACACCGACCGACACGGCAACGCTCACACCCACCGCAATGCCCACAGACACAGCTGCGTTCACGCCTACGCCAACCCACACTTCTACTCGGACAGCGAGTCCGACCAATTCACCCAGTGCCCCCCCAACCGACACTGCAACTCAGACGCCGACAGAAGCCTTCACTGCGACACCAACGGCTGTCGCCACGACGACCTTTACGCCCACTCCGGCTGCAACCCCGACGGCGACGTTCACGCCGACATCGACTCCGATCCCGACGGCCACGCCAAGTCCACCTTCAACTTCCTCACCGACTGCTACCGCTACACAGATCCCGACGGACATGCCCACACAGACTGCGACTCACACCCCGACTGGGACGGACATGCCCACACAGACTGCGACTCACACCCCGACTGGGACGGACATGCCCACACAGACTGCGACTCACACCCCGACTGGGACGGAGATACCCACGGTGATGATCACCGAGACGCCAAGTCATACGCCGACTGCGACGGTGCCGCCGACGTCGACCCTGACACCCATAGTAACGGTAACGCTCACACCGACTTCAACTGCCTCGGTGACGGACACACCAAGTCAGACACCACGTGTTACCGCGACACCGACCGCGACGTGTACATGGACACCAACGAACGCGAGCACAGCAACGACGATGGAGACTGCAACGCTGACGACTACCCCGACTCCGAATCCGTCGTCCACAGTCACGGCGACGGTCACCATTGCGGCGACAAGCGCCGTTCCTACACCCACACCAACGAGCACACCTTCATCTACGCTTGTACACACGCCAACCCCAACGCTCACGCCGACCCGCACTCCTCAGCTCTGCGTCGGTGACTGCAGCGGCGACGGACAGGTCACTGTCAACGAGTTGATCGCCATGGTAAACATCGCCCTCGGTAACGCGCCGGTATCCACGTGCTCAGCGGGTGATGCCAACGGTGCGGGTGAGATCACGATCAGTGAGATCATCACCGGCGTGAACAACGGGCTGAACGGCTGCCCGGCAACGTGAGGGCAATACGGCGGCCCAGAAGTGGATTCTGGCCGCGCCTTCGATGACGGCAACTACCCACCCACGTTTCGTGGTGATCCTCTTCGATACGCGTACTACCTCGGCCCACCGTTCGCGTCTGTCAGCAACTCAGGAACGTCATACCCGTGGCGACGCGCGGTGTGTCTTCGAGCAGGTAGCTGGGCATGAAACCATCGCCGATGTGCCAAGTGACACGAGGGGCAACGAGCTTTCATGCAACAGACGGTCAGCTCCCGTTTGTCATCGTAGCAGTCATTGCAGCCTGCAGCGGTCATCCACCAGGGGACAAATGCACGACCCAAGCCAAGGCGCGTCGAACAGTCCACGCACACTTCTCACGACCTGGATGGTGGCGCGTTCCCACGGACGAGAAGAGACCGCCCGAATCGCAAACAACGGCACTACTGCTGGTGGGGACCGCAATAGTTGAAGAGCTAATCGCTTCTGCGAGCGATCCGAGACCGCGACCGATCAATCGAAAGATGGGGGGACGCGAATAGACGGATCAAGGCCAACACCCTGCTAACAACCTGCTGCGCGCAGATACTCCCCTAGCGTGGCGGGGTCGTTGGCCACCGCGACGGCGGTCTCGCGCCGGATCCGATTGGCGCGGACCAGATCGACGAGGCTGCGTTCCAGCACCAGCATGCCCTCGTCTCGGCCGGCCTGGAGCGCGTTGACGATCTGCGCCGTGCGGCCTTCGCGGATCAGATTGGCTACACCATGGGTGACCCTGAGCAACTCCACCGCCGGGACCCGACCGACTCCATCCGCCGTCGGAATGAGGCGCTGAGAGATCACTGCGCGCAGCGAGTCCGCGAGTTGCACGCGGATTTGGCGCTGGCATTCCGGCGCATACGTGTCGATGATCCGCTCGACGGCTGATGGCGCCGTGCGGCTATGCAGGCTCGCGAACACCAGGTGGCCCGTTTCGGCTGCGGTGAGTGCCAGGCTAATGGTTTCGGGGTCGCGCATCTCGCCGACGAGAAGGATGTCTGGATCCTCGCGCAACGCGTCGCGCAAGCCGGTGGCGAAATCGCGTACGTGCGTCCCCACTTCACGCTGGCGGACCAGGCCGGAGGCGCGCATCGGACGGATGACGTACTCGATCGGATCCTCGAGGGTCACAAGCACCTGCGGGCGCGCCCGCAGGGCGTGCTGCACGAGCGCCGCCAGCGTGCTGCTCTTGCCGCAGCCCGTCGGTCCGCAGGCGACGACGAGCCCGTGGGGAAGATCGATGAGCGACTCGATCTGTGGCGGCAGATGCAGATCCGCGAGCGTTGGAGCTTCCCTCCGCAGAATGCGCACGGCAGCGCACAGTCCTTCTTCGGTCGCGTAGACGTTCACGCGTACTCGCCCCATCCCGGGCACGTCGAAGGCGCGATCCACTGAGCCGCCGGCGCGTACGTGCTCCAGCCGCTCTTGCCCACCGACCAGTGCCGTCGCGTCGAATCCGGGCGTACCATCGAACACCTGAAGCGTGCCGTTGATGCGGACAATCGGTGCCCCCTGCGAACTCAAATGAATGTCGCTGGCCCCCTGAGAGACGGCTCGCGTCAGCACTGCGACGAGCGCCGCCGGGAGCTTGCCGGCCTCCTCGATGCCGCTCGCTGTGGCACCGGCGCGTACGTCGCCGCGCCGGTCGCTGCCCGCCGGTTCATCACGCGGCCGCATCTCGTTCCCTTCGCGACGAAAGCGAACCTTCAGCGTTGACTCGTCCGGCTGGACGAGCAGCAGGGCGAACGTCCCCAGCTCGGCGCTGCTGTACCTGAGCGATAGTTCACCGCGCTGGCGCACTGCCAGCTCGTGTGACGTCCACAGGTCGTCGAGCAACTCGCGGATCTGCTCCGTGGATGTGGCGGGAATCGTCAGCGGCAGCTCGGTGTCGTCCTTGAACATCTGCGGACGGCGATCTGAAGCAAGCCTCAGCTCGGTTCCGCCCTGCTGCACGAGGATCTTCAGCAGGCTATCGATCGCCTTCACGTCTTGGCTCGGCATGTCTGGAGGCGATCTTTGCCTGACCGACCGCAGCACCGCAACCTGGGCGGTGCAGAGCATCACCCGCGCGGCAAGGAGCGTTGTGGGGGAGGGGGATCCTGGCGCCTACGACATGAAGCCTACATCACGCATCGCGAAACTCGTGACTGTGGGAAACAGCGGGTCCAGTTCCGCATCGGCTGCGCCAAACCACTTTGCCAGCGTTGCGCCGTACTGAGCGAGTGAGACGCCGGGGAGCATGACGCCGCGGTTGTCGGCGTAGTCATCGTTGGATGCATTGAAGTTGGCGTAGTTTGTCATGAGCGGGAACTTCCCGTAAATTTTGCCGCCCTTCACGGCGCCGCCGAGGAGGATGTGATGGCTCCCCCACCCGTGATCGGAGCCTGAGCCGCTCGGCTGCAGCGTCCGACCGAAGTCGGACAGTGTAAACGCCGTCACCTGGTCAGCCACGCCGAGCTGCACCGTCGCCGCATAGAACGCGTCCAGCGCCTGACTCACCTCTTGGAGCAAGCTCCATTGTTGGTACGACTGTCCGCCGTGCGTGTCGAATCCCCCCAGGCTGCAGAAGAACACCTGCCGGCCAACGTTGAGCTGCGCGTTCAGGCTGATCATCCGTGCGATATCTTTGAGCTGGTCGCCGATCGCCGTCGATGGGAAGGCCTTCTGAAAAGCCACCGCGCCCGCGGCGCCCTTCAGCAGCGGATTGAGCGCCAAGGCGTCAGCCATGACATTGTTCGCTGAGTCGATGATCGCATTGCCGGTGGTCGCCGAGACGATCTGTGCCTGCGCGGCCGCACGCGCCTGCGCCGCTGCCGCCGGGTAGAGGCCCATCGCGTTCTGGTCGAGATAGTTCCCGGGCTGCAAGCTCACGTTCCGTACGATCGAGCCGGCGCAAAACAGCGCCGGACTGTTCATCGATATCGCCACCGGGAAGCCGGTTGTCGAGTTGTAGCTGTACGTCCACTCCATCAAATCGAGCGTGCGGCCGCCCCATCCGGTGCTCCCGCTGGCGTTCGGGATGCCGGTCTGCATCTGCACGACCTGGTCCGCGTGTGAACGCAGATTCAGGGGAAGGCCGAAGCCGGGTGTCGCAAACTGCGAATACGAGGTGGGCTGGACGAGCATGCCGACGTTGGCAAGGACGGCCATCTTCCCCTGAGAATAAAGCGTCTGCAGCTCTGGCATCGCATAGTGCAACCCGAACGCGCCTTGGACGGGATCCGAGATAGCCAGAAGCTGGTTCTGCGGCAGTGCCAAGGCGCCGCGCGCCGCCAGATACGCGTTGTACTGGGCGCTGTCGAGCGGC
>JBGQHM010000240.1:0-10395 GCA_041497995.1 Binatia bacterium | reverse complement strand
TCCTCGTCGCGGTTCGCCGAGCTGTAGAACAGCACGACCTTGTCGCCGGCCTTGATCCGACGGCCGCGCAGCTCGGTGTCGCGCGTTGCCGTGCGGCGGAAGTAGATCACCGGCGTGCAATAGCGCAGCATCTCTTCGATCGCAGCTGGCAACAGGCTGAGGTCCGCCACGAGCTGTGCGTGCTGCGCGGGGTGCTCGAGCAATGCCAGCATCCCGCCTGACACCAGGTTGCGCGTCGTATCGCCGCCCGCGTTGATGAGCAGCATGAAGAACATGTCGAACTCGAATTCGCTCAGCCGTTCGCCGTCGACCTCCGCGGCAAGCAGCGCGCTCGCGATGTCGTTGCCAGGTCGCGCCCGCTTCGCGGCGCGCACCGCGTCGGAGTACGTCATCATCTCCGCCACCGCAGCCACCACGTCCGCCTTGCCCTCGTCCGTCGGCGCCGCCGTGTGCATCCGCTCGGTGAGGCGATAGAGCTGCCGTCCATCATCGAGCGGGATGCCCACCAGCTCGGCGATCACGTATGATGGCAGCTCGCCCGCTACGTCGGCGACGAAATCGCAGACACCGCGCGGCGCCACGCGGCCGACGATGTCACGCGCCAGCGCGTGGATGCGGTCGTGCAGCTGCGCCACCATGCGCGGCGTGAAGCCCTTGTTCACCAGCAGCCGCAGCTTGGTGTGCTGCGGCGGGTCCATGTTGAGCATCATCACGCGCAGCATCGCCAATGCTTCGTCAGGGGTATCGGCCACCATAGTCCCGCCGAGTGCCGACGAGAACGTCGCCGAGTCACGCGACACCCGCACCACGTCATCGTACTTCGTGATCGCCCAGAATCCGGGCCCGTCTCTCTCGGGGTGCCAGTGCACGGGATCCTCGTTTCGCAAGCGGCGAAAGAGATCGTGCGGCGGGCCGCTGCGGGCATAGACTGCGTGGTCGAGCACGTCGATATCCGCGAGAGTCATGGCTGCTCCTTTGACGGGTTCTACCGTCGGCCGCGATCCGCCGGGAGTCAAGCCGCCCTCCCCTGCAATTTTTACCTTGAAGCCTTGTAAGACTTTCTGCTGGATCACGACGCCGTCGTCTCCAGGAAGACGTCGCATACCCATTCGAAAGGCATCGATCTCAGGAAGGCACACCCTATGCTCACAGGACCGCTCCGGGAGGGAATTATGAAAGCCACGGCACAGACAGTGACGCATGTCCTGCAGGTCGGTCTGGCGCTCGCCGTTGCCACTGCGCTATCTGGGCGTGCCGTCAACGCCCAACCGGAACCGTCGACCCACGAGTTCTTACTGGTCCCAAATAGTCAGGCAGCCGCAATCGTGAGCGGTCCGGACGGCAACCTGTGGTTCACGGAGTTCAACTCGAACCGCATCGGCACAATCACGGTGAACGGGTTCCTCACCGAGTTCGACATTTCTACCGCGACGGCGGGAGTCGGGCATATTGTCGCTGGCCCGGACGGCAATGTCTGGTTTACCGAGAGCGCCGCCAACAAGATCGGGCGTATCACCCCCGGCGGCGATATCACTGAGTTCCCTACGCCAACCAACCCGAGCCAGCCGAGCGGGATTGCCGCAGGACCGGACGGCAACCTCTGGTTCGCAGCGATGGACGGCAACCAGATCGTCCGAGTGACCCCAAGCGGCATCATGACCAGCTTTTCCGTTCCGACCCCGACCGGCCGCCCCTTCGGCATCACCGTAGGCCCTGATGGCAACCTCTGGTTCACCGAGTATACCGGCAACCAGATCGGGCAGTTGGCACCCGCCAATCCCGGGACGATTGCCGAGTTCCCATTGCCGCCCGGTGACCAAGGCCCTGCTGGTATCGTAAGCGGCGCAGATGGTGCGCTGTGGTTTACCGAGTTCCAAGCCAACCAGATCGGCCGGATCAGCGTCGATGGCGACGTCACTGAGTTTGCAATCCCAACTGCAGCAAGCCAGCCCATGGAGATCGCCGCCGGCTCCGACGGCAATCTGTGGTTCACCGAGTTTCAAGGCAACCGTATCGGGCGCATCACACCGGAGGGTGTCATCACCGAGTTCCCCGTCCCCACCGCCGACAGCAAACCGAGTGGCATCGCCGCCGGACCCGACGGCAATGTCTGGTTCACGGAGCTGATGGGAGACCACATCGGACGGGTAGGATTGAACGGACCCGTCTGCGTGGGAGACTGCAATGGCGACGGTGGTGTGACGATCGGTGATCTCATCGTCATGGTCAACAGCTCGTTGGGAATTCTGACCGGCTCAGCGTGCCCTTTGGGAGACGCGGACGGCAACGGGCTCATCGATGTAAATGAGATCGTAGAAGGAGTGGCGAACGCCATGGAAGCCTGCCAGTAGTCCACCAGTGCTAGCGTTCCTCTAGTGCAGTGTTCTGCTAAGCTGAGTTCTTCCAACGGAGGGACCATGGCTCTGAGAGACAAGCTACGCATACCGACACGCGAGGAGGCGCTGCCCGGGCGGGCGGAACGGATGCGGGTACCGGCGGAGCATTTCATCAACGGCGCCCGGCTGGAGCCGCCGTTTCCCGCGAGCATGGAGCTGGCGCTCTTTGGTATGGGCTGCTTCTGGGGCGCCGAACGCAAGTTCTGGAGCGTGCCCGGTGTCTACACGACGGCGGTCGGCTACGCCGTCGGGCATACGCCGAACCCGAGCTACCGCGAGGTGTGCAGCGGCATGACCGGGCACAACGAAGTCGTGCGCGTGGTCTTCGATCCGCAAGTGATCAGCTACGACGCGTTGCTGAAGGTGTTCTGGGAAAACCACAACCCGACGCAGGGGATGCGGCAAGGCAACGACGTCGGTACGCAGTACCGCTCCGGCATCTACTACTCCAGCGAGGCGCAGCGGCGGGCGGCGGAAGCGTCACGCGAAGCGTACCAGGCCATGCTGGCCAAAGCCGGCTACGGAGTGATTACGACCGAGATTCTCCCTGCGCCGGAGTTCTACTACGCCGAGGAGTACCATCAGCAGTATTTGGAGAAGAACCCGGGTGGCTACTGTGGCCTTGGCGGGACAGGCGTCAGCTGTCCGACCGGTCTTGCGGCGAGCACCTGAAGCTGGCGTTCAGGTACCGGTCGCGCCGAGTGCGCCCTGGCGCGCGCGGCGCAGTGCTTCTCCCGCGTGCGCACTGAGCACGGTGTCGAGAGCGGCGTAGACGTCGACGCGCGCGCCGAGACGGGCGCACAGCAGAAACGTGCCGCCGATCTTGCGGTGCAGGAAAATCGTCTCCGGCGGCGGCGGCCGCAGGAACCCCTTCTTGAGGGTCAGCTCCGTCCCGATCGTCCGTAGCCGCGCCGGGACCTCGGTCTTCCCGAAGTCGTACGGGCCACGCAGGTGGAACGGCTCGCACCCGAGCAGAAACAGATCGACCAGGCTTTGCACGCGGTCCGGACGCTCTCCCGCCTCGAAGAACCCGATACTGCACATCGCGTCTTCCACGCCGCGGCGGTCGGCCGACTGCAAGCCGCGAAAGAGCCGTGCGTAGCGCGCCGACAGGGATTCAGAAATGACCCGCGCGGAACCCAGGTCGAGCAAGGCAACCGTTGCCGCGTCATCGGTGAGTAAGTAGTTCGCGAAGTTCGGGTCCGTTTGCATGAAGCGGAACTCGAACAGCTCGCGGAAGAGCAACCGGTAGAGAAAGGTGCCGATGCGATCGCGCACCGCTTGCGGCTGGCGGCCGACGGCGTCGAGCGGCGTGCCACGCACGTAGTCCATGGCCAGAATGTGCGCAGTCGTCAGCTCATCGTGTACCTGCGGCACGACACAAGCGGGTTCGTCCGCTAGCAATGCGTGGTAGCGCCGCAGGTGTTCCGCCTCCATGCGGTAGTCGGCCTCTTGCCGTAGCTGGCGCTTGGCTTCAGCGAGGACTCCGGACAAGTCGAGATCGCCGGGCAACAGTCGCGACAGGCGCAGCACGCTCGCCAGGTTGTCGACGTCGCTGTCGATGCTCTTCGACACGCCGGGGTATTGGATCTTCAGGGCCAGCTCACGTCCGTCGGTCGTAACCGCGTAGTGCACCTGGCCGATCGACGCCGCCGCGATCGGCTCGATCCCGAAGTCGCGGAAGCGCTGCTGCCAGCCGCGGCCGTAGGCGCGGCCGAGCACGCGGCGCAGCTGTGCTTCGGGCATGGCGTCCGCATCGGACCGCAGGATCGACAGGGCCTGTGTCACCTCCGTCGGCAAGAAGTCATCGCCTTCCAGCGACAGCATCTGGCCGAGCTTCATCGCCGCGCCGCGCATGCCCGAGAGCCGCTTCGCCAGGCGGTCGGCGTTCGTCGCAGTCAGGAAGACGTTCGCCGCCTCCGAGCTGGCGCCCAGCATCCGGCGGGCACCCTCCGCAATGCCGCCGAGCGCGACCTCCCCAGCCAACCAGCCAATGCGCGCCAGGCGCTCGATACGGCCCGATGGAATACGCGAGCGCCGCCCGCCGCTGCGCGTCTGTCGCGGTGGAGTCATCGAAGTTGCCTCAGCTGCGTATGGCCGCGACGTATCGCACCAGCGAGCGCCACAGCGGGAAATGTCATCTGCGTAGACTAGTAGAACTACAGTTCCGTGCAAGGCGCACAAGGGTGGGCTAGAGGTCTCCGAGGGTAGAAACTGATCGCGCTCGACTCAAGTTTGCGAGGGCAACCCATAGCGAGCAACGGGAGCGGCCCATAGAAAAGACGCTGGGCGCAGCCCGTTAGCGTTTGCCGCGCGGTGCGCTTCTCGCATAGAGCCGCGCGACCTCTTCCGCCTGCGCGCGCAACGCGGTACGCACGTCGAGAGGCTCGAGCACTTCGACAGACGCACCCAACCCGATGAGGTGGCCGCACGCAGCTTCGAGCGAATCGAATGCGAGCTCGATCGTCACGCCGCTGCGGCGCGGCCGTCCAGCCGCGACGATCGGTGCGCGCACGCGTTCGCCGAGCACTTGCGGCAGCAGTGCCAACGCAGCACGCTTCACGCGAAAACGGACGCGGTACTCGGGGATGCGGGCGACGAAGTTCGTCGACCACCGGTCCCAGAACGCCGCTAGATTGAAACCCTTCGGACGCGCGACGGGCGCGTCGAGCACCGCAACGTCGCGAACCCGTGAGACGCGGAACACGCGCAGCTCTCCTGCGCTGGTTGCGACGAGGTAGAAGATCCCCGCTTTCACGACGAGCCCGAGCGGGTCGATGCGTCGGGTGGTCTCACGCCCGTCGCCACGTTGATAGGTGAGGCGCACGGCGCGGTCGGCGAAGACGGCGTCACGCAGTGCTGCTAGGTGTGGTGTCGGTTCGTTCGAATCGAACCACGCGGCCGCGTCCACATACAGCCGAGTGCGAACGCGCTCCGCCTCGCCGCGCCGCGTCGTCGGCAACGCAGCCTCGAGCTTGACGAGAGCGCTCTGCAGCCCCCGACTCAGCCCCAGCCGCTTGAGCACGTGCCCTGCGGTGCCGGCGAAAAGGGATGCAACCTCGCCCTCGTTCAGGCCGGTGAGATCAGTCCGGTATCCGGGCCGCAGGACGCACCCCCCGTTGGCGCCGCGCTCGGCGTATACCGGCACGCCCGCCGCGCTCAGCGCATCCAGGTCGCGGTAGATCGTCCGCACCGAGACCTCCAGACGCTCCGCCAACTCCGTCGCGGTCACCTTCGCGCGGCTCTGGAGCAGCAACAACATCGACAGCAAACGATCGGCACGCATGGTTGGAAGTATTCCTCCGCAATCCTGACAGAGGATGTCAGGATTGAAAAGGCAATCTGCGCCGCAAGCCAATTGAGGAGTGCTGAGCAGAAAGGAGCATTGCGATGGCAACGTGGAGTGAATTCGAACAGGCGGACCCAACGATGGCAGCGGCAGGCCGCAAGTTGCTCTACCAGTTCGGCATCGGCCTGGGCTACCTCGCGACGGTCCGCAAAGACGGCGGACCGCGCGTGCACCCGATCTGCCCCATCCAGACGGGGGGCAGTCTCTACGGCTTGATCGCCACCTCACCGAAGCAGCGCGACCTGCGGCGCGACGGGCGCTACGCCCTGCACACGTTCCCGTCGCCGGACATCGACGACGAGTTCTACGTCACCGGCCGCGCCGCGCACCTCGACGACGCAAGCCTTGCCGGCCGCGTACGCGCCGCGTTCCTCGCCACCGGCGGCACGTCGACGAATGACGAGCTGCTCTTCGAGTTTCACATCGAGCACGCGCTGCTGTCGGCGTACAAGAAGCGCGGGGAGCCGAACAACTGGCCGCCGAAGTACACGAAGTGGCACGCCACTGGCGTTGGTGGATAGGCCCCGCGGTACTCCGTCTCATCTTTGGTGCTGCGCAGCACGGGCGCGCACCACGAGGTGGTGCTCAGCGGCCCGAATGCACACCAGGCAGCACGAGCGCGCGCACCAAGCCTGTGGGTTGCGTCACACTCGGAAGTCCGGTTTCCACGTCGGTAGCTGATGAGCTCGTGTGGTAGGTACCCAACAAGCGGTCCCACACGGCAAAGATCGTCCCGAAGTTGGTGTCGAGCTCTGCCCAGCGGCGCGAATGATGCCATCGATGGACAGCCGGGGTGATGAGAACACGGCCGAGGAAGCGTTCGGCGATCGCTGGAAGGTTCGCGTCGCCATGCTCCACAAGATTGGCGATGTTGAAGAGAACCTCAAACACCACGACTCCTTCGGGCGGCACACCTAAGAGCGCAACGGCCGCGAGGCGGAGCGGCAGGGACAGCAAGAGCTCGCCGGGATGAAAGCGAACGCCCGTCGAGACGGTGAAGGTCACGTCGGAGTGGTGCACCTGATGGAACCGCCACAGCAGTCGCAGGCGGTGATTGGCGCGATGCCAGGCGTAGGAGACCAGGTCCAGCGTGAGCATGCTGACTAGGATTGCCATCCAGCGCGGCGCGGGCACGATGGCAAAGAGTCCGACACCGGCCGCACGCGCCCACTGTGCAACGCTGCACGCGCAGGCGCCGCAAACGGCACCCAGCACGAGGAGATTGATGCCCCACAAGCCGCAGTTGGTTCGCCAGCTCCCTCGCAAGCGGGCATGGGGCGTGAAGCGCTGCAGGCCGACGGCGATTGCCGCAGCCAGCACGAATCCCGCGGAACGCACAACGTTGTAGTCGGACTCGGTCACGCCAAGGACTGTAGACTGCGGACCGGTGAACCGGCAACGCACTGGGCCATCTGCATGAAATTCCATATTGACTGACCAAGTCAGTCATGTTAGAAACCCGCCATGGCTCGCACGGTTCCCCCAGACCGCTTCCAACGTCTCCTCGACTGCGCCACCCAGGTGTTCATCGAGCAAGGGTACGCCCGCACGCAGATGGCGGACATCGCCGCGGCCATGGGCATCGCCAAAGGCACCCTCTATCTCTACGTGGAAAGCAAGGAAGCGTTATTCGATCTTGTCCTGCGCCACGCAGACGCGGAGCATCCCCTCACCACGCCCCCAACGCTGCCGCTCCGCACGCCGAAACCGGGCACGACCCTCCAGCACGTGCGGACACGCTTGGCAGAACCGCCGCCCCTGCCGGCGCTCTTTGCGGCGCTTGGGCGCCAACGAGTGGCGGATCCCCGAGCCGAGCTCACTGAGATCGTCCGCGAGATTTACCACACGCTCAGTCGCAATCGACGCGCCATCAAGTTGATGGATCGGTCGGCACAGTTCCACCCGGAGCTTGCCGCCACGTGGTTCAAGGGAGCGCGAGGCACGCTCACCGAGCTTCTCGCCGACTACCTCGACCGGCGCATTCGGGGGAAGCTGCTCCGTCCAGTTCCCAATGTCGCGGTCGCCGCACGAGTCATCATGGAAACGATCGTCACGTGGGCCGTGCATCGCCACTGGGATCCATCCCCCCAAGCGATTGATGACCAGATCGCCGAGGACACTGTTGTCCAATTCATTGTCGGCGGTTTGATGAAGGAGGTGCGACCATGAACCTCAACGCTCTGTCAGACCGCGACACGCGTCGGTACGATATCGACTGGCTCCGGGTGTTCGCGACTTACCTGCTCCTGCTTTTCCACGTCGGCATGGTCTTCAACCCGGCGCCGTTCTACCACGTGCGCAACACGGACGTGTCCTTCTTCTTCCTCATCCTCTGCGGCTTCATCGGCCTCTGGCACATGCCGCTGTTCTTTCTTTTGGCTGGCTGGTCCGCTTTCGCCTCGCTCTCGACGCGCGGGACCGGTGAGTTCCTGAAAGAGCGGTTCTTCCGTCTCTTCGTCCCGCTGGCGACCGGCTGCATCCTTCTCATGCCGTCGATCAAGTACTTCGAGTTCTCCAGCGGTCTCGACGCGAACTACACCGGCCTGTACGTGGCCCCGGCGCTGCAGGATAGCTTCCGCCAAGTGATTCCATCGGGTCTGCCCGCCGCGGCGCCGTTTAACGAGAGCTTCCTTGATTTTCTGCCGACCTTCTTCACCGATCTATCGCGCTTCACCTGGGCGCACCTCTGGTTCGTCGCCTACCTCCTCACCTTCACGATTCTCTATCTGCCCCTGTTCGGGCGCCTCATCCGCTCGCGCGAGTGGTTCAAGGGCGGGCTGTCCCGCTTGTGGGTGTACGCACCGATTCTTCCTCTCGCGGTCATTCAGGTCACCATGCGCGAGCGCTGGCCGGGACTGCAGAACCTGATCGACGACTGGGCCAACTTCACCTACTACAGCACCTTCCTGATTGCTGGATTCCTTCTCGCGCGGTTTCCAGCCTTGGAGGCGACCGCGCACGGTGAGCGTAAACGGGCGCTCGCGATCGGCTTGATCGCTACCGTGGTGTTACTGCTCGGCGTTCTCGGCGTATTCTCTTCACCGGCGGTGATCCTTGCCCACACCGCCATCGCTGGCTGGTGCTTCGTGCTTGCATTCCTCGGGTGGGCGCGCCGGCTGCTGTCGTTCACGACGCCGGCGCTCGGCTACCTGACGGAATCCGCATTCCCGGTCTACTTGCTGCATCAGTCGGCCATCGTCATTCCGGGGTACTTCTTGATCCAGCTTCCGCTTGGACTGTGGACGAAGTTCGTCTTACTCCTCACCGTCTCGTCGGCGCTCACTCTGACCGTCTACCATCTACTCGTGCGGCCATTTGCTGTGCCCCGCTTTCTGTGCGGAATGAAGGCGAGGGCGTGTGCGCTGCGTCCCCGCCTTGCCCCGAGCCTGACAGCCGCCGGGGCCATGCTCGCCGCCATGGTTGCCATCGGGACCGCGACATCGAGCGAAGCCTCTCACCCGCTCGCAGCATCTCCGATCGGCAGCTGGTACGCGGAGCGCGGAGCGGCGCAGGTCGACATCAGCCCATGCGGCGCAGGATTGTGTGGCCGCGTGGTGTGGCTGCGGTCGCCGTTTGACGAAGACGGCTGCGAGCTGCGCGATCGCTACAACCCTGACCCCGCGTTGCGCGAGCGGCCGGTGATCGGGGTGCAGATTCTCTCCGGTCTGGAGTCTGCCGGAGATCACGTGTGGACGGGTGGAACCATCTACGACCCGGCCAGCGGCAATACCTACCACTGCACGCTGTCACTCGAGGGAGAGAGCCGGCTCAAGCTGCGCGGCTACATTGGCATTCCGCTGCTCGGGCGGACGACCACCTGGTTCCGCGTCGGGTCGGAGAACCAGATGTGCAAGCGGTGAGATTCATCGTGAAGAGAATAACAGGAGTGCTCATATGAAACTGCGCCACTTCTATCCACTCATCGGCTTCGTCATTCCGACGGTCGTCATCGGTTACGGGATCGTCATCCCACGGAGCTGCATCGCCGGCATCAACGACCTCACCGTCGGTTTCGCCAGTAGTGTCATCGGCGCGTGCGCCACCTACTACTTCGGCGTGCGCGCCGTTTCCAAGGATCTCAATCCGGGGGGCTCGTGACCAACCCGCCGGCCGCCGGTTCGGCGGAGTGGCAGTAGTACCAACGGAGGAGCCGTCGATGCGACGACCTGAGTTCATCGCCCGTCAAAGCCGGTGTCCGAGCGGTCTGCTTGGTCGGTTCATCGGCCGCGTTATGGCTGTCGAGACAGCCGAAGCAAACACCGAGCTCCTCGCCCTGTTAGATCTGCGGCCGACCGACCACGTACTCGAAGTCGGCTTTGGGCACGGCCGCACGATCGAACGGGCGGCCGCGTTGGTACCGCAAGGGTTCGTTGCCGGCGTGGATCTGTCGAACGAGATGGTCCGCATGGCCACTCATCGCAATCGGCAGTTGATCCGCGAGCGGCGCGTCGACCTGCAGCTCGGCGACAGCGCGCATCTCCCCTACCAGGATTGCCGCTTCGACAAGGTGTGCTCCGCGCACACGCTGTACTTCTGGTCCGATCCACAAGAGCACCTGCGGGAGATCCATCGCGTCCTCAAGTCAGGCGGCCGTTTCATTCTCGGATTCAGCCCTCGAGACGACGAGAAGGCGACGGCAAGCTTCCCCGC
>JBGQHM010000239.1:0-10456 GCA_041497995.1 Binatia bacterium | reverse complement strand
GGCAGCGGTTGCGCGCGAGGCAGCGGCGCGAGGCATACCGTTCATCGGATTTCGTTCGGTGTCTGACGGGGCGGGCGACCCGCTCGGCTTGCCGGGATTCCCGACGCAGTTCTTCGCCTACTACCGACTCGCGGGGCGCAATGCAGCGGCCGCGACAATCGCCTTCCTGGAGCGTGTGGCCGCAGTCGGGCCGTGAGTGCATGCCGACAGCCGTTCGGCTGCGTCGCTAGCTCCGCGCCCTGCTGGTAGCGCACGCCTCGGCGACCCGTATCCCATCGAGCGCGGCGGAGACGATGCCACCGGCGTAGCCGGCGCCCTCGCCGCACGGGAAGAGCGCGGCGATCTCGGGATGCTGTAGCGAGTCAGCGTCGCGTGGGATGCGCACCGGAGAGCTGGTGCGCGTCTCGACGCCAACCAGCAGAGCGTCTTCGGTGACGTAGCCGCGCATCGATGCGCCGAAGCGCTTGAATCCGTCCTGGAGCCGTTGCACCAACGGCGGTGGCAGCAGTGTGTGCAGTGGCGCTGCGGTGAGGCCGGGGTGATAGCTGGTCGCCGGCAGCGTGGCGGACTCGCGGCCGGCGAGGAAGTCGCTGAGCCGCTGCGCCGGGGCGCGTTGCCGGCCGCCCCCGGCTGCGGCTGCCGCCGTCTCCAGCGCTTGCTGATAGTGCACGCCCGCCAGCGCGCCGTGGGTGCGGTACGCTTCGAGGTCGGCGGCCTCGACCGACACGACGATGCCTGAGTTGGCGAACGGCGAGTCGCGGCGCGAGAGGCTCATGCCGTTGACTACTACCTCGTTCTGCTGCGTGGCGGCTGGCACGATGAAGCCGCCCGGGCACATGCAGAACGAGAACACGCCGCGCTCTCCAACCGTCGCGGCCAGACGATAGCTTGCTGCCGGCAGCCGCGGATCGTGCACGCCGTGGTATTGCAGGTTGTCGATCAACGCTTGTGGGTGCTCGACGCGCACGCCCATGGCGAAGGGTTTTGCTTGGATGCGGATTCCGCGGGCAACGAGCAAGGCGAAGATATCACGCGCTGAATGGCCGGTTGCCAGGATGACGGCGTCGGCGATGACTTCGTCGCTACCAGCCGTGATGACGCCATGCATTCGATGGTTCGCCGTGATGACAAAATCGGCGACGCGCGTTTCGAAGCGGATCTCGCCACCAGCTTGCAGGATGCTGTCGCGCAGCGCGGCGACGACCTTGGGCAGCCGGTTCGAGCCGATGTGCGGGTGCGCGTCGATCAGGATGTCCGGCGGTGCGCCATGCGCCACCAGCGTACGCAGCACGGCGTCGACGCTGCCGCGCTTGGTGGCGCGGGTGTAGAGCTTGCCGTCGGAGTACGTACCCGCGCCGCCTTCGCCGAAGCAGTAGTTGCTGTCGGGATCGACGATGCCTTGTCGTTGGATCGCGGCGAGGTCATGCCGCCGGGCGCGGACGTCCTTGCCGCGTTCCAGCACGATGGGCTTGATGCCCAGCTCGATCAGCCGCAGCGCCGCGAACATTCCCGCCGGCCCGCAGCCTACGATGACCGCCGTGCGATCACCGCAGACCGCACGATAGCTGGGCCGCGCCACCTCCTCGTCCTGTGCCGGTTCGTTGCAGTAGACATCGACCTGCAGACGGACGGTGACCGACGCATGCCGCGCATCGATTGATCGCTTGCGCACGCGGACCGCGGTGATCTCCGGCTCGAGCCGATCGAGCAAGCGTGCCGCTAATCGGCGCTGCACCGCCGGATCGTCGGCGTGGTCGAGATCCACGGCCAGTTCGAGAGAAATGGGCATGCAACAGATCTAGCCAACGCGAGCTGTGGGAGCCAGTTGCAGGTTGGTCGAGTGACTTCGACGACGGGAGCGACTCAGTCGATGGTGATCTTGCCGTTCGTCGTGCGCAGCGACAGCTCGCCGTCGCCGGCACCGATGGTTCCTGCCAGGGTGTCGGAGCTGCGCTCGCGGGTGGTGATCGGGCGGTTCGCCACCACCGCACCGTTGGTCGTGCGCGCATTCACTCGAAGGCTCGGCTCGCCGCGCAGGTGTACGGTGACCGAACCGTTCGTCGTCTCCGCCCGGTGGCGCGCGCCTGGCTGCAGCTCGGCGTCGAGCATGATTGCCCCGTTGGTTGTCGTCACATCGAACGTGCCACGGCCCTCACGGACGTCGATGGCGCCGTTGGTGGTTCTCAGCGTCGCGCTTCCGTCGAAGCCGCGGGTGTTGATGGCACCGTTCGTCGTGACCGCTGAGAGGCCGCCCTTGACGCCATCGAGGTGGATCGCGCCGTTCGTCGTCTGCAGCGTGCCGCCTCCCGCAACCCGCTGGACGTCGATCGGGGCGCTATAGCTTTCGATCTCGAGCCGGGTCGTCGCGGGGGCTGTGATCGTGAAACGCGCCGGGCCGAGGAGACTCAGCCAGCCCAGCAAGAAGCGCGGCTGCGCCTCGATCACTACATCGTCCCCGCGTTGCTCGATCGCGTAGCGTACACGCCACGTGCCGTGCACTTCGCCTTCGACTCGGATGTGACCGGCGTCGCCGGCGCGTACCCCGATACCTCCACGCAGGCCGCCGCCCACTCCGTCATGGACGATGAGTCGGGGCGCCGCGCCGACGCTGAAGGTGCGATCATCATGGACAGAGGTTGCCACGTCGAGCACGCCGGTCGCTATCACAACGACCAAGAGAAGCGCGGCGATGGCGGCGAACAGGTTGCGACGCCACACGAGCTCTTCGTAGGTCAGGTCGGCGTCGAGTGGATCGTCGGGTGTATCGGAGGTAACCGACGGCATGTGCTTGGTTAGTAGCACCTCGCATGCCGTCCTGGGAAACGCCGCGACGGGCATTGTGCTCCCGGTCTGGGCTGATGAGCGGTGAGGTCGGCGCAGCGCCCGACCTGCACGTGCGCAGCGTTGGGACTGCACTCGCGCCTGCGCTGCGCCGCTCAGCGAAAGTGCGGCATTACGTCGCGGGCGAACAGCTCCATGTTCTTGAGCGCTTTGTCGTGCGGCATGTCCCCGGTGCGGCCGCCGCCGATGAAGAGGCCAAAGTTGAGCTGTTGCTGGATGTCTTTGAGACGATCGACGACCGTCTTTGCGCTGCCGACTAAGACGTATCCGCCCTTTTCGAGCTCCTCGAAGCTCATGTCGCTCGGCGGCCGCATGCCCGCGGCCAGGAACTTCCGTAGCGAGTCTTCGGTGATGTACCCCGGCGGCAGCAGGAAGTGCGGCGGGATCTTGAGTCCGCGGTGGAACAGCCACAGCATGTGTGGCTTCGCCTCTTCGCGCGCCCGCGCGTCGGTCTCAGCGACGTAGGTTGGTAGCGCGAAGCCGATCTGCTCCGGCTGCGCGGTGTAGCCCGCGGTCTCGGCGGCGGCCTTGTACTCGTCGATCAGCCGTTTGGTTTGCGCGAACGAGGTGAAGACGCTGATGAACGGGTAGCGACGCTGTGCGCCCCAGCGAATGGTTTCGGTGCTGCCCTGCGACGGCAGCCAGATCGGCGGGTGCGGTTGCTGCAACGGGCGCGGCCATATGTTGGCGTAGCGCACCTGATAGTGCTTGCCCTCGAAGGAGAACGGCCCGTCTTCGGTCCAGGCGCGCACGATCAGCTCGTGCGCTTCGTAGAAGCGCTCGCGCGAATACGTTGGGTTGACCCCCAGCGACAAATACTCGCAGCCGATGCCGCGCACGAAGCCCGAGATGACGCGGCCGCCGGACATCACGTCGAGCATCGCGACTTCCTCTGCGACGCGCAGCGGATGATCGCGCAGCGGGATGGCGTTGCCGAGGATGGCGATCTTGGCGCGTGTCGTGCGGCGGATGAGCGCGGCTGCCATGAGGTTCGGCGACGGCATCGTGCCGTAGGCGTTCTGGTGATGCTCGTTGACGCCCAGCCCGTCGTAGCCGAGCGCCTCGGCGTGTTCCATCTCGTCGAGGTACTCGTTGTACAGCGTGTGGCCACGTTGCGGATCGTAGTAGCGGTTCGAAAGCGTGATCCACGACGACGCATGCTTGCGATCGAAGTCGTCCGGCAGGTGCGGCCAAGGCATGAGGTGGAAGTAGAAGAACTGGACCATGGGCTACTCGGAGAGAAAACGCGTCACATGCTGCGTGAACTGCTCGGTCTGCTCGTAAGGGACGAGATGGCCGCACTGCGGTATGGTGCACAGCGTCGCGGTCGGAATGAGCTGCGCGTAGGCCTCGCCGTATGCGGGTGGCAGGAACGTGTCCTGCTCTCCCCAGACGACGAGTGTGGGTGCGGTGATGCGCTGCAACCGGCGCTGCAGCTTGGGATTGTACAGATACGGATTCCAGCTGAGCCGTGCCAATGTCGTGGCTTCGCGATAGCCGCGCACGATGACGTCCGCGCCGAGCTCTGTCGGCAACAGCTGTGCGGCACGGCTGGCATCATGGAAGAGGTGCTGCAGCGTCTCCTCGATGGGATGGAGAAACACGTCGAACCGTTCGACGCCGTCCACCTTGATGCCGGCAGCGCCTACCAGGACGAGGCGGTGGACACGTTCCGGGTGCGTCACCGCGAACTCGGCTGCGATCCAGCCACCGAGCGACGTTCCGACGATTGAGACGCGGTCGAGTTGTAGCGCGTCGAGCAGATCGACGTAGTGAAACACCAAGTCGTCGACGCCTTCCAGCCACTCCGGGCGCTCGCTCTGTCCGAAGCCGGGATGGTCCGGGGCGAACACCTGGAAGTGCGCGGCGAGGTTGTCGTGATACGGGAACCAGCGATTGGCCGCGTATTCCGGATGGAGCACCAGGAGCGGCGCACCGCGGCCGCCGCGCAACAAGTGCGTACGCACGCCGGCGACCGTGAGGAACTCGCTGCGATGCGCCATGGACTCAAGTTATAGGGTTCAAGGGTTCGAGGGTTCAAGGGTCCCCGCGGACACCGGTGCGGTCGCCGGTGGCCGGTGATCTGCCGCATCGAGAAACGCGCGCACGACGCGCTCGAACTCCGACGGATTGTCGAGCATGACGTGATGGTGTGCGGCGGCGATTTCCACCACGTCGGCGTGCGGCGCAGCGATGCGCAACGTTGCGAGCGCCGACGGCGAAAGCAGCGTGCTGTGGGCGCCGCGCACGATGAGGATTGGAAACGTCAGCCGCTGCAGCGCCGGCGTGAGGTCCTGCGGTTCATGGTGCGCCATGGTTTCGCGATCGAACTTGAATGTCCAGCGTCCGTCGGGCAGCTCGCGGAAGCTGTGGGCGGCGACAGCGCGTAGGATGTCCTCGTCAGCCACTGTCTGCTTGGGCAACAAACAGAAGCGCTGGATGGCCTGTTCGCGGTCACGGTACGCCGGCTGCGGAAAATTGTGCAGCCGGAGCATGTACCGTGCACCGGCTGGGGTGATCCTGAGTTGGCTGTCGACGATGACGAGAGAACGCAGGTGCCGCGGATTTTGGCGGGCAAATGCGGTTGCCACCATCGCACCCAGCGAGTGGCCGATGAGATCGATGCGGTCGAGGCGGAGAGTGGCGAGGAAGGCAGCCACGTCCTCCGCGTAGTCCTCGATCTGATATGCGGGCGGATCGATGTGCTCACTGTCGCCGTGCCCGCGCAGATCGAGCGCCAGCACCCGATAGCGGTCGGTGACCGTCGCAGCGAAATGGTGCCACCAATGCGCATGCGCCGAGCCGCCGTGCAGGAGGACGACCGGCGGTGCCTGCGTGCTGCCCCACTCGATGTAGTGCAGTCGCAGGCCGTTGATCGAGACGAAATGATCGCGTGGGGACACCTTGGCTGCTTAGCCTTGCCCAGAATGCTTTGCAATCAACGCGGAGAACAACTACGCGGAGCGCGGGAGACATATCGCCAGTTGCGGCTTTCATTCCTCCCGGGGGCCGGTGCGACTAGTCACGACCCGCCGGAATCCACTTCAACCTCGACCGGCACGCCGATCTGGTTAGCGATCGGAGTATACAAGTCGACCTCCGCTGCTGGTGTTTCGATCGTGACGATCAGCGAGTATCGTGCGCTGCGGTTCCAGCAGTTGAGGTGTGGTCGCTCCCTCCACCATCCGGTGACCGGAAATATGGCGATGACACCACACTGAGCCAGTTCCACAGCGGAGCCCGTCCAGGTGTCCGAATGTATCGATCCTTTGCAGCGGAGTTGCCTGCCAACTTCCCAAGGTCGCTCGTCGCTGCTCGATTCGATTCCCTGCTCGTCTTCCTCCCAAGCGGCACGGCTGATGCGCTTGTGGAACACGTCGTCCAACTCGAGCGGACGCTTCACCTCGAATCGTAGGCCATGTGATTGATACCGATGCCTCCGCGTCCAGCCGCGCCGCCCGGGGCTCGGTTCAATGAAGTACGACAGCGTTATCCGCATGCGGACATCGATATCGCCGAGTTGCTGCAACACCTCGGCGGGCCATGGAAGCCGGTGCAGATGCATGTCCTTCGTCTTCAGGGTGCCGTCGACTTTGTCGAATGGCTGAAGGGAGCTCTCGACGATGAGCGTCGCCGAATTCGTCACGCTCCAAATCGCTCCTCGGAGATCAGGCACGCCGTAGCCATAACAACGGAGCCGGTCGTGACGCGCATTCGCGGGGAACTCCTGCACCATCGCATCTGTCCAGCGCGCAGAATGCACTAGCAGCCCACGCACGGTCTCGGGTGCAAGGTTTGGGTAGTGCGACCAGATGATCGCGGCATAGCGAGCGGCGAGTGCCGTCGCGGCGCTGGTATCGCCCGTCGTCGTCAGCAAGGCACCTGTCGGACTGACGCGCGTCGTCAGCAGGGATAGATCATCGACGTAGTCGGCGTGTCCTGTGGCGGGATCTATGGCGTTGTTACCACCCTCCATGACGATGTCGGGTTTGATTGGCCAGGTCTTGTCACTCCAGACAATCGAGGTCCGACTGCAAGGGCTCAGGTGCCCAGGTTGCGCAATCGGCCTCCAATCCTCGTAGTCGGCTGACCTGATGGATGCCCTGTTCGTGTAGGCGCCGACCGTAAGCGCATTCCAGGATTGCGCTGGGTCCTCGATGCCCTCCACCTGATTGCGGGTCGGATACTCGTGCCGCTCGCCAAGGGCTACGTTCCCAGCCGACACAAGCAACAACCGGCGCGGCGCATCCGCCTCGCTGGCTCCCGAGGTGATCTGGTCAGCAGCAGCAGACCAAGACGAGGGCAACCCTTCATCACGGCCATCGGCCGTTACGGCCAGGCAGAAGGCCCGAGTTTGACGCTGGGGGTCCGCGATCTCGGCTCGCGATACTGCCTGGCTCGTGACTTGGCCGTACAGTTCCGGGTCGTTGTTTCCTCCGTCCGGGAGGATCTTCACCGACTCCAAGCGATGCCGCAGGACGATCGGTTGACTCCCGCTCAAAATCTCAGTGAGGCAGCCGTACACGGAGAGACCGGCCAGCTCTGTGCCATGGCCCTTCAGATCGGCGAGGGACCAGTTCGGATCAACGGCGGCAACGTGTTCTTGAGATACTGCGCATGCGAGCAGCGGATGCTCGTAGCTGACACCGGTGTCGAGCGTACACACCGCGGGAGCGTCAAGCGGTGGTGGCTGGATGCGTGATCGAGCGTCTTCGATGAAGTCCGCCTGATCTCGCGGCGGCAGCTGAAGGAACTCAGTTGGCAGAACCTTTGCCGCCCGTAGCTCGGCCAGAGTGTCGAACAGATTGCCGATCGCTGCCAGTTGATTCACCGTGGCTCGGGTAAGCAAGACCCGACGCTCCGGAAAGCGTAGTTCCCGAGCGCCAACTTGAATGCCGACGGCGTCAGCGCTTTGCCGAAACTGATCGGCGACATCGTGTGGATTGGAGGCCTCGCGCAACCACACTTCCCACCAAAGCGGTTGGTCTCCCTCGTCGGGGAACCTGCCTGCATCCGTCCAGAACGATTCCAACGCAGCGAGTCGAATCGCGGTGATGCTTTCCGCAAGCTGCTGGTTTTTCGGCTTGCCTGAGCGGGTGTCCGTCCCACTGCAGTACGCTTCGAACTTCCGGACGAAGTAGCCGAGCTTGCCATCCGGGACGAATACGGTGGCGCGCATGACGGCGCCATGTTCACCGGTGTCGATGCGAGAGTTGCGAAGCTCAATCCCACTCTGCCGCACCTCCAGACTCCGTAGCTGGAGTTTGAAGCTGGGATCGCTTTCAAACTGCAGGACAACTCCTTTCGGTCGCTCTGCTTCGGGTTTTCCCGCAACCGCGTCCGCCGCTCGTTGCTCTGCCGTGTGCAGGTCGGTGATCAGCTTCGACCCATGTGGTACGCGATCACGTGGCGGAAGTTTGAATGACGCGCCTTTGACTGTCTGAGCGTAGGTGTATTGCTCGGTGGCGGCCGTTTCGCGCGGGAAGAGGTGCCGGAGATTGGGCATCCGCTACTTGGCGTTGTGCTGTTGTTGCACGCTGGCTGCTTCCCCCGAGCGTCGGCGCTCGACAAGGGCAGACTTGAGCATCGCCGTACCGATCCGTTTCTGGCCGCGCAGGATGCAGTCTTTGGCGGCATTGTCGCAGGCGCGAGCGATTTCAGCGTGGCTGAGACCGACAGCGGCTTTCCGGATAGTTGCCCAATCTGGCCGCTTGACGAGGAGACCACGAAGGCGATTGCGGATCAGTTCGTCGACTTGTTGGTCGACGGGCAAGGAGTAACGGACGACGTCATCGAAGCGGCGAAACAGCGCGTCATCGAGCATGCCGACGTAGTTCGTCGCAGCGAGGACGATGCTGTCGGATTCATCCTGTTCGAGAAACTGCAGGAATGAGTTCAGGACACGGCGAATCTCCCCTACGTCGTTCTTAGCTCCCCGATCGGCGCCGATCGCGTCGAATTCATCAAAGAAGTACACGGCGCGAGTCTGCTTCATCGCCTCGAAGACGAGGTGCAGTTTGGCTGCCGTCTCCCCCATGAACTTGGTGATCAGGCCGTGGAGCTGTACAGAGAGCAGCGGGAGCTTCAACTCGCCTGCCAAAGCGGAGGCGGTCATCGTCTTTCCGCAGCCGGGAGGTCCGATCAGCAACAGCTTGCGGCGAGCAGAGAGCCCATGCGACCTGAGTTTGTGGCGATGGCGGTACTCGCGCAGAACGCGTTCGATTTGCACGCGCGAATCACTGCTGAGCACCATTTCGGAAAGACATGTCTTGGGGTAGGCGACCCCGAGGAGGCTTGCCAGCTCACCGGTTGGACGAGCGATTGGAACGGCGCCAACAGTACGGCCGGCAGACTGCTTATGCTTGATGTCGTCGACCAGATCGCGCAGCTCCTGGGCAAGCTTGCCTTTACCGGCGCGCGCCTCGTGAGCGGCGATCTGAAGGGCGACCGAGAAGAAGTGCTCGCGATCTCCCTCGGAGTAACTCTTCAAGAGCGCCTTCACTTGTTCAGCCGTTGCCACGCCACCTCTTCCCCAGAGGGGAATGCCATGTTCGGGGTGCAGTTTCCAGTCCAAGCGTAACCGATCGCGAGGGCACCGGCCCGGGGCTCTACCGTTTCCCCCATTCTGCGACGTTAGCAGCAATCCGATCACGCCCCTCGCGCAACGCGCGGGCTTCGTCGGTCTTGCCCATTCGCTCCAGATGAACGGCCAGCGCCGCGAGGTGGGCGAGAGTGTGTTCGTAGTCTGGGCCATTCTTGCGGCGGCAGTGATCGAGGCCACGACGCAGCGAGGCTTCGTAAGCCGCATTGCTGGCGGCGGCGGTGACCGCCAGCCCAGCGGGTAGGTTGTGCATCTCGAGGATCTGCACCTCACCATTGCTTGTTCCTACGACCAGCGTTTCGGAAGAAATAGCGACGGCGCGGACCGGCATGGTCGCCACAAGCACTGCCTCGCACTCGCCGCTCTCCAGGTTCCACACCCGGATCGTCTTGTCGTCACTCCCCGAAACCGCGCGCCGCCCGTCCGGCGTCACGTTCACGCTGCGGACTGAGGAGCTGTGCCCCGCCAGCGTGTGCAGACACTCGCCGCTCTCTAGGTCCCACACCCGCACCGTCTTGTCGCCACTTCCCGAGACCGCGCGCCGCCCGTCCGGCGTCACGTTCACGCTCCAGACTGAGGCGCTGTGCCCCTCCTGAGTGTGCAGACACTCGCCGCTCTCTAGGTCCCACACCCGCACCGTCTCGTCACCCCCCGATACCGCGCGCCGGCCGTCCGGCGTCACGCTCACGCTCGAGACCCGGCCCGCAAGCGTCTGCACACACGCGCCGCTCTCCAGGTCCCACACCCACACCCTGTCGTCGAAACTCCCCGAGACCGCGCGCCGCCCGTCCGGCGTCACGCTCACGCTCCGGACTGAGGCGCTGTGCCCCGCCAGCGTCTGCACACACGCGCCGCTCCCCAGGTCCCACACCCGCAGCGTCTTGTCGTCACTCCCCGAAACCGCGCGCCGCCCGTTCGGCGTCACGCTCACGCTCCGGACTGAGTCGCTGTGCCCCGCCAGAGTGTGCACACACGCGCCGCTCTCCAGGTCCCACACCCGCAGCGTCTTGTCGT
>JBGQHM010000238.1:0-10475 GCA_041497995.1 Binatia bacterium | reverse complement strand
CTTCGCTTACGTGTACTTCACCTACGGCATGCACCACTGCTTCAACGTCGTCACCGAGCAGGAGGGCCGGCCCGGTGCCGTGCTCGTGCGTGGCCTTGACGGCGTTGCGCGCGCCGCGGGCCCCGCGCTCGCCTGCAAGGCGTTGCATCTGACGCTGCGCGACAACGGCCGCGACCTGGTCACCGATCCCGATCTGTGGATCGAGCCGGGCTGGCGCAAGCGCAGCGAGCGGATTGTTCGCACAACGCGCATCGGCATCCGCCACGCCGCCGATCTCCCGCTGCGCTTTTACCTCCTGGGAAGCTCCGGCGTGTCGAAGCGCGACCGACGTGCAGAGTCGGTGGCTGCCAAGATCAATGGTGGGTGACAGGTTGCACTCCCTGTGTTGGCGATGGCGAGAAATTGTGAAAGATGACGCGTTGAATGGAAGCTTCTGACGTACCGCGTGGCCTCGGCGCGCGCTTTGAGCTCTTGGTCCTCGACTTCGACGGCACGCTCGCCGACAGTCAGGCCATCCTCGTCGATTTGGTGAACGATGTCCTTGATGACAGCGGCCATCAGCGCGCGGACGCGAGCTCGGTCGCGGCATCCATCGGCCTGCCGCTCGAGCAGGTCTTTGCGCGCGCGCTGCCCGGCGCTTCCGACGCTACGATCCGCACCTTGTGCGTCGAGTATCGCCGCATTGCTGACAGCGCAGAGTTCGTCCGCCAGTTTCGTCTCTATCCCAATGTCGTGCCGACGCTGGCGGCGCTCCGCGCATCCGGGATCCGCTTGGTGATCGGGACGAGTAAGGGGCGGGCGACGACCAGCGACATCGTTCGGCACTGCGGCATCGACAGCTTGATCGATGCGATCCTTGGAGGCGACTGCGTGACCCGCGGTAAACCGCATCCGGAGATGGTCCATCGGGCGCAGGCGCTATTCGGCTGCGCGCCGCATCGAACCCTCATGGTGGGCGACACGAGCTTCGACATCGAAATGGGGCAGGCGGCGGGTGTCGCGACGTGTGCAGTGACCTACGGTATGCACGCGGCCACAGCCTTGCGGCTGCTGCGACCGGACTTCGTCATCGACCGGTTCGAAGAGATCAGCCGCGTGGTTGGCGGCGCAGAGGAGACTGTATGAAACTTACGGGGAAGGTCGCGTTGGTCACGGGCGGTGCACGCGGCATCGGGCGCGGCATTGCGTTGGCCTTGGCCGGCGAGGGCGCCGATATTGCCATTGCTGAAGTCGATCGCGTCGCCAGCGCCGCGCAGCAGTACGGCGCGACCGCAGTGAGCGGGTACCAGGCGGCGCAGGAGACAGTCAAAGAGATTCAGGCGCTCGGGCGGCGCGCCGTCGCCATCGAAGCCGACGTCACCCAATGGCCACAGGTGCAGCGCATGGTCTCGGAGACCGCGCGCCAGCTCGGTCACCTCGACATCCTCGTCTGCAACGCCGGCGTCGTGCACATCGCGATGGTGGAAGCGATGCCCGAAGAGGAGTTCGATCTGACCATGGCGGTGAACGTCAAAGGCGTCTTCCTCAGCTGCAAGGCCGCGCTGCCGATGCTCAAGCAGCGGCCGGACGCTTGTATCATCAACATCGCCTCGGTGGCCGGGAAGAACGGTGCGCCAGGTATGGCGCACTACTGTGCGTCGAAGTTCGCGGTGGTCGGTTTCACCAACTCGCTAGCAAAAGAGCTGGCGCGCTCCAATATCCGCGTCAACGCCATCTGTCCCGGCATCTTGCGTACGCAGATGTGGGAGTACCTCGCCGATACCTTCAAGCAGCAGGGCGAGTCGAAGGAAGAGGCGTGGCAACGCTACACACGCACCTTGATTCCCCTTGGCCGCCCGCAAACGCCTGAAGATATCGGCCAACTCGCCGTCTATCTGGCAACGGCCGGTAACGTGACAGGGCAGGCGATCAACGTCGACGGCGGCATGGAGCTGCATTGAGGGAAGCTGTCAGCTATCAGCCCTCAGCTTGGAGTCATTTCATGGCTGATAGCTGATGGCTGACGGCTGAAAGCTTCCCGGCCCTTGACGGAGCTGGGGCGACATTCCATCATTGAGCCCAACCATTATGAATCAACGCAGCAACCCCCGAGTTGGTACACAACAGACACCGCAACCCGAGCCGCGCTGGGCGTTCTGGCGCCGCGCCGCGAATCCGAACGCATCACCCAAATCGCGCTGGCGGCAGAACGTCGAATCGCTGCTGGTCGCGGTGGTGGTGGCGCTCCTGGTGCGCTCATCGGTGGTCGAGGCCTTCTGGGTACCGTCCGGCTCGATGTTGCCGACCATCCAGATCGGCGATCACCTCTTTGTGAACAAGCTGGCCTACGGGATGCACTTGCCGTTCGTCGAGAAGGAGATCACGCAGTGGCGGCCGCTGCAACGCCGCGACATCATCGTTTTCACCTCACCCGTCGACCACAAGACGGATCTGATCAAACGTGTGATCGCGGTGGAAGGCGATAAGGTCGAGCTCCGCAACAAGCACTTGTACATCAATGATGTGGAAGTGCCCGACGAGCACGCCAACTTTACCGACCCGCACGTGCGCGATACTGCGCCGCGCGACAACTTCGGTCCAGTGACCGTGCCGCCCGGCAAGTTCTTCGTGATGGGTGACAACCGCGATCAAAGCTACGACAGCCGCTATTGGGGATTCGCCGACGCCACCGATGTGAAGGGGAAGGCGACCTTCATCTACTGGTCGTGGAACAGCCAGACCCACTGGTTGCGGTGGGACCGCTTCGGCCACGTCTTGCGCTAGGCCTGCGGCCGGCGTCATTTCTATGGCCCGCTCCCCGATGGGTCGCTGCTGGCTAGCAAGTCCGACGGACTGCTAGGGCCCTGGGCAGCCGTTGAGCGCGTTGTTCACGCCGGCGAGGATCTCGTTGACGGTCACCGTACCATCGGCGTTAGCATCGAAAGCTGGACAACTCTCAATAGGTAGATTGTCGAGTGCGATGTTTACAGCGATCAGTAGCTCGTCGACCGTGACCATGCCGTCGGCGTTGCAATCACCAATGCAGACCGGCGCCGCTACGCTCACCGTCGCCGCGTTGCTGAACGGCGAGCGGACATCCGCGTCGTCGATGGCGGCGACGACGTAGTGGTACGTCATGCCCGGTGCCGCAAGCGCATCCACGAAGGTGGTGGCGGTGGCGCCACCGACGAGCTCGTAGCCGCTACCGACTGTCAGCGATCGGTACACGCGGTAGCTCGCGATGCCTTCCGTTGGTGCTGCGTCCCACTGCAGGTTGGGTTTGCGGCTGCCGCTGGGAAGGACGAAGGCGCTGAGATGCAGCGGCGCCGGCGGCTCACCGAGGATCGCCGTGGCTTCGTTGTTGGTCTCGTCCGACTCGCTGACTGCATTCTCCTGGTCGATCACCAAACGGATCGCATGCAACCCGCCGCGTGGGAGTGTGTACGGCAGCGACACTGCAGTGGTCGAGTTGAACGGTAACAGCGTCGCGATGTGCCGGCGACCGATCAACGTATCGCCGTCGTAAAAGTCCACAGTCACCGGTGTCTTGTCGGTGAGCGCCTTGAGGCCCAGATTGTGGACGGTGGCGCCGATGGTGACCGTGAACCCGCCGAGCGGATGGTTGTCCGAGAAGGTGATGTCACTGGGTGTCAGGGTGAGGTCGACCGCGTAGGGCACGACCATGCTGGCAACGCCGGACCCGAGTTCCTTCGTCGCCAGCCTCCCGCCCGCGTGGGTACCGCGCGCCAGCGCCAGCGGAATGTTGCCGGTGACCTGCTTCACGTCGAGCACGAAGCTCTTCACGCTCTGCCGATCGAGGTCGAATGCGACCTGCCAATTGGATGCGCCATCTGCCGTAAGGAAGCCCGAGGTAAAGGCTCCCGCCGGATGAGTGAGATCAGCAACGGCGCCCGCCAAATCTCCCGTCAAGTGGACGTCGGTTGCCGTACCGAACTGGCGATACATGATGATCGCCTGGTTGTCCGATGTGACGCGAATGACCGGACGCTCCGCGTAGGTCTTCTCACCGACCTGCATGATGCGCCAGCCGGTGCCGCTGCGATACGCGGCGTACAATTGGCTGTTGTTGCCGTCGCCGGTGCTCAGGCTTCCGGCCTCGGGTAGGAAGGCCGGTACAACGAACGCGACGATCGGGTTGCCATCGATGTCGAGGGCCAGGGACGGCGTGTATGCGCCCGGCGGGAGGTTTGGCACCACACCGGGAAAGCTCCACGCGAATCCGTCGAAGGTGGACAGGGCAATCTGCCGATCTTCACTGGTCGTCACATCGCCGTCGAGGTCGCGCAACCAGGCGGCGTAGGCCAACCCTTGTGCGTCGAAGGCGATGCTGATCTGGCGATCGAGGCTGGTCGATTGCGGATCGACGAGCGCCGGCGCGCTCCACTGCGTCCCGTCAAAGGTGGCGAAGTACAGGCCCAGCGGTTTCTGTTGCCCCTGCGGGGCGCTGTTGGCGCGCAGCCACGCGAGCAGCATGCGGCCGGTGCGCGGATCGCCCGCGAGCACGGGCTTCGTGTCGAGCACGTCGTCACTGGTGATCGGTGCCGGCGCACTCCACACCTGCCCATCCCAGACCGCGTAGTACAGCTCGCTACTGCTCACCAAGCCCGCGTCGCTGGCGGCGACCGCTGCGTCGAAGGTGAGTGTGCTCTGCTGCCACACTGCCACGGCTGTATCCGCGGTGAGGAACGCGACCTGTGGCGCGTCGACGAGGGCAGCGGCCGGTGTGACCCGCTGCGCTGTGCTCCAGTCGGTGCCGTCGTTGTATGCGAAGTAGATGTGGAGATCAGGATGCGCCGGGTCGGTGCTGTCGTTTTGCTTCCACACGCCCAAGGCGTGGCCCGCCCCGTCGCTGGCAACCGACGTGCCCTTGTGGTCATCGTCGAGGCGGTTGGTGGTGCCCTGGTTGACCGATTGCGCCGCCGCCCCACTTGCTCCGGCGCAGCCGTACTTGATGTGTCCGAGACCGGCATCGCCCTCCTTCAATGTGACGGAGAAGCACGATACGGCGTAGTGGGCCGACGCGGTGAGGTCTAGACATGGGTTGTCGAAGCGCGCGCAGTCCAGCGGGCAGCTCCCGAAGTCGGGATCATAGGAGATCTGCAGCGCTGCGTCCGCCTGCGGCTTGACGTCGGCGTCGCCGCTGCAGATAACCGCGTCGACTTCAACTTTGATCGGCACGGAGACGGTCGCGTCGGGAATGACCTGGGCGGTGAACTTCAGATCGGGTGCGATCGTCGATTGCGTTTCCGCCGAGACCGCGATGCAAACGAACACCCCGGCGCGCACACCCACTTCAACTGCACAGTCGACGAGGCACGCATTGACGCTGTAGTGATACTCGAAGCTCAGGAAGGGAATCGGGGCGCACTGCTCCTTCAAGAGCGGCGTCGCGATCGGCGGATCGAGGTGGTAGGTGCTGGCGGCGAATGTGTCGCCCGTTGGCCCGGCGTACGGATGACCGGTGTCGCTTCCCAACAGATCATAGGACAGCAGCTTGAGCTGCGCCTCTCCAGTGGCTTTCCCACTCCACGTGTTGTCCGAGTAGAAGGTCTCTGTGATCGGGACGCCGAGGGCGGCCTTGTTTTCCAAGGTGACGTCGAAGGGCAAGTTGATGTCCTGGTCGAAGCTGAATGCCAGCGACGTGTCCGGCAGGCGACCGTTGAAATGGTACGCTAAGCGCGTCGGGCTGTCGGCGGCGATGGTCACCGCTGGATCCTGGACCCGTCCGCTCAACCAGCGGCTGTGCAGGGCGACCATTTCGATGTGTTGCTCGTCGATCAAAACGGTCTCGGTCGCCGTCGTCGAGTTGTACCCCGAGATGCGCAGGACAAGATCGCCGGGCGGTAACTCGCTCACATTGAAGTCCGCGAAGTAGCTGTCGGCCAACGTGTCGAACGGCGGCTCGTCGAGCACCCGACCGGCCGCGTCAGTGAGCACCGAGTCGATGACTTCCGGGCCTTGGCGGATCGAGAACAACACCGGCCCCGGGGCCGTGCGGAGGAAGAGCAGCGTCGCAAAGAAGCGGACCGTCAGGACCTCACTTCCCTGCAGCGAGCCGAAGCGGGCGAGCCACGGAGAGCCCGGTGGATCTTTGACGTACACGCGCTGCGCCAGCAGCGCGATACTGCCAGCTTGTAAAACCGAGACATCCGGGATCGACGAGGCGTCGGCGGGGCGGTGCAGAGCAGACGCCTGCATTCCCGACTTCACGTCCTTCTGGAGCGGCGCGAAGTAGATGCCGTTCTGGATGACGCGCAGCGTGTACGTGCCGGGCGACAGGTCGTGGAAGGTGTACTGCCCATCGCTATTGGTTTGCGTGCGGTCGATCGGCAGGTCGCCGCCGGTGCTGAGCAGCACTCGCGCGCCGCTGATGGAGCCGCCGCGCGCGTCCACCACTTGGCCTGCAATGCTCCCGGGCCCCGTCGGTAGCACTACGAAGCCCGTGCAGCTGAGGTCGAGGCCGATCGCACCCGGACCGCTGCCGAATGCGCACACCTGCGTGTCGCCGGGGGCGGTGTCGCTCGGCACGGGCACGGTCAGCGTGTAGCCGCCGTTGGGATCAACCGGGCCGTCGGCAACACCACGCAGCGTATGACCGTCGCCCAAGAGGATGCGCACGCCCGCCGCGCCGGTCCCGACGTGACCGCTGGCGCCCACCGTGCTGCCGGCGATCCCGCTCGGCACGGTGAGCGCAATCGACGCTGCGGCCACGGTGGCTGTCGGCGTGGGCGTCAGTGTGGGTGTGCGGGTCGGAGTGGGCGTGCCTGTTAGCGTCGCGGTCCCGGTTGCGCTGAATGTGGCCGTCGGCGTCGCGGTGGACGAGGTTGTTGGCGTGTTCGTTGCCGTCGGGGTGACGGAAGCACTCGGGACGGCAGTGCCCGTCGGCGTGATTGTACCCGTCGACGTAGGCGTCGGTGATGGTCGCGAAGTGTTGCTCGGCGTTGCGGTTGCAGTCGGGCGCTGCGTAGGTGTGATCGTCGCTGTCGCTGTGATCGTCGCCGTCGGCGTGGTCGACGGCGTGAGCGTGACGGTGGGCGTAATGGTCGGCGACAGCGTCGGTGGTGGGGTGCCGCCCGAGCAGCGTCCGCCGGCGCACGTACCTCCCTCAGAGAAGATGCCACCGAGGCCCACGCAGTCGCCCTGGGAGATCGGCGCGTTGCAGATCGGCACGGTGAAAAGACGCTCGCAGCAGCCGAGACGATTCACGGTGGGCGTGCGTGTCGGTGCCAGTGTCCGGGTCTCGGTGACGGTCGGCGTGCTGCTCAGGGTCGGCGTCACGGTACGGGTCAGCGTCTGGGTTGGTGCCTGAGTCGCGGTCCTGGTTGGCGTCTCAGTGACCGTCGGGGTCTGTGTACGGGTGGGCGTCGGCCCCGGCATCGTTGGCGTTGGTGTGATCGTGCGCGTCGCGGTCGCTGTCGGCGTTGGCGAGTGGGTGCGTGTCCCGGTGGCCGTGTTGGTCGCCGTCGGTGTCGCCGTGACTGTGCGTGTCAGCGTGACCGTACGGGTCGGTGTGCGGGTACGTGTGGGGGTCGGTGTCAGCGTCGGCGTGGGGGTGCGTGTCGGTGTCGCCGTCTTGGTGATCGTGGGCGTCGGGGTGAAGGTACGTGTCGGGGTACGGGTCGGTGTGTTCGTCACGGTCGGCGTCGGCGTCTCCGTCGGCGTGAGCGTCGGTGTGCGCGTGAACGTTGCGGTCGGTGTGATTGTGGGGGTGAACGGCGTAGCGTTGATCTGCAGTGTGTAGGCGCCGCTTTCCGCACCCGCGCCGTCGACGGCAACGATGATGCTCTGTCCGGTTGCGAGCGTCAGTGTGGCCCGCGATGTCTGGTCCGTCGGGGCGGTCACATCGTCGTTGCAGGCCAGCTCCGTTCCGGTGCAGGTGCCCAGCCGTGCGGACAATAAGGTATTGAACGTCGAGCCGGCGGTTGACAGGACATAGTTGCCAGCCGCCAGCGCCGTGTAGATGAATGTGGCATCAGGGGCATTATCGCCACCGCCGCCGCACGAGACGCCGCCGAAGCCGAACGTTCCACAGGTTGTCGTGCCGCTAATGCTCACCGAGGGTGCATTGCCCAAGTCGCGCGGATCATTGCGGAACGGCAACGGACAGTTGCCGTTGATGCGCAACGTGTAGTTACCGCTCTCGGTGCCAAAGCCGTCGACGATGATGCTGACCATCTGCCCAGCGGTGAGCGGCAGCGTGACGCGCGACTGCTTGGTGAGGCCCCCGGGGCTGTCGTCGTTGCAACCCAACTCCGTGCTGGTGTCGTTGCGCACATACAGCACGGTGTCGAACTCGCTCCCGAACGTATCGAAGGTGTAGGTACCCGCTCGTGGCGCAAAGTAGACGTAGCTCACTTCTGGGGCGTCCGCTCCGCCGCAAGAGCCGGTGTCGCCGCTGGCGCCGTTGGTCATCCCGATCAGCGTCGATGAGAAGACGCCGCTCAGCTGTTGGCACGATTGGGCGGTGATGGGCGACACGGCGCACGCAACGGTCAGCGCCGCAACCAACCCGACCGCGCCGCACCGCAGCACGCTCACCCTCGCCTTGGACATCTTATTACCAGCCCGCTGCCGCTTTCCCCGTGTTGACGATGCTTACAGCTGCCTGCGTATACTACAGGGGCTCCGCATATCCCAAGACAAATCCGTCACGACAACTCGGCCTCGCAGAAGTCGCCGAGCAGGAACTGGACGCCTTCGGGTTTCCCGATCCGACCGCTGACCAGCACCTTGCGGCCCAGCAGGCTGCCGATCACGGGCTGCCGCACGTGCCGGATGACGCAGTCCTCCATCACCACACTGTCCTCGATGTGGCTGCCGATGACGTGCACGCGGTCGCCGAGCGAGGTGAATGGGCCGATGTCGGCGTCGATGATGCGTGCCTCCGCGCCGATCACCACGGGGCCACGGATGTGGCTGCCGGTAATCTCGGTGTGCGGGCCGATCGACACCTTGCCCTCGATCGTCGACGTGCCGTTCACTGTGCTCTCGATGGTCGGCGTCATTTGCCCGAGCATAACGCGATTGGCCTCGAGGATGTCTGCCGGCTTGCCCGCGTCCTTCCACCAGCCGGCGACGACGTACGGCACCACGGTGAGGCCGCGGTTGATGAGGTCTTGAATCGCGTCGGTGATCTCATACTCACCCCGCCACGACGGCTTGATGCGGTTGATCGACGTGAAGATCTGCGGGCTGAAGACATAGCCACCGACGATGGCGAGGTTGGAGCGCGGCTCCTTTGGCTTCTCGACGAGCCGGGTGATGCGGTCACCCTCGACCTCCGCGATGCCAAATCTGCTCGGGTCATCGACCGCCTTGAGCATGACGACAGCGTCGGCGCCGGTGTGCTGAAAGCGGGCGACGGCGGCGGTCATGCCCTCGGGCAGCAGGTTGTCGCCCAGGTACATCACAAACGGCTCGCCACCGATGAACGACTCGGCGCATTGTGCGGCATGCGCCAGGCCGCGCGGCTCGGGTTGCTCAATATAGGTGACCTCCGCACCCCAACGCTGTCCGTCGTCGACCGCGTTCTGGATGATGCTGCGGCTCTCGCGGCTGACGATCATACCGATCTGCCGCGCGCCGACCGCAACGAGACTCTCGATGCCATAGTAGAGCACCGGCTTATTGGCGACGGGGATCAGGTGCTTCGCGGTGCTGAACGTCAGCGGCCGCAGCCGCGTGCCCAAACCCGCACACAAGACAATCGCTTTCATCGTTGCTGGTCCTCACTCTGACCGCGCCCGCTCCGGAGCGCGGGCAGACGAGTGTGTGTATTACATTTGTGCGGCGCGGTCTAATCGCGGATGCGTTGCGTTCCAGTGATAGACATGAACCCGGGTCGTCATGCTGAGTTTGGGGTAGCACGCGGCGGCACGTACCAGTGGCAGACATGAATCCGGGGTGTCATGCTGAGCCTCGCCACCTCCGGCGCGAATGCATCTCCGCGCATGCCTTGGTAGCGGCGTGGGCCGTAACCTTCCTCGGCCTTCCGCGCTTTTACGGGAAGACTGCCTGCGAGACGGCTTGTGGCGACGCCTCAAAGTGTAGACCGTCCGCCCGATCCGACCGAACGTAGATAGCTGCGACCTCGTCGCCGTAGACTCGCCGCCACGCCGGCTCGTTTTGGATCGGGACCGACCATCCGGCCGGCAGTAGCACCGCCTCCGTCGGATACTGCTCCAGCAGCCGCCGCCACCCGGGCGCGCTGGCAAAAAAGTCGAAGTTGTCGGCGACGACCTGCTCGGGATAGACAGTGGCGAAGCGTCCATCGAGCGACACCTTGACGTGCGGCGCCAAGAACCACAGCACGTACTCACCCCAGTCGAGCGGCACGGCGAGATTGAGGGACGTGCCGGCATCGGCGAGCGCTCGCACCGCCGCCACCGGGTAGTCGCGCGGATCGAAAACGACCTGCAGCCGGTCGCGCCATAGACGGGCTCCGGTCATCGACACCTGCAGCACCGCCAATGCCG
>JBGQHM010000237.1:0-10480 GCA_041497995.1 Binatia bacterium | reverse complement strand
TGCCGCGGTTGAGGTGCCAATGCAGCAGCGAGATGCCGTCGATGATCGGGAAGGCCATCTTGCGCACGTAGTCGCCGCCGCCGGGGTTCTCGACCTTGATGACATCGGCACCGAGATCGGCCAACTGCATGCCCACCGCCGCCGGGCCGAGCAACGAGCTCTCGATCACGCGCACTCCGGACAGCAGCGCCCCCGTTTTCTCCTGCGTCGTCGTCATGCTGAGAATCTCCTCTCCGCTCCTGCAGCGCGCCACGCTACCGGAAACTGCCGTGTCTTTACAAAGGTCGTGGCCTCATGAACGCTACGAACGTGGCGCAAGGCTTCTCGCAGGTACCGATCATCGACATCAGCCCGTTGGTCGCTGGGACGCGCGACCGCTGCGCCGTGGCCACGCAGATCGGCGCGGCGTGCCGCGAGTGCGGGTTCTTCTACATCGTTGGGCACGGCGTCGATGAGAAATTACAGGACCGCCTCGCGCTGTTGAGTCGGCAGTTCTTCGCTCAGGACCTCGAAACCAAAATGCAGATCCACATGGCACGCGGCGGGCGCGCCTGGCGCGGATACTTCCCGGTCGGCAATGAGCTGACCTCCGGCAACCCGGATCTGAAGGAGGGCATCTACTTCGGCGCCGAGCTGGACACCGACGATCCGCTCGTACGGGCCGGCACACCCATGCATGGCCCCAACCTGTTTCCAACCATCCCCCAGTTCCGTGAGACTGTGCTCGCCTACCTCGTCGCGATGACTCGCCTCGGGCACACGCTGATGGCCGGCATCGCGCTGAGTCTGGGCTTGGAAGCGTCGTACTTCGCCGAGCGCTACACCGCAGATCCGCTGATTCTCTTCCGCATCTTCAACTACCCGCCCGCCGCATCGCCACATGACGAGGCGTGCTGGGGTGTCGGCGAGCATACGGACTACGGCGTCCTGACCATCTTGAAACAGGCCGACGCCGGGGGCTTGCAGGTGAAGTCGCAATCGCGTTGGGTCGACGCGCCACCGGTGCCGGGCTCGTTCGTGTGCAACATCGGCGATATGCTCGACCGTATGACCGCGGGTCTGTATCGCTCCACGCCGCATCGCGTGCAGAACCCGACGCGGCGCGACCGGTTGTCGTTCCCGTTCTTCTTCGATCCCAACTTCAACGCGGAAGTGCAGCCGATCGACCTGGGTGGCGCGCGCCGCGTGCGCGACGACAAGGATGAGCGCTGGGATGGCGCCAGCGTGCACGAGCTGCACGGAACGTACGGCGACTACCTCCTCAGCAAAGTGTCCAAGGTGTTCCCGGAACTGCGGCGCGCTGTGCTGGAGGCGCGGTGATGAGTCGGGCCGAGCCTCGATCCGCCCACGCGGGTGAGCGTGCGACGCGCTGGGTGGTCGGCGCGCAGGTCGTGCTGAACGCGGTCCTGCTCGCCGTCGGTATCTGGCTGGGGCTAGCGCGTGGCCGGCTGCCATTTCTCCTCGCGCTGGTCCCGCTCGTGTTCGTTCCCTTCTCCTATGCGCGGGTGCGGCTGCATCGCTTCCTCGCGCCGCACCTGACGCCATCGCTCGTCGGGGTTCTCGTCGCAACCGGCCTGTTATTGGACGCGACTATGGTTGCGCAGCTGCTCAGCGCGCGGCAGCCGATCGACCTCACCTTCTTGAACGGCCCCGGCGTCACATGGATCGGCGCGGTCTGGTTCAGCGCCCACGCGTTTCTCGTCCTCGGTTACGCCGTCGCGGGCTTGATACGACTGGTCCGCGCACCCGTCCGCCGCGTGCTGTCGGCGGTGCGTCCTCCACCTTCGCGTGTGGACGAGTTGTCGATCGGGCGGCGCGAGCTCCTGCAGAAGGCCGGCCTCTTCAGTGTGGCCGTACCCTTCGGCATCTCGCTCTCCGGTGTTCCGTTGTCCTACGACTTCCGTGTGGAGCGGAGGGAGATCGTGCTGCCCTTCTGGCCGACTGCCCTCGATGGTTTGCGTGTGGTCCATCTCTCCGACATCCACGTCGGCGGTTCGATGGACCGGGACCGCCTGCTGCAAGTGGTGCATCTCACCAACGAGTGTCATCCGGACCTGGTTCTCCACACCGGCGACTTTCTCACTCATCGCGCCGGAGACTTCGCCGCGCCGCTCTACGAAGCACTCGCGGGCATCCAGGCGCCGTACGGGCAGTGGGCCTGCTTCGGCAACCACGACTACGACGATCCGCGGCGCCACGAGCGGCGCCTGCGCGAGTCCGGTGTCGTCGTGCTGCGCGACCGCGTCGATGCGGTATCGCTGCGCGGCACCGCGCTCGAAATTGGCGGACTCGATTACGTGTTCGGCCGCGCGCAGCGGGCGGCAACGCACGAGCGGAGCATTGCCGGCTGGGGACCGCGCGGCGGCGCGCCGCGCATTCTCCTCAGCCACGATCCCAGCGCCTTCGCCGAGCTGCCCACCGGCTGCGCCGATCTGGTTCTCTCGGGGCATACGCACGGCGGGCATGTCGGCGTGCAGCTCGGTTCGTCGCACGCCATCACCGTGGTCGGCCTCTTGGGCCTCCCCGACCAGGGACTGTTCGTGCGCGACGACATGCGCATGTACGTCACCCGCTGCGTCGGGTTCTACGGCTACCCGATGCGCATTGGCATTCCACCGGAGATTGCGCTGCTCGTCCTGCGGTCGCCGCGCGCTGTTTGACCGATGACGATGCCAGCATCGACCTACGAGTTCGATCAGGACACCGCGGTCCGCGCGATCGCCGCGGGCTTGTACGAGGGACTCATCACCGCACGGTGGAACATCGGGCCGGTACCCAACGGGGGCTACGTCCTCGCAGTAGGCATGGCAGCGTTGCGCGCGGCGCTGGCGAGCCCGGACCCGTTGTCGGTGACGGCTCACTACCTGCGACCGTCCATGCCCGGCCCGGTGCGTATCGCGGTCGAGACGATCAAGGTCGGGCGGCGATACTCGACCGCGATGGCACGCATGACCCAGGGGGAGAAGGAGACGGCACGCATCCTGGCAACGTACGGCGATCTCAGCGATGGCGGTGGGCCCACACACGTAGCCGGCGCACCGCCGCCATTGCCGCCGCGCGACACGCTCACCCCGGTGCGGCGCGACAACGTGGCCGACTTTGCGGGGCGCTTCCACATGCTCTCGACCAACTTGTCGTTCGTTCCCGGCCGCGCCGTCGGCCCGGCGGAAGTGTCCGGCTGGTTACGCTTCGCCGACGGCCGGCAGCCCGACGTGCATGCGCTCGGGCTGATTGCCGACGCCTTCCCGCCCGCCGCGTTCCACGTGCTCGCACCCAGTTGGGTGCCGACGCTGGAGCTGACGGTCCACATCCGCGCTCGCCCAGCCTCCGAGTGGCTCCGCTGCCTCTTCCGCACACGCTTCATCTTCGGCGGGTTACTCGAAGAAGACGGTGAGATCTGGGACGAGGCGGGCACATTGGTGGCGTTGTCGCGCCAGCTGGCAGCGGCGCCGCGTTGAGCCTCACGGGGGTGTAGTCGCACCCTCTGCTTTCTGCCCGCCGTCGGTTGTCAGTATCCGCCCCACGTGCGAGACCTGACTGCAGCCCATGTCATCCCCGCCTCCGACCATACCCAGTCTGCGCACCAAACTCTTCTACGGCTTCGGCTCGGTGGCCTTTGGTGTCAAAGACAACGGCTTCGGTTTCCTGCTGCTGCTCTACTACAACCAGGTGCTCGGGCTTCCAGAACGCTGGGTCGGGTTGGGAATCATGATTGCGCTGGTGGTCGATGCTTTCTTGGACCCGGTCGTCGGCTATCTCTCCGACCATCTCCACTCCCGCTGGGGACGGCGCCACCCCTTCATGTACGCGTCGGCCGTGCCCGTGGCCGTATCGTACTATCTGCTGTGGACCCCGCCTGCCGGGCTGTCGCACGCAGAGCTGTTCTCGTACTTCCTGGTCGTCGCCATCCTGGTGCGCATCTTCATCACCTTCTACGAGATCCCCAGCTCGTCACTGGCTGCGGAGCTGACCGATCAGTACGACCAGCGCACATCGATTCTCAGCTATCGGTTCTTCTTCGGGTGGTGGGGTGGCTTGACGATGGCAGTGCTGGCGTTCGCCGTGTTCCTGCAGCCCGACGCTGCGCATCCGGTGGGCGTACTCAATCCCGACGGCTACCGCCTCTACGGGCTTGCGGCGTCGGTGTTGATGGCCGTGGCGATTCTCATCTCCACCCTCGGGACGCACGAGCACATCCCGAATTTGCGCCAACCGCCACCGAAGCGCGCGCTCGGTTTGACCGGCATCTTACGAGAGGTTCGCGAGTCGCTGTCCAACCGTTCTTTCCTCGCCTTGTTTGGCGCGGGCTTCTTCTCCGCGATGGCGGCGGGGCTCACCGCCGCGCTCAACGTCTACTTCAACACCTTCTTCTGGGAGCTCACGTCCAGCCAGATCTCGCTGCTCGTGCTGTCGAACTTTCCTTCCGCGGCGGCGGCGCTGGCAATAGCTCCCGGCCTCTCCATCCGATTCGGAGGGAAAAAGCCCGCGGCCATCCGCACCGCCGTCGCCGCGTGCGTCCTCGGTCCCTCGGCATTCATCCTACGATTGCTGGGCCTCTTTCCCTCGAACCACTCGCCGTGGCTGCTCCCCATCTTGCTGGTGGGAACCTCCATCGTGGTGACGCTGATCATTCTGTCGAGCATCCTCGTGTCCTCGATGATCGCCGACGTCGTCGAGGACAGCGAGGTGACCACGGGCCGCCGCTCCGAGGGACTCTTCTTCGCCGCCAACAGCTTCATTCAAAAGGCCGTCTCGGGTTTCGGCATCTTCGCCTCGACGGTACTGCTCAGCGCGATCGGCTTTCCACAGGGAGCGAAGCCGGGTGAGGTCGATCCGACCGTCGTACGCAACCTCGGCCTGGTGTTCATCCCAGTCCTCGTCGTGCTCTACGCCGGGACGCTGGGCTTCCTCTCCGCTTACCGCATCAGCCGCGCGACGCATGAGGCGAACCTCGAACAGCTGGCGCGCGGTCGAGCGGCAGCGGACAAGGGCGGCTGAGAGCACAATTCTCCGCGTGTCGTGTTCGCGGCGAGTGTGGGGGGCGCATCATGGCAGTGAATCGCGTACGGGCGCTCATCTACGACGCAGTCATCACCCATATGACCGCCGGCTGGTACCGCGCAGTGCTCAAGCGATTGCCGGCGCGTTGTCGTCTGTTGGACGTCGGGATCGGCACAGGCAGCGCGCTGCTCGCGAACAATGAGGAAGTTGCGAGGAAGGATCTTCACGTGACCGGCATCGACATCGATGCCGCCTATGTCGACCGCTGCAACCGGGAGGTCGCGCGACACGGACTCGAGAATCGTATCGAGGTGCGGCTCGAGTCGGTCTACGATCACCGTGGCGGTCCGTACGACGCCGTCTACTTCAGCGGCAGCTTCATGCTGCTCCCCGACCCGGCGCGTGCGCTGCGACACGTTGGCCCGCTGCTCGCTCCGGGCGGCCGGATCTATTTCACGCAAACGTTCGAGCAGCGTCGATCGAGTGCGCTGGAGATCCTCAAGCCGCTACTGCGACTCGTCACCACGATCGACTTCGGTCGCGTCACCTACGAGCCCGACTTCCGGAGCACCCTCGCCACGGGCAGCGTCGAGTTGGAGGATCTCCAGGTCCTGAGCCACGGCCGGCAGCGCTCCGCCGTCATCGCTGTGGCGCGGCCGATCAAATGATAGGCGAGCCCGGATCGAGGGCATGAGGCTACAAGTTACGCCAGGTAGGATGACCGGCTGGACTCGGCCGCTGCGGTTCGGCACAACGAGGGTGACGATGGGTCTCACGTGCAGCACATGTCGCACCGTGCTTCCGCCCGCATCGAAGTTTTGCAACGCATGCGGGGCGCCTGTTGCGGGCGACGCCGAATCGGTAGATCGAGGTCGCAACCCGCGAAGCTACACCCCGAAACATCTCGCCGACAGGATCCTCACTGCACGCTCGGCGCTCGAAGGTGAGCGTAAGCAGGTGACGGTGCTCTTCGCCGACGTGCAGGGATCGATGGAGCTCGCCGAACAGGTCGACGCCGAAGACTGGCACCGCATCCTCGACGGGTTCTTCCGCATCCTCGCCGACGGCGTGCATCGCTTCGAGGGCACCGTCAATCAGTACACCGGCGACGGCATCATGGCCCTGTTCGGCGCGCCGATCGCCCACGAGGACCACGCGCAGCGCGCGTGTTATGCGGCGCTGCACCTCGATGGCGAGCTGCGGCGTTACGCCGATGAGCTGCGCCGCACCCGCGGGCTCAGCTTCGCCGTGCGCATGGGAATCAATTCGGGCGAGGTCGTGGTCGGTAAGATCGGCGACGACCTCCGCATGGACTACACGGCGCAGGGGCAGGTGGTGGGTCTCGCCGCTCGCATCGAACGGCTCGCCGAACCGGGACGCATCTACCTGACACGCCACACCGGGGATCTCGTCGGCGGGTTCTTCCGTCTCCGCGATGTCGGCGCCTTCGAGATCAAGGGTGTGGGGGATCGCGTTTCCGTGTTCGAGCTGCAGGGAATCGGGCCGCTACGCACGCGGCTCGACGTTTCCCAGGCGCGCGGCTTCTCCCGCCTCGTCGGGCGCGTGCAGGAGATGGGCGTACTCGAGGCCAGCCTCGAGCGCGCGATCCGGGGCGAGGGACAAGTCGTGAGCGTCGCAGGCGACGCCGGCCTGGGGAAGAGTCGCCTCTGCTACGAGTTCGCCGAACGCTGTCGCGGCCGCGGAATACCCGTGGTTCGCGCGCACGCGGTGGCCCACGGCAAGGCGGTTCCGTTCCTGCCCATCCTTGACCTGCTGCGTGCCTATTTCGGCGTTGCGGAGCAGGACGACCCGCGCGCCGCCCGTGACAAGATCGCCGGGCGAATGGTTCTCCTCGACGGCGCGCTCACCGAGGCGGTGCCGCTGATGTTTGAGTTCCTCGGCATCGCCGATCCCCTGCGACCCAGCGCGGAAATGGAACCCGAAGCGCGCCAGCGACGGCTCTTCGCTGTGATGGGTAAGATCGTACGAGCGCAGCGCGAGCCGTACGTGTTCCTGCTCGAGGACCTCCACTGGCTCGACAGCGCGAGCGCGGCGTTTCTCGAAAGCCTGGTCGAGTCCGTCTCTGCCAGCGGCACGCTGCTGCTCGTCAATTATCGGCCCGAGTATCGTCCTCGCTGGGGGGAGAAGGCGGGCGCTTCAGTACTCTCGCTGGCGCCGCTCGACGACGCAGCCCTCACCGCGCTCCTCGCTGAGCTGCTGGGGAACGATTCTTCCTTGGGGAATCTGGGACAACGGGTGTGCGCACGCACCGGAGGGAACCCGTTCTTCATCGAAGAGGTCGTCCACGAGCTCGCGGAATCCGGTGTCCTCGAAGGCGCTAGAGGCGCGTATCGCGCCGCGCAGCCGATCGAGCGGGTGGCCATCCCCGGCACAGTGCAAGCGGTGATCGCCGCACGCATCGACCGGTTGCCGGACCTGGCCAAGCAGGTTCTGCAGACCGCCGCGGTGATCGGCAAGGAGTTCTCTGCCGCCCTGGTCGGACGCATCGCGAACCTTCCGGAGACCGATCTCGCCGAGGCACTGCGAACACTTCTGCGCGCCGATCTCGTCGTCGAGGCGGCGCTCTACCCGGAGGCACTTTACGGCTTCAAGCACCCCCTGACGCAGGAGGTGGCGTATCGTTCGCAACTCGCCGAGCGGCGCCGGCAAATCCACGCGGCGGTCGCACGCGCCATCGAGGAGGTCGATGCCGCGCGGCTCGACGAGCGCGCTACGCTCCTGGCTCACCACTGGGAAGAAGCCGGCGAGTGGGTCGAGGCAGCACGCTGGAGCCGGCGCGCTGCTGAGTGGGCGCGGTCGCGCGACATGGCCGAGGTGATGGCGCACTGGCGCAAGGCGCGCGCGCTGCTCACCCGCGCCGGCGAGTCGCCGGAGACGGCACCGCTGGCGCTCGAAGCGTGCGCCGGGATTCTCGGACATGGCTGGCTGGTGGGTATCTCCTCCGACGAGGCCGCCGCGGTGTTCGCGCAAGGCACGTCGCTCGCCGCACACGACCCGCGCTGGCTGGCTCGCCTGCTGGCGCAGTATGCGAGCGCCAAGGCCAGCCACGGCGAGGTCGACGAGTACCTGAGACTGAGCCGTGAAGCGGTGCGCATCGCCGACGAGACCAACGACGCGGCGTTGCAAGCGGCGGTGCGGACGCCGTTGGTCCGCGCACACCTAGTGATCGGGCAGCTGCGCGAGGCGTTGGTGTTGACCGAGCAGGCGCTGGCGCGCATGCCGGCGGATCCGCAATTCGGCAGCCTCCTCGGCGTCAGCCCCTACTTGAACCTCTGGCTGTTGAAAGCGGATCTGCTCGGCTACGCCGGTCGCTGGCCCGAAGCCGCCGCTGCGTTCGAGCACACGATGAGAGTGTGTCGCGAGCATGGTCATGTGGTCATGCTCGCCCACACCTGCACGGACTACGCGTGGTGGTCGGCGTTCCTGGGTGACGGGCAGACGGCGCTGGTGTACGCGCGGCAGGGCCTCGAGATCGCCGAGAAGATGGGCAGCCGGATGACCCGCCTGTTCGCGTACAATGCGCTCGGCTTCGCCGAGGTCCAGGTCGGTCGTCCGCATGAAGCAGTGGCCCTCCTCGAACAGGCGCGGTCCATCGCCAGCGAGATGCAGACCGTCGCCGAAACTCAGGTAGACACGCTCACGCTCCTGGCCCGAGCCTATCTCGGTACCGGGGATCACGACCGCGCACGCGCGGCGGCCGAGGAAGCCGTCGCCGGCGCACGCAAGTGGAATGCGCGAGCCTGGGAGTGCATCGCTCAGGTGGCGTACGGACTCGTGCTCGTGCACAGCCGGGAGCTCGAAACCGCCGCCGTGATCGATGCCGCGCTGGCGCGTGCGTTGGCGCTGATCAAAGAAACGGGGGCACGATGCTTCGAGCCCTTTGTGCGCCTCCAACGCGCCGAGCTAGCACACCGGCGCGGCGACACCGCCGGGCACGACGGCGAGCTCCTCGAAGCGCACCGACTCTTCGCTGAGATGAGCGTCCGCCCACCGCAGCTCCCTCAGGACGCGTAGTCTCTGTCTCGCTACGTACCCGGAGTCATCGCAGCCAACTGCCGACGGCGGTGAAGACGGCGCGTGCCTCCGGCGCGCGGTGGATCTCGACGACATCCTCGAGCTTGCGCAGTTGGCGAATCAACTGCTCGAGCCGCTCGTCGTCGTTCACCACGAGCAGGATCACGCTGCGCTTCCCGTCGTCGATGGGCAGGCAGAGGATGCCCTCGACGTTGAAGCCGCGGCGGGCAAAGAGGCCGCAGACGTGCGACATCACACCGGGATGATTGCGGACGAGCAGCCGCAAGACTGCACCGTTGCACGCGGGTGCGAGTGTGGCAGACCCCGACAAGCTCGTGGTCTCAGGCGCGGACGTCAACATGGGTCCCTCCATCGATCATGTCGCGATTGGCGGCGCCAGGCGGCACCATTGGGTAGACGTTTTCCTCGGCGGCGATCGGAACGTTGACCAGGCACGGTCCGGGGACCCGCAAGGCCTCCGCGAGAATTACACCCGGGTCGTTCGAGGTGCCGAGGTCGTACGCGGCAACGCCGAACCCACGCGCGATCGTGGCGAAGTCGGGCGCGGCATGGAATCGTGAGGCGCTGTAGCGACCGCCGTAGAACAGCTGCTGCTGTTGGCGGACGAGTCCGAGATGCCCGTTGTTGAGCAGGATCACCTTGACGTTGACGCCTTCCTCGGCAGCGGTCGCCAACTCCTGCACGTTCATCAACAGGCTGCCGTCGCCGGTGAAGCAGACGACTGGGCGCTCCGGTTCCGCAAGCGCGGCACCGATCGCGGCCGGTAGTCCAAACCCCATCGTGCCGAGGCCGCCGGAGGTAAGCCACTGGCGCGGTCGTGCGAACGGATACGCCTGCGCCACCCACATCTGATGTTGGCCGACGTCGCTGGTGACGATGGCGTCGGCACCGATGAGCGCGGCGGTGTGGCGGATGATGCCATACGGCTGCAGCGGGTCGTCGTCACCGGGTGTCGCCAGTGGATGGGCGGCGCGCAGCTGCTCCATACGGGCGATCCACTCGCGGCGTGAATTCGGCGCGACCAGCGGCGCGAGCGCCTCGAGCCACTCGCCGACGTCCGCTTCCATACCGAGGAAGGCGGCCTTGATCTTCCCCAACTCGCTCGGGTCGATGTCGACGTGCAGGATCGTCGCGCGCGGACAAAAGTCGGCCGCCCTTCCGGTCGCGCGATCGTCGAAGCGCACGCCGATTCCGATCAGCAGGTCGCATTCTTCGAGGAGAAAATTGGTGTAGCGCGCCGCATGCATCCCGACCATCCCGACGAAGAGCGGATGGTCATTCGGTATTGCGCCGAGGCCAAGCAGCGTAGCAGCGGCCGGAATCGAGGCTTTGTCCATCAGGCGGAGCAGATCCGTGGATGCCTCCGCGGCGATGACGCCGGCGCCGACCAGCAACATCGGGCGCTGGGCGGAATTGATCAGCT
>JBGQHM010000236.1:0-10616 GCA_041497995.1 Binatia bacterium | reverse complement strand
TGACTTCGGGTGGAACGCCGGTGGGCGGGTTGAGCAGCGCCGTGCCCATGCCGTGCCGGCGGCGCCATTCCGCGAGCTGCGTGCGGCAGTGCGCGGCGGGCCCACAAATGGCAATCGCGTCGATGAGATCGTCGCTCACTGCAGCGGCTGCCCGACGGCAATCGCCGGAGTTGTACAGCTCGCGGACGCGGTCCGCATTGTCCTTGAAGCCGTAGCGGCAGAACAGGGCGTGGTAGTAGGTGCCCATGCCGCCGATGTAGAATGGCCACGGTGTCGCGCCCCCGCGTCAGCGCCTTGGCATAGGGAACGCCGTGGAAATTTTCAAGATAGGAAGACCCTCGCACTTTCGACCGCATCACGCTCGCTCGCCGAGTACGCGAGCGAGCCAGACGACGAAGTCGTCGTGCGTGACAAGGCCCATCCTCACCTCTTCAACAACGTCGATGTGCTTGAGAAGAACAGCGGCCTTATATCCGTCTGTCATCGAGGGTAGAACTCAAGGATAGGACACTACCAAAGATCGACGCCCGCTTGACTTCTCGATGTCGACAAGGGCACGATCATTGGTAGGGAGGGCTCAATTATGTCAACTAGGCTTTGGCTGTCATTGAGACGCTCCACGGTCGTTGCCGTAACGCTACTCGCGCTCGCGGGTGTAGCACGCGCGGCCGACATTCCTGCAAGCGCATGCATCGAGCTGAAGCTGAAGGCTGCGGGGTGGGCTTGTGGCTACGTGTTCGGCTCCGTGTACAACAACGGGGAGCTGGACGAGGACGGCATCACGAGGGCCGCGGAGTTCCTAGCGATCTGGTGGAGCAACGCTGCCAACTACACCGATTGCGGCCAGTCTGCGCCGACTAGCGATGCGGTGGTGAGCGACATGACCTCCGCCGCGAGCAGCATCGTCAGTAGCATCTGGGCCGGCGTCGATCCGAACAACCGCTTGGAGCAAAAATGCAGGGGGCTGTTCGTCGGATACGCTGGAAGCTCCTGCGATATGCTGCTTGGAGTGGACAGGCTCGGCGCGAAGGGTCTAGGGCAGAAGAAGCTCGACGCCCGGCGTCGCAGAGTGATGAAGCAGGTCAACAAGCGCCTGACGGGCTCGTTCAACGCGGTTTGTCCCCCCTTGCCGAACGCTGACGCTATCACCGCGGCGATTCTCGCCCTGGAAAACGCCGTCGTCACCGACATCTTAACCCCAGCGCCCTGACGACAGAGGGAATGTCCCGCAGGCTGTTGATTCTCTGAGTTGAAAGAAGTGGCGGTTCCTTCTCCGTCCCGGTAGGGACGGGTCGCCAAACCAAAGGAGGAATCGCCACATGAAAAAGCGTCGCACACTCAGAACCACGCACCAAACTACGCGCACAGCGGCGATGCCGAACCGAGCGGCTGCACGCGACGGTGGGGACGTGGCCGTTTGGTCGGCCGTGTTCCATTGGGTCTTGGTCGCCAGTTCGCGCCGCGCCTGAGCCGTGGCGTTTGGGGGACGAGCGTGAAGTACTACAGCGTCGATATCCAAGTGGACTTCGCGAGCCCCCGCGAAATCCCGCCGCAGGCCCGGTCCGGGAAACCCTGGGCGGCTGTCGGATATTTCCAGTACTTCTTCTGCAGCGAGCGATCGAAGGAGCGAGCGCAGGCACTCGCGCTGGATTTTGTCCGGAACAACGACGAGCGTGCCGGAGAGTGCCGCGTCAGGTGCATTCGTGTGGCCTGGATGCGAACGCTCAGGGAGCGGGAGGAAATCGCGTTCGGTGAAGCAGCTGGACTGACGGAAGCGATGTTCGCGAACAAAGACGAGATCGGGATCTGGTTTCATAGCGAGAAGGGCTACTACGTCAGTGAGCTTGATGCGGCGTTGGATTCTGAAGCGCACGCAGAAGGGGAGCGCCGGCCGTAACGGGCACGGCGTCGCAGCCGCAACGGCCGTGGATCTCGACGACATGGTCTTCGTCGAGCCCGATCGGATCACGTGGTCGTGCGCTGGCTGCCCCGATTCACTACCGCCAACCCAGTTGCTGCTTGGCCCCGTCGGACATCAGGGCCGGGCTCCATGGCGGGTCCCAGACCATGTCGACCTGCACGGCGTGGGCGTCAGGAGCGAACTGCCGGATCGCCGCCTCGGCCGCTCCGGTCAGGTAGGCATGTAGCGGGCACGCTTGCGTGGTCATCGTCATGGCGACACGAACCCGGTCGCCGGACACCTCGACGCTGTACACCAGACCCAGATCGACGACGTTGATCCCGATCTCCGGGTCGATCACCGTGCGCAGCGCGTCCCACACCTGTTCGTCGTTGGCCACTACGATCCTCCGTCACGCCCGCGCGAGTGTCGCGCTGCGTGCATGCACGCTCCCCGTCTCACGCCGTTGGAGCACCACCGAGCGTACCGTGTTTGCCAGGAAGAAGAGTATGGCCACAGCATTCAGCAGCCCGCCCCACTGGCGCAGCGGCACGACGGCGAGTGCATCGCCCAGGAGGCGCAACGCGACCGAGAGGTGTAGCAGCGCCAGGTGGGCATAGAAGACTGGACGGAACGGGACGGGCAAGCCCAGGACTGCTGGGAAGATGATCGGCGCGTGCCCGAAGATCATCGCGAAGACGAATCCCAAGAGCACCGCGTGCAGCACGGCATCGTAGTGCGGTCCGGCGATCACGCCGCCGTAGGCCACGGCCAGCACGCCGCCCACGCCGAGCCACACATACCCGGAGAGCAGGCAGATTGCGGTGAAGCGCGGCAAACCGGTCTGGCGTATCGTGCGCCGCGCGATGTCGTGACGTCCCAACCACATAGTGAGACCGAGCAAGCCGAACCCGCTGACGCGCGCCCCGGCGTCGACGGCGATGCCGCCGACGGCGAATCCGAGCAGCAGAACCGCGACGGCGGCGAGGAATGTCCACTCACTCCTGCGCGTCAACTGCAGCATGCGGCTGAGCTCCAGGCGTTCGCCGGCGATGGTCAGCACCAAGAAGCCCAACCACCACGATACGGACGCCGGAATCTCACCGCCGCCGAGCCACACGCCATTGCCCACGAACCACGCCACCGCGCCCAGGCCCATGGTGATGGTGAACAGCGTCGTCTGTTGCCAGATCACGACGGCAAAGACCGCGACCAGAACGGCGCTGGCACTGGTCATGAGCAGCGGCGCAACCCAATGGGGCGCGCCCACCAGTAGCGCTATCGCCCCGAGCGCTGTCAGCAGCGGAACGGCGTAGGACCAATGGTGTCCCAAGGCCACGGCGCGCTCGAGCCCGATCAGCGTGCCGAGGAAACCGGAGATCATCAGCGGCCCGTGCACCAGCCCGAACGTCGGCCGCGGCGTCGGCCAGTTCCATCCCAGTCGCAGCAAGCCGGCCCACATGCCGGTGAGTAGGGCGAACATGCCGATCGCCATGAGCGGGAAGCGCGCAACTGGTCGCATCAGTGATGTTCCTCACTGGCGCTGACGTGGTCGACCCGCGGTTACGCAACCCGTCCGATCCGTACGCGCCACACCTCGGGTCCTTGCTCCAGATACTCCCAGTCGAACTGCCCGTCACGCTCGGCCTTGAAGGTATAGTACAACGGCTTCGGGTCGTGGTCGTTGACCAGTAGAAACGCCTGGCCTGCATGCAGACCTTCGAACGTCTGGAAGATCAGTGGATGCCGTTGCGGCGGCGGGACACGCCGCACATCGATCGTCGTGGTCACATCCATTCGTCTGCTCCTTTCTCGTAGCCTGGCGGACTTGGCAGCCAACAGCGACCCAACGGGGAGCGGGCCATAGAAATGATGCTGGCCGCAGGCCTAGCGTGCTTGCGCGACATGCGGCTGCGGCTCGGCCGCCGTCGCCTTGTCCGCGTCGATGGCGGTCTTCCACACGAACATCCGTACCGCCTCGACCTGTTCCGGGGTGATGTCTGGGATGATCATCCGCGTCTTCGGGTCGATCTTCTTGGGGTTCAGGATCCAGCTCTTCGCCCACTCGTAATCGACGCGCTGCGCGACGCGAATGAGATCCGGCCCCTGCTGCTTGACGAGCGGGGTGCCGATAACGTTGCCGAGGTTGTGGCACTCGGTGCAGCGCAGGAAGTAGATGAGTTGGCCCTCGGCGAGCTTGTCGGCCGGGAACTTCGACGGGTCGGGCAGCGCGACATGACCTTCCTGGCGCTTGCCCATCGCAGCGAGATACTTGGTCATGACGTCCACTTCTTCGTCGCTGAGACCGAGGTCCGGCATGCGGTAGATGCTCCACGGATAGATCTTGCCGTACCCGCGCGGCGCCTTGAGGAAGGTGCGCACCCACTCGGGAAAGAGCTTCTGGCTCGACACGCGCAGGTCGGGTCCGACCATGCCGCCGTTGCCATCATCCAGCACGTGGCAGCCGCGGCAGCTATACTTGGCGGCCACTTCACGTCCGGCCACAATCGGATCCGCCGGACGCGGCTTCGGTGCGGCCGGCGCACGCAGCGAGACCACATAGTCCGTCAAGGCCCACATGTCGGGACCTTCGATCGAGTCGCCGTACGACGGCATCGGGGTGCCGTCCATGCCGGTGACCAGTCGCGCGTAGATGTCGGTGCGCTCACCGCCGCCACGATAAATGCCCTGGGTCAGATCACGTGGTTTGATCGGACGCTTGTCTTCGTCCTTGAGGTCCTTGGCAGACGGTCCGTCCGCGGCACCGCGATCGCCGTGGCACTTGAAGCATTCGGCATCGACGTACCATTGTCGTCCCTTGGCGATGGCGTCGGGCGTGGACGGGGGAGCGTGAGTGGTCTCGACTATCGGTTGCGGCTCTGGCTCATCGAGCAAGTCGGCGAGCTTCAGGACGTACGCCGCAATTTGCTTGCGCTCGTTGTCGGACAAGAACGCGAAGGACGGCATGGCGGTGCCGGGGATGCCGTGCTGGATGGTGCGCAGGAGGTCGTTCGTGGTGGGCGGTGCGCCGGACTTGGTCGTGCGCAGCTTGAAGCGCCGCTTGGTGAAGTCGCGTGGCCGTGGATCGACGAAGTCTGCCGCGGGCCCCGCGCCGTTGCCGCGCTCGCCGTGGCAGCCACTGCACTCGCGCAGGTACAGCGGTTTGCCGGCCGCTGCGTCGGCTGCTGTAAGCGGACGCGGCGTACCGTGCTCGTCCGCGAGGCCGGTTGAGGCAACCCAAAGCGATGCCATGAACGCAAAGAAGATCTGCTTCCTCATGAGCCCACCTCGTGAGTCGTTGCTGCGCCTGTTTTCCGAACCGGCACGATGCGCGCCGGCTGGCGCAGGATGTCTTCGAGCGCCAGCACCTCGCCGCCTTGCGCCTGTGCGAACGTCTGCGCGGCGCCGTCGTCTTTGAACGCGATGATGCCGTAGCCCATCGGCGTCTCGACGCGCTCCGAGCGCACCAAGCTGGCTGTGAGCAATGGCACGAAGCCGCCGCCGTCGTGGTCCTCGACCCATGCCTCGGGAACCTCGTGATGCAGCGCCACCATGGCGTGCAGCATGCAGCCGATGTCGTCGTACTTGGTCAGCACGCCGTTGGTGTCACGCAGTTCTCCAGCAAAGCCAGGTTTGCTGATGTGCATGCGACAGTGCGCGCAGGCGTCGCGGCCGTAGTTGATCGGCTCGGCGCCGGTTTGCTGCGACGGCCAGAGGAAGACCACGCCGCCAACGACGCCGAGTAAAGCAACACCGAGTGCTACCATGAGTGACTTCATGTGATTGCCGTCCTTCGAAAAACTGCGTAGCCGATGACTAGGGGGAGGGCGGCGGTGGCCAGCAGGGCGCTGGCGAGCAGCACCGGGAGGCCGATGGGACCGAAGTGGTCGAGCCCGAAGACGCCCACGGAACCGAGGATGTCGAGTCGGTCCGTCAACGCCAGCGTTCCCAATACACGCGCTTGCTGCACCGGATTGAGCAGCGCCAGCGTGAAGACTTGCCCCGGCCCCAGGTTACGCGCGAGTGCGAGACCGATGGTGCCGAGATCGGAGACGTAGACCAGCAGCAACCAGACCCCGAACGCCGCGCCGATCACGCGGGCACGCGCACGCAGCGCGACGGACAGCAGTGTACCCAGACTCAGTGTGGCCGTCCCCAGCAGCAGCGTCAGTGCCACCAGCGCCAGGAAACCACGAACGTTGCCGCTGCCAGCCATGACACCGACGATGACGCCCGTGGCGCCGAAGCCGATGCAGATCGACGCGGTGACCGCGGCCAGCAGACCCAGATACTTCCCGGCGTAGGCCTCGCAACGGGTGATCGGCTGCGACAGCAGCAGCGCCAGCGACCCGTCTTCCAGCTCTCCCGCAATCCCGAGGCCGCCGAGCGAGAGAGTGACCAGCGGAACGAAGAGCAGCGCGAGGTTGAGCAGGCTGGCCGTCGTGCGGTCGAAGCCGGCCAGCCCCGAACGCTGCGCGCCGGCCAGCCCAAGCATGGACAGGCCGAGAGACAAGGCGAGGAAGCAGCCCGCCGCCACGATGAACCAGCGGCTGCGCATGGCGTCGCGCAGCTCGCGCGCCGCAACCAATGCGGTTTCACGTATTCTCATCGGCGTTCTCCGCGCGCGCTCAGCGCGATGACACGCGCATGCCTGGTGATCGGGGCTCCGACAGCTTCGATGCGACCGCGATCGATGTGCAGGACCCGGTCGGTCAAGGCTTCGACTTCTTCCGGCCGATGCGAGGCGAGCAGCAGCGTGTGTCCGCGCTTGCGCAGGCGCGCGACGATGGCGAAGAAGTGGTCCTGCCCTTCGCGGTCGAGGCTGGCGCTCGGCTCGTCAAGCAGCAGCACGGGCGTGTCCGTGAGCAACGCGAGCGCGAGAGACAGCCGCTGCTGCATGCCGCCCGAAAAGGTGCGCACGCGTTCGTCGGCGTGCTCCTCGAGCCCGACCTCGCGCAGTGTCGTGAGGATGCGGCTGCACTCGATACGCCGGAGCTTGGCGACAAACGCCAGCACCTCACGCGCTGGCGCGTCGCCGAAGGCGGCCTTCTGCGGAACGTAGGACATCAACGTTCGCGCCGCGATCGGCTCGCGCAAAATGTCGAGGCCCCCGACGCCAACGCGGCCCGTGAACGGCACCAGACCAAGCAAGCAGCGCAGGATGCTGGTCTTGCCCGAGCCGTTCGGACCCACCAGGGCGACGGACTCACCGGATGCGACGCTGAACGACACGTGGTCGAGGATGGTGCGGCCGTCGAGCGTCAAGCACAGGTCTGTGGCGGTGATCATGAGAGCACCGTGCGGGCGCCGATGAGGCCGAGCACCGCGATCGACAGCACGACAGCTCCAGCCGCGGCGAAGGCGCCACCACCGCCGGCGTCAGCCGTGCGCGTCCACGCCGTGAGCGGCGGCTGCACGAGCGGATGCGGGTCGGTCAACTTGGGGCGCGGTGCGAAAATCGGAAACAGCCGCGCCGCCAGATCGATCGCTTCCGCAGCCGGGGTCGTATCGAAGAATGCCAACTGTGGGAAGCGGTCGGCGAGTACCTCGTAGACGTTGTCGGAGCGATACGGAATCTCCGACACGCCGTCGCGGTTGGCGTCGTAGATCACCGCGTCGCTCCAGTAGTTGCCGCGACCGTCCACCGACCATTCGTTGCGCTCTGCGGTACCCGTGCCGAGCACCTGGACCTGCGTGTGGTTGCCGACGAAGGCGTTGTCCCAGAAGCGGATGCGGCGCGACAGCGGCTGCAGCGCGACGCCGACGTCGCTGCGGGCGATCAGGTTGCCGCGCACGTCGACGCGCCCGTCCTTGGCTTGCGGAGCACCGTCGAAGAACAGGCCCGTCGAGTTGTCGATGAAGCGGTTCTCGACGATGAAGACGTCGTCGGCATCCTTGAGCAGCAAGCCGTACGCCGCCACACCCGTCGAAAACGAGAAGGCGTTCTCGGTCAGCTCGATGCCGCGGCTGTACATGATCGCTGCGCCGACCTGATTGTCCTCGAAGCGGTTGCGGCGGAAGACGTTGTTGTCGGAGTACATGTAGTGCAGGCCGTAGCGGCTGGTGCGGACGGTGTTGTCCTCGACAGCGGTGTTGGCTGAGTACCAGATCACCAGATCGCGGCTGCGCTCGATGGTGTTGCCGATGAGCCGGCAGCCGCTCGAGTACCACAGGCGGATGCTGTCGCCGCGGCGCACCTCGGGTAGATCTTTGCCGATCACCGTCGAGCCTTCGATGTCGCAATGGTCGCCGTTGACGACGAAGATGCCGAAGAGCGTATCCTCGACGCGTGTGTTGACGATACGCACGTCGGCGGCGTGGTCGATGCGGATGCCGGCGTCCTCGGTGTTGTACGTCGAGCCGCTGTTGCGCACCGTGAGGCCGCGGAGCTCGACGCCGGGCACATCGATACGGACGACCGTGCCCTCATCGGTGCCGTCGATGACTGCGCCAGGGCGACCGATGAGGCGGATGCGTTTGTCGACGACGAGGTGCTCGCGATGGACACCGGTCGGTACAATCACCGTGTCGCCGTCATGTGCCGCGGCCATCGCTTGCGCGATCGTGCGGTGTTCGGCGCCGACCACGAGCTCGGCGGCTCGTGTGCGCGTCGCCACCGCCGACGCCAGTCCCGCGCCGACTAGGAGTGCGACGGCGCGGCTGCTCGGGTGTGTCATGGTGGCGGGGCTGGCTGCGCGCTGGCGCTTCGAAACCGGCAGCGGTGCGGTGAACACCAGGCCGAAGCCGAGCAGGCCGGCGAGCCCCGCAAGGTAGAAGCCGCCGCCCAGCTCGGTCGCTACCTTGAACTGCCCAACGTCGTAGTCACCGAACAGCTTCGGATTGATGCGGTTGGTCAACGTCAGCGCCGCCTCTGGATTGCGATCGTTCACGGCCTTGGTCATCCACACCTTCAGATCGGCGAGCAGGATGAGCGGCATCAGGATCGCCGGCAGCACGAAGAGCAGTCGCATCCAGCGGCGCCGCATCCACGGGGCGAGCAGCATGCCGAGCAGCGCGCCGCCCAGGCCGACGGGAGCCAACGTGCGTTCCAGACGGGCGAGCCCACCCATCGGCGGGATACCGACGTAGTGCCCCAGATTGTCGATCTCGTGCACGTCGCCAGTGACGTCACGCGGCCCCACATCGATCACCAGGATGCGCTGGCCGTACTGCGGCGCGCGCGCCTTCATGATCCACCACGGCAACAGCCACGCCAGGATCAGCGCCAACGCCGCCACCAAGACGATGGTGAGGACTGCCGGCGGATCGGGCGTGCGTCCGCTCGAAGCAACCGGCGCCGTGGCTTGCGTAACCAGACCTGTGTCTTCCATCATGGCGCTCCCCGTCGTCGCCGTTAGTTCTTCGCTTCCTTCTTCGGCTCCACGAGCAGCCAGCCGGTGACCTCCATGTGCAGCGCGGAGCAGAACTCCGTGCAGTAGTAGGGGTAGACGCCGGCCCTAGTAGCGACGATCTCCGCACTCTGCGTGGCGCCCGGATCGATCGACAGGTTCACGTTGTAACCGTGCAGGCCGAAGCCGTGCGTGGCGTCTTCCGCGGTCTCAACGTTGGTCCAGTTGAACACAACCTTGTCGCCTTCCTTCACCCGCACGATGTCGGGCTTGAAGTGCGAACGGACCACCGTGCCGTTGACGGTCACGGTATTGCCGTCACGTTTGATCGCCTCCTCGCCTTGCTGCGTGGCGTGCGTGGAGTGGCGCATCTTCAGCGGATCGAAGCCGACTTCCGGATAGATCGCCCACGGCTGCAAGATCTCCATGGGAATGATCATCGAGTTGTGCGGCTCGCCGATGGTCGGCGTATCGGACAGCAGTTTCATCTTGGGCCCGCTGATGTCGATGAGCTGCAGATTCTGCGGATGCAGCGGCCCCATGTTGGGGAAGCGATCTACCGACCACTTGTTGAGCGCCACGAGGTAGCGGCCCCAGGGCTTGCGCGTGTTCGAACCCGCGGCCTGCAGGTGGCCGATGTTGTAGTGGATGGAGATCTTGTCGACGACCTTCCACCCCTTGTCGGGCGGGTTGTACGGTGGGCCGATGGTCCACTTCACCACGGTCGAATCGAGAAAGTGCGACGTGTAGCCGTTGCCTTGGTTGTCGAACACGCTGTGCAGCGGGCCGAGACCCGTCAGGATGTGCGCCTCGAGGCAGGCGTCGTACTTGAGGATGGGCACGCCGAAGGGATCCTTTCCCTCGAAGTTTTTCTCGGAGATCGCCTTCTTGATCTTCTCCACCGAGTAGGCGCTGACGTACGGATCGAGCTTGCCGGAGACGATGACGTACTCGCCGCCGGGGACAAGGTCGACGCCGTGCGGGCTCTTCGACTCGGGGATGAAGTACATCAGGTTCTCGGCCACGACCGTCGGTAGCGAGATCACCTTGATGCCGTTGATGACCTTGGTCTTCGCCGGGTCCTTGGCGACCTCCGCCGCCTTCTTCCAGTCGAGAACGTGCATGTAGTCCATCTCGCGCTGCGAGGCGCCGATCTCCATCGGTGGCTTGCCTTCCATGTCGCCGCCCGTGGCCATCTCGGTGTTCATCGAGTTGATGAAGAACAATCCATCCGAGGGACCGCGGCCCGCGATGGAGAGATCCTGGAAGTACGGCGGCAGCTCGACCTGGAAGGATTCGGGGACGACGATCTCGCCCTTGGTGCGGTCGAAGCGCAGAAAGCTCACGGTGCCGCGATACTTACTCTG
>JBGQHM010000235.1:0-10635 GCA_041497995.1 Binatia bacterium | reverse complement strand
TGATCGGTGTCCAGATGATCGAGCGGAACGTACCGTTCATTCGTCTTGACGTCGCGCAGCACCGAATGGCGGTGGCTGAACGTGCCGCGGCCACTGTCCTGTCCGGAGAGCCGTATCTTCGTGCCTTCGAGCAGCAGCGTGCCGAACGCCAGCATCTCGGCACAGCCCCAATCGATCTTGCCCTGCGGCTGCAGCATCTCGGCACGCTGTTCGAGCAGCTTCCGCACCTTCGGATGGGCCACGAAGCCATCCGGCACGGCGAGCGTGCCATCCGCGACACGTTGCAGGGTCTCGATCGGCACGGCGGTGTGTGCGCTCCAGTCATCGCCCGCCCACTGCAGACCTTGCCACACGCCGCCGAGCGCGAAGACCTGCTGCCGCGGCATAAAGTCGCGCGCGTAGTTTAACGCGTCATCGAAGATCTCGCGCCAGTCGGCCACGACCTTCGCAGCCTCCTCGGCGCTCACCACGCCCGCCGCGCTCAACCGTCCGGCGTACACCTGGCGCACCGTTGGATGGGCTTCGATCTTCTTGTACATCACCGGCTGCGTGAAGGTCGGGTCGTCGGCTTCGTTGTGGCCATGCTTGCGATAGCAGACGAGGTCGATGATGACGTCCTTCTTGAACGTATTGCGGAACGCCATCGCTAGCTGCGCCGCCTGGACCGCGGCCTCCGGGTCGTCACCGTTCACGTGGAAGACCGGCGTCTGAATGATCTTCGCGACGTCGCTCGGATAGCGTGTGAAGCGATAGTCCTCCGGCGACGTAGTGAAGCCAATCTGGTTGTTGATGATGATGTGGATGGTGCCGCCGGTGCGGTAGCCTTCGAGCTCCGACAGGGCGAGGGTTTCGGATACCAGGCCCTGCCCGGTGAACGCTGCGTCGCCGTGGATCAGCACCGGCACGACCCGCGTGCGTGCGGTGTCTTGATGGTAGTGCTGCTTGGCGCGCACGATCCCCTCGACGACGGGGTCGACCGCTTCGAGGTGGCTGGGATTCGAGCACAACGAGACGTGCACCTTGCGGCCGCTGCGCGTCGTGTGGTCGCGCGCGTAGCCGAGGTGATACTTCACGTCACCGTCGCCTTGGATGTCGGATCGCAAGAAGGTCCCCTCGAACTCGGCGAAGATCATCTCGTACGGCTTGCGCAGGATGTTGGCGAGCACGTTCAAGCGCCCGCGGTGCGACATGCCCATGATGATTTCTTCAACCCCGCTGGTGCCGGCGTCTTCGATGAGCGTCGTGAGCAACGGGATGAGCGCTTCACCACCTTCGAGCGAGAAACGTTTCTGGCCAACGTACTTGGTGTGGATGAACTGCTCGAAGCCCTCTGCGGCGGACAGCGTGTTCAGGATGTGCCTGCGGTCGTCGGCGCTCAGCTGTGGCTTGTTGAGCGTCGGCTCCATCCGCTCCTGCAGCCAACTGCGCTGCTGTTTGTCGGAGATGTCCATGTACTCGACGCCCAGGGTGTCACAGTAGGTGGCCCGCAGACGCGCGATGAGGTCGCGCAGCGTCGCGGTGCTGCACCCTTTGAAGCTGGGGCACTCGACGACGCGGTCGAGATCGGCGTCCCCGAAGCCGAACTCGTCGGGCTCGAGGAGCGGATGGCTGGTGAGGTTGTTACCCAACGGATCGAGGGTGGCGATGAGATGCCCGAGCTCCCGATAGGAATGGATGAGATCGAAGACGCCGATGTTGTGTTCAGCCGCCGGGTGCGCGCCCAACTCGGCGGACGTCCCTGCACCGTTCCCACTGGGCGCGCTGCCGCGGCCGGCTTCGAAGCCGGCGAAGAACAGCGCCCACTGCGGATCCACGGATTCCGGATCGCGCAAATACTCTTGATAGAGGCCGTCCACGTAGTCAGCGTTGGCCCGATTGATGAAATCGAGGTTCATCACCACGTCACTCTGAGCAGCGCACCACCATAGCAGCAAAGTCGAGTCAGCACAGCGACCGTAGGATACCGGTGACGTCGGAAGAAATACAGCGCGGCGACGGCGAGCACGTTGCCCGCTACCGCATGCTTTTGCTATCGTCGGCGTCCCCAATGGCAACCATCGAAGACAATCTCCGCAAGCTCCCCCCCCAGAGCATCGAGGCCGAAGAGTCGGTGCTTGGCGGCGTGCTCCTCGACAACGGCGCGCTCGACCGTGCGCTCGAGTTCGTCACGGCCGACGACTTCTACCGCGAGGCGCATCGCAAGATCATGCGGGCAATGGTCGAGTTGAGCCAGCGGGGCGAACCGGTCGACCTCGTGACGCTGTCCGATACCCTGAAGACGCGCGGTGATCTCGCCGACATCGGCGGTTCGGTCTACCTCGCGGACCTGTCCGAGAAGGTCCCGACCGCCGCCAACGTCACGTACTACGCGCGCATCGTGCGGCAGAAGGCGATCCTGCGCAGCTTGATTCAAACGGCGACCGAGATCGCCACGATGGGTTACGAAGCGACCGCCGACGTCGACGAGTTCCTCGATCGCGCCGAGCACAAGATCTTCGAGATCTCGGAGCGCAAGGTGCGACCGACCTTCTTCCGCATTCGCGACATCATGGTCGACTCGATGAAAGCCATCGAGCAGCTCTACGAGCGCAAGGAGCTGGTCACCGGTGTGCCCACGGGCTTCATTGAGCTGGATCGCAAGACCGCCGGCCTGCAGCCGTCGGACCTCATCATCATCGCCGGGCGGCCGAGCATGGGAAAGACGGCGTTCGCCCTCAACATCGCTCAGTATGCGGCCCTCAACGCGAAAACGGGCGTCGCCATCTTCTCGCTGGAAATGTCAAAAGAGCAGCTGGTGCTGCGACTGCTCTGCTCCGAGGCGCGCGTCGACATGTCCAAGGTCCGAGCCGGGTTCGCAGCAGAACGCGACTTTCCCAAGCTGGCGATGGCCGCGAGCCGCTTGTCAGATGCGCCGATCTACATCGACGATACGCCGGCGCTCAGCGTCCTCGAGCTACGGGCCAAAGCACGTCGCCTCAAACGTGAACGCGAATCGAAGCTCGGCATGATCGTGATCGACTACCTGCAGCTCATGCGCGGGCACGACGGCGCCGACAACCGCGAGCAGGAGATCTCCAGCATCTCGCGCTCGCTCAAAGCGCTCGCCAAAGAGCTCAATGTCCCCGTCGTCGCCCTGTCACAGCTCAACCGACAGGTTGAGACCCGCGCCGAGAAGAAGCCGGTGATGGCCGATCTGCGCGAATCCGGCGCCATCGAGCAGGACGCCGACGTGATCGCATTCCTCTTCCGCCCCATCGTCTACGACAAGAACGCCGAAGAGCGCGCCGCCGAGGTGATCATCTCCAAGCAACGCAACGGGCCGATCGGCACCGTGCCGCTGACGTTCATGTCCGAGTACACGCGCTTCGAGAACCGCGCCGAAGACGACGTCAGTTTCGGCGAGGTCGACGAGGGCTGAACGGATGAAGAAAGGCCGCCTCAGGCTTCCTAGGCTGACTTTTGCCTTTTGACTTTTGCGTTTTGACTTTTGCCTTCTCGCCGCCTACAGATCGCGAATGGCCATCCTCAAAGTCGCCCGCCTCGGCAATCCGGTGCTGCGCAAGATCGCTGAACCGGTGTCGCCGGAGGCCATCGGCGCCCCGTCGATTCAGCAGCTCATCGACGACCTCATCGAGACGATGATTGAGTATGACGGTGCGGGCCTGGCGGCGCCGCAGGTACACGTCTCGCAGCAGATCGTCGTCTTCGAGGTGGAGGGCAACCCGCGCTACCCCGAGGCCGAGTCGATCCCACTTACAGTGCTCATCAACCCGAAGATCACACCGATGACGCAGCGCATGGAAGAAGACTGGGAGGGATGCCTGAGTGTTCCCGACCTGCGCGGCAAGGTGCCGCGCTACACGCAAGTGCGCATCGAAGCCTATGATCGTCACGGCAAGAAGGTGAACTACGTCGCCAAAGACTTCGAGGCGCGCGTTGCACAACACGAGTGCGACCACCTCGCCGGCACGGTGTTCCTGGACCGTATGAAGTCGATGGACTCGCTGTCCTTCATGCGCGAGTTTCTACGATATACCGCTGGGGCCAAGGCGGAGCGGGATTGAGGCTCCGCCAATGGTGAATGCTCAATGTTGAATGGTGAATGGATGCTGGTGGTTCCGCCATTCACCATTCACCATTCACAATTCACCATTGCACTCTGACGTAGCTATTGGGCGGTATCTTCGCTGCGAAGAAGCCTGGTTGAATCAGCCCGGCGAGCAGCTCGGCGCTCTCGACGATGCGTGGGCCTGGGCGGTTGAGGTAGGCGTTGCCGTCGACGGCGTAGACACGCCGGTTGCGCACCGCCGGCAACTGCTCCCACTCGGGGCGCTGCGTCAGACGCGGCAGCTCACGCTGCGTCTGCGGCAGCTTGAAGCCGCACGGCATGATGACGATCACGTCAGGTGCGGAGCGCACGAGGTCATCCCAGCTGAGCGTCGGGCTATGTGCGCCGGGAGCGATCATGTCGTAGGTACCGCCACAGAGCGCGACCAGCTCGGGCACCCAGTTGCCCGCCGCCATGAGCGGGTCGATCCATTCGATGCACGCCACGCGCGGCCGGCTGCGTACCATCGCGGCGCGCGTCCGGAGCGCCGCCAACCGTTCTCGCAAACGCTGCGTCAACGCCATGCCCGTCGCGCCGCACTCCGCCGCGTCGGCGACGCGTTGCATGTCATCGAAGACATCGTCGAGCCGCACCGGCTTCAAGGAAACAATCGCCGCCGGTTGCGCCAGCAGCTGCCGCGTCGCCTCGACGACGTCACGGTACGAGACCGCGCAGACCTCACACTGCTCTTGCGTCACGATCAGATCAGGCCGCTGCTGTTGCAGGCCGTCGGTCTTGATGCGGTACACACTGAGGCCATCACGCACCAGCCCGCGCACCGCACCGTCGATGGTCGCCGAGTCTCCGGACGGATTGATCTTGGGTTCGGTGAGGATCGGCCGCCCGACAACCTCCGGCGGGTAATCACACTCGTGCGATATGCCGACCAGGGAGTCGCCGAGCCCGAGCGCGCACACGATCTCGGTTGCGCTCGGCAGCAGCGACGCGATCTTCATGGCTTCACCTTGCACCCCGGGGCAGTCTTCCATAACGCTTCACGCATGGCACCAACGTTCCATGAGACTACGCCGAAGGCGTTGGGCAACACAGCCCAGGGTTGCCGCCCGGCGGCTACCCTGGGTGGCGGGTCACTATCAAATCTGATTGTTCACCTCATCTTCTCAACCAAGGAACGCCGCCCCCTGCTCGCTGACGTGCCCCAGCGCGCCGCGATGCATCGCTATCTGGGCGCGGTCTCTACGCAGCTGGAATGCCCGGTGATCTGTGTCGGTGGTGCCGCCGACCACGTCCACTGTCTGGCGCGACAAGGCCGCACGGTCAGCGTGGCCGCGTGGGTTAAGGAACTGAAGCGAGTCTCTTCGCAGTGGGCGAAGACCCAGGGCGCCGCACTGCGTGAGTTTCAGTGGCAGAGTGGATATGGAGCGTTTTCCGTCAGCCAGTCGCTGAGTCGAAAAGTGCAACACTACGTCGAGCGGCAGGAGGACCATCATCGCAAGTGCGACTTCCAGACGGAGCTGCGGAGGCTGCTCGACGCCCACGGCGTGGCTTACGACGAACGCTACGTGTGGGATTGAGGCGGCGGGACGCAACCCTTTCAGGGTTGAATCCGGGGTGGCGACATCGACCCAGGGTAGCTTCGCAACCCTGGGCTGTGTTGCACAACGCCTTCGGCGTAAAGGTGATACCGTCCCGACGGAGCCCTTGGAGCACACCAACTGGGCCACCCGTGCGCGCGATCCTCACATGTACCGCCGTTCCGGCCGCGGCAGATCGGGCTCGATTTTGTCGCCGCAGATCGAGGCGCACTGGGTGCACACGTATTCGTACTTGGTGCCTTGCGGCAGGATGAGCAGTAGGCGCTTGCGCACTGGTACCGCGACCCGGCAAGTGGGGCACAGGAGCAGCGTGGCTTCCAGTTGTTCAAAGCTATCCCCTGCCATGATCCCCCTCGCGTTGTCAGCGTCGCCGGCGACAGATATATAGACCCCTTCGGATTGGTTCAACATGCGCAGCGTCTATATCGAGACCTATGGCTGCCAGATGAATCTGGCGGACACGGAGCTGCTGTTCGGTCACCTCGGCCGGCACGGCTACGAGCGTACCGACGACCCTGCAGCCGCCGACGTCATCCTCATCAACACCTGCGCCATCCGCGAGCATGCCGAAGAGCGTGTTGTCGGCCGGCTCGGCGACCTCGTCCGGCACAAAGCGCGACGGCCGGACGTGCAGCTCGGCTTGGCGGGCTGCATGGCGCAGCATCTGCGCGATACACTCATGGCGAAGCTGCCGTTCGTCGACTTCATCGTCGGACCCGACGCCTACCGACGCCTGCCCGAGATGCTCGGCAACCCCGCCGGCGATCCGTTCGTCGACGTGCGCCTCGATCGCGCCGAGACGTATGCCGACCTGATGCCGCAACGAGGCGGCGGGGTCCGTGCCTGGGTGACGATCATGCGCGGCTGCGACAAGTTCTGCACGTTCTGTGTGGTGCCGTACGTGCGCGGTCGCGAGCGCAGCCTACCGGCCGATGCGATCATCGATCAGCTCCGTGAGCTCGCCGACGACGGCTATCGGGAGGTCGTGTACCTCGGCCAGACGGTCAACGCGTATCGCGACGGCGCCACAGACTTCGGAGAGCTGCTGCGGCGCACGAACGCCATCGACGGCATCGAGCGCATCCGCTTCACCTCGCCGCATCCCTCGGACATGAGCGAAGCGGTCATCGAGGCGATGGCAACGTGCCGCAAGGTGTGCCCGCAGTTGCATCTGCCCCTGCAGTCGGGATCGGACCGCGTCCTCGAAAGAATGGAGCGCGGCTACACAGCGGCGCAATACCTCGATCTCGTCGAACGGCTGCGGCGCGCCATTCCTGGCCTCGCACTGAGCACCGACATCATCGTCGGCTTCCCTGGCGAAGAGGAAGTCGACTTCCGCGCGACGTACGAGCTCATGCGCACGGTGGGCTATGACAGCGCCTTCATGTTCAAGTACTCGGCACGCAGCGGGACCAAGGCCTTCAAGTGGCCCGAGACCGTTTCCGAAAAAGAGAAGGGGCGCCGGCTGCAAACTATCATCGCGTTGCAGGAGGAACACTCCGCCGCCATCAATCGAGCACTGATCGGTGCGACGACCGAGGTACTCATCGAAGGGCCGGCGCGCCGGCGCGAAGGCTGGATGGCGGGCAAGACGCCGCAGTTCAAGACCGCTGTGTTCCCCGCCAACGGTCATCGCATCGGCGATCTCGCCGAAGTTCGCATTATCGACAGCACCGCGCACACCTTGATGGGCAGTGCGGCCTGACGGCGGACGCGCTCCAACAGGCTGCTCGCGTTGATGCACCTGTTCACCTCGGAGAGAGCTGGATGCTAACAGGTCGTCACAGGTACGCGTGCGCTCTGCTCGTCTCGATCATCTGGTTCGGTTGCGACAGCGACTCAAACCCCAGCCCCACCGCCAACCCGCTTCCGGCGAACCCGGCTGACTGGGTCTGTGCCGACGTGCAAGGCGGACTGAGCCAACAGGACATCGATCAGTGGTGCCGCACCAATCCAGATCGGGGCATGCCTGCGCATCTCGGAACGCCCGCGGCGCTCGAGAGCTTGGACGAGAAGAACGCCTACGACCAAAACGTCCTGCAGAGCTTCCTGAGGCGCCGCGACTACGTCGCGCTGGGATGGAAGCACGATCTCAACTGGCGCTTCACCGGTCCGTACGTCGGCACGATCGGCGGCGGCCAGGCCTACGGCGTCCATCCGGCGGTACGCATCTACTATTCGCCGGAGATCGTCGATTGGCTGTGCGCCGGCCGCACCGGGACCCTCCCGGACGGCGCCGTGATCGTCAAAGAGATGCACACCATCGAGCCCTGCTTGGACGTGGCGCTCGATCGGCAGGGCTGCATGACGATCAAGGCCGATCCGGAACCCGACTCGTGGACGGTGATGATCAAGGCGAGCGCCGTCGCCAAGGATGGATGGTACTGGGCCGGCATGAGCCAAGCGCCTGCCAACCCACCGATGTTCGAATGGCAGAAAGGCAACCCGCCGATCTTCGATCGCTCCGCGATCACCAGCGACGACTTCTTCGGCAACGCGCCGCAGCCCACGGAGCCGAACCCACTCTGGTATCCGACCGGCTACGTCTTTCAGAACACGCACAAGCTCTCCGACGTCGTCGCGCCCTTCAGCGACTACGGCAGCGACTGCATCAACTGCCACGCCTCGGCGGCGGCGGAGTCTACCTTCACCGCACTCGACAACGTGATCGGCCCCGGGTTGCGCTTCAAAGGCTTCAACTTCGCACCCGGCCACTGTGGAGACACCACCGCGATGCTGCAGGCGGCGGGAGGCAGCGCCGCACCTGCAATGGCGGCGCTCCTCAACGCTGAGACTTCGGCGGACCCTTACCAGTCGCCGTTCACGCCAGCACTCCTCCAAGCCGCGCCCGGCTTCGCGGAGCTCTTCCACCAGACCGCACCGGTGAGCTTCGCCCAGGCATGGGATCAGCGCCTGCCCGCGGAGACCTACGATCACGTCGTGGCATCGGGAACCGGCCCGTCCGAGTTTCTAACGGCGGATCAGTGTGCGCCCTGTCACGATGCCACCGTTTCTAACGCTAGTACGCCGAACATGATTCTCAAGGATCTCGGCCCCAATGGCGCGCCACGCTTGCTCAACCTCTCGCCCTACGGCGAGTGGAAGGCCTCACCGATGGGCCTTGCCGGTCGCGACCCGATCTTCTTCTCGCAGCTGCAGAGCGAGACCAACATCGCACCCGCGATGGCGAAGTGTATCGAGAACACTTGCCTGCACTGTCATGGCTTCATGGGACAGCGGCAGCTGGCGATCGATACGGCGGGTCAGGACGACGAGGGCTGCAAGGAGATCTTTGGCATCGCTCCACCGCCCGAGGTGCCGTTCGGCCGCCCCTTCCGGCGCGCGATGGTCACGCAGTGGCCGGGGTCAGACCCGTCCACGGAACAGAAATACGGCGCGCTGGCACGCGATGGAATCTCCTGCCCCGTCTGCCATCACAGCTCGGACCAAGACCTGGGCGAGGAGCGTACGTACACAGGCAACTTCGTCACCGGCCCGGCTGACGAGATGTACGGCCCGTACGACACCGAGGAAGTCGTTCCCAAGCCGATGAAGCAATCCCTCGGGATCACGCCCAAGCTCGGAAAGCAGCTGCTCGATTCCGATCAATGCGCCGGCTGCCACAACATCCTGCTCCCGGTGTTCGATAACGGCGGGGCGCTGCTGCGTCACAGCTATGAGCAGGCGACGCATCTCGAGTGGGTCAACAGCGACTTCGCGCCTGGCCGCAACCAGTTTCTCTCGTGCCAGGACTGTCACATGCCGACGACCTTCAACGGCAAGGATCTCCACTTCAAAATTGCCAACATCGAATCCGATGATTTCGCGCCGACCACGCATCGCCTCCCCGACAACGAGATCACGCTCACGGTACCGAGCCGCTTTCCTCGCCACTCACTGCATGGACTCAACGTCTTCCTGAACGAGATGTTCCAGCAGTTCCCGCTGATTCTCGGCTACCGCCAGATCGACTATCAGACCGGAACATTGACCGTGCCGCCCCTGATCACCGGCCTCAACTCCATGCTCGACATGGCAGCCAACCGCACGGCGACAGCGCAGATTACAGAGGTGAAGAAGACCTCCGACGGGAAGCTGAGCGCGCGCGTCAAGGTCTCCAACAAGGTCGGGCACTTCCTGCCCTCGGGGGTCAGCTTCCGACGCGTCTTCCTGGAATTCCTTGCGCTCGATGCGGGCGGTAACGTCCTGTGGGCATCGGGCCGAACCAACGACCTGGGCGCGATTCTCGATGGCCGCACGAACCAGGTGCTGCCGACAGAGCAGGTCGTTCCGGGCGGCGGAGACGAGTGCCTCAACGATCCGAACGTACCGTTCCAGCCGCACCATCAGGTCGTCGAACGCGAAGACGAGGTGCAGATCTACGAGGAGCTCGCTAAAGACTCAGATGGGGTGCTGACTACAAGCTTCCTGCGCCGAGCCACTCTCGTGAAGGACAACCGGCTGCGGCCAACGGGGTTCGATCCGGCCTTCTTCGCGGCGTCTGCGTCACCGTTCATTCAGGAGTTGGCGGAGCTGCACGGCGATGAGCGGCTCGACCCGCACTACACCGATCCGGCGCTCACGGGCAGCGACGAGATCCAGTACCTCGCGACCCTCGACGACGGAGATCTGAGCAAGGTCGACCACGTCCAGGTGACGATCTACAGCCAGTCGATTCCACCGCCCTATCTGCAGCAGCGGTTCCGCGACGGGAACTGCGGCCCGCAAGCGAAGGACGACATCCAGCGCCTCTACTACCTAACCAGCCACCTCAACCTGCACGACGTGACGAACGAGCAGGGACAGCGGGCAGTCGATCAGTGGAAGCTGCGGATCGCTGGCGACATCAAACGCGTGATGAACTGACAGAGAAATTTCCTTCAGCGCTTAGAGGCTTTGCCCAAGAAGGCTGGTCAGCAGGCGTCATGCCCGCGAAGGCGGGCATCCAGGTGGCGGGGCGGAGTGGATTCC
>JBGQHM010000234.1:0-10701 GCA_041497995.1 Binatia bacterium | reverse complement strand
TTTTTCGACCTTGTCCAGGGTCCAGACCTTCAGCAGCCCCTTCTCGTCAAAGAGCTCCGCCCGCACGATGATCAAGTCGACCGGATCGATCGCGTAGCGCGCCTTCGTGTACTGCCAATCTGCCTCCGGCTTGGCGACAACATCGACGAGCTTGCACGCGCGCCCATTGACCGACTCGGTGCCGGCATAACTCAGGTCCAGGGCGTCGGGATTCGGCAGCGTAAGATCGGAAACGGAAAACTCAGATCCGAGAAGCTGCTGTCCACGGTTGCTGCTCACCAAGCGGACGACGCGCGAAACTGCCGGGACGCGGATGTACTGCTCGTCCGGACCGTCGGTATGTTCGACGACCAAGAACCTCGTACCCGCGGCGTCCTGCGGGCTCGTCACCGCGAGGTACGCGCCAAAGGTCTTCTCGTTCAGTTGTTTGTGGCTGAGCTCTAGCTCTCGTACCGAGTTACGGTTGGTGAGCGTCACCTTGGCAAAGAACGGTACCTTCGGGATGCTATCGACGATCCGTTTGAAGAGATCGCGGGGAGCCTCCTCCTCGCCGCGCCCTGTCGCTGCGCAGAGGAGAACGAATCCGGCGAGTGCGGCCGAGAGCATCTGGCGTGTTGCGGTACGACCCATCGTGGACAGCCCCTCGTTCGAGCGGGCGCCGGTTCAGAGCTTGATGCCGAAGTACTCCTTGAAGCGTTGGTTGTACTCCTGGTCGGAGAGATCATCTCCCAACGCCACCCAGTCTTCGTCGCTGATCGTGGGACGGCCGCGGTAGAAGCCGACGGCATCTTTGCCGACGGGCCAGCGCAGGCGGTACTCGTCGGAGGTAATGGCCGCCAGAATAGTCTGCGCCACGTCTTCAGGTTGGGCAGGGTCTCCGAAGCCGGCGGCGAAGAGTTTGCCGTTGCGGCGCATGATCGGCTGATACGGGGACGTTTTTTCGTAACGCGTGGCGGCCGCCGAGTTCTCGAAGATGGAGGTCATCACGACACCGGGTTCGACATTCACCACGCGCACGCCGAAACGACGCACCTCATGAGCGAGGGCTTCGCCGGCGCATTCGAGCGCCCACTTCGAGGCGGAGTACGCAATCTGGTTGGGAGTCGCGACCAGACCCGCGATCGAGGTCACGTTCACGATGGTGCCGCTGCGGCGCTCGCGCATGCTGGGCAGCACCGCCTGAATGCAGGCAATGGAGCCGAAGTAGTTCGTGTCGAACATGCGCCGGTGCTCGTCCTCTGGTGTGAGCTCGAGGGGCGTGGCGCCGCCGATGCCGGCATTGTTGACGAGCACATCGACAGGAGCGACACGGGCGACCTGCGCGAAGCACGAGGCGATCGACTCGGGCGAGGTGACGTCGAGCTCGATCACCTCCACGGGGAGGCGCTCCGCCTGTGCTGCGCTGCGCAGCGGCTCCGCCTTCGCGAGATTCCGCATCCCGGCGAACACGCGAAAGCCGTGACGCGCGAGCCGCAGGCTGGTGGCGAACCCGATGCCGGTGCTGGTTCCGGTGACGACGGCGATTTTCATCGACGGATTCCAGCAGGCTTGGCGGCGGATCGCAACACCAACGTGACCCAGGGTAGTGGGTCAGTTTGAATCCGAACGGAGTTTGCAGTATGAGGCGAGCGGGATGCTGGAAATCACGCCGCACATGCCTCGCAGGTTCCGCGGACTCTGCGGCGTGGCGCTGTTCGCCGTGCTCACGGCATGGATGGTGATCCTCAATCCCACGGTCTTTGCTGCTGGATTGTGCGGTGGTGGTTCCAGTGGCGGCAGCATTGTTACTACCACCACATCGACAAGCTCACACACGATTTTGGGCTGTCCGACACCGCCGTTTGATCCAGATTGCGTCTTGGAGGGCATGACCCTCACCTGCCTCACGGTAGAACTTGAGTTCGGACCAAAGTGCATCGGGGTCGAAAATCGGGACGTACCCAACGAGCTGCCGTGCGACTGTGGAGAGGCGCCGCCTTTTGGTACGCCCTGCTGCGTCGCCGCCGGTACGGAAAACATCAACACCAACACCGACACCACGACCTTTCTTTGTCACTCGTCGACGGCTCCGGCGTTGGCCCCTTGGGCGCTGGGTCTGCTATTCGCCGGACTGAGCGCCCTCGGACTGTGGCGGTTGCGGCGGCGCTCCGCCTAACCGCTCACTTCAAGACTCCCACTTCGCTTCCCACATCGAGCTCGCCTTGTCCGCGGCGGCGACTGCGGATATGGGGACTCGATGCCTGCTCAGGTCTTCGAGAACCTCTTCGATCTGTCACGCCTGCCGTGGTTCGATCTCCGCGACGGCCGTCTCGTCGTTTCCGATCCGACGGTCGGCCCAGTGATCGACATGCACTCGCATATTGCGCTCGCCTATCTGCTGCCGATGCGCGTCGACCTGCACCGCGCGACGCCTCACACCGAGCACTACCTGCCGGCGTGCTGCAGCATCGACTTCGATGTCTATCAGAACAAGAATTTCACACCCGCGGCGCTCCGCGCCCTCAAGCGCGACCTGACGCTCGGCAGTCTCAGCCGCGGCGGTATGAGGGCAACGCACACGGTACCCAACCTGGTGCGCGAGATGGACGAGCTCGGCATCGTGCACTCCGTGCTGCTGCCGATCGAGCTGCCGTACATCTCGAAGAATGCCGCGCATGCCCTCGACGCGGCGCGGCGGGAACCCAAGATGCTCTCGTTCGGATCGGTTCACCCAATCGTCGATCGCGTCGGCATACGCCTCGACGAGCAAGCCCATGCCGGTGCACGCGGCGTGAAAGTACACCCCGCGGTGCAGCTGATCATGCCCGATCATCCACGCGCGATGGCGCTCTATCGCCTCTGCGCTGCGCGCAACCTGCCGGTGTTGATGCACTGCGGCCCGGTGGGCATCGAGCTGCAGTCCGGTCGGCGCCGCACGCAGGTCGCTCTCTACGAGAAACCCATTGCCGAGGAGCCACGCACCATGTTCGTGCTCGGCCATGCCGGCGCGCTGCAAATGGAACAAGCGCTAGATCTCGCCTGTCGCTACCCGAACGTGTGGCTCGAGCTGTCGGGACAGTCGCTCGGGAATGTTCGGACCATTCTCGATCGCGCCGATCCCGAGCGGGTCGTCTACGGCAGCGATTGGCCCTTCTATCACCAGGCCATCGGCATCGCGAAGGTGCTGATGGCCACCGTTGGCCGCGAACACCTACGCGCCAAGGTGCTCTACCAGAACGCGACGAGGCTGCTCGGACTAGGGAGCTAGCGCGACGCGCTGGCGCCGCTACCGCCCACGCAACCCATCGCGGAGCGGTCCCGCCGACTCTGGCGGGGCGCAGCCCGCTAGCGCTTGCTTGTGGCGCCGGCTTTGGACTGCGGCGTCGCCGTGCCGGCCGCAGTGAGCGTCGCCCGCAGCGCGCGCATCTCCACCCGTCGTGCGATTTTCTTGCGGCGCTCGCGATTGTATTTTGCCTTGTCTCCCGAAACCTTGCCCATAGGTGCCTCTCTTTCCGGTCATCCTCGTGAATCGTGTGTGCGGAGGAATAGCGCGCCTGGGTCGATCGCACCAGTGCACGTGACAGGCTCCTCGGCCCTGGTCTGCGCCGAGACTGGGTTCCGCAGCGCGCCGACCACGCGATATCCGTGACGCGTGAGATGCAGGCTGGTAGCGAACCCGACCATGAGCCTGCCTCTCGACTTGGGGGGGGTGTGATACTATCCATTCTGCATGACGATTGACTCCCAACGAGCCGCTCCTCCGAGCAATGAGCTGCCCATGAAGGTTGTCGGACGGCGACGGTGGCGCGGCGGGCTCGCTGCTGCGGCTGGCCTGCTGGAGCTTGCCCTGCGGCTCCGCGGCGACAAGCCGTTCATCCCGAAGGGAGTGTATCGCTTCGCCAGTTTCGAAGAGAGCGACGCATGGTTCTTGACAATGCTGACGCGGCCCCGGAAGCACGTCCCCCGCTCCTAGCGGACCTCGTTGCCCTCTGCCGCGATCTGAACGCGGCGGGTGCAGCCTACCTGGTGATTGGCGGGATGGCCGTGATTCAAGCCGGCTTCCCGCGCGCCACGGGCGACATCGACCTGTTGATCGACATCGCCCCGGCGAATCAAGGGCGGCACAGCCCGCTTCGTAGTATTCGTCGGTGCGAACATCATTGCGGACCATCCGGTCACGATCCGGCAGATCGCTGTCGCCGAGACAAGGCCCGCCCCGGCGTTGACACCATGGTCGCTCGCGGTTTTGGCGCTGCTGCTCGCCGGGCTCGGTGGTGTCAGGCTTCACCGCCGCATGCCTGCTGAGAGCTGACCGCTGATTACCGACCGCTCAGGACAGCGCGAGCTGCCGAGCTCACAAGGGCGTCCGCGGCGCGAGCAGGCACGCGGCCGCCGGCGCGGTCTTGGGCGCGCCGGTGAAGCGATCGACCATGTCGTTCTTCCCCGCCACCGGCGGGTTCCCGCTCGTCTCTGCGGGGGCGGCGGTGCACCACTCGGCGCCATCGCCGAATGCCAGCCGCACCGCGATCGTGCCCTGCTGCGGCTCGTTCAAGGTGTAGCAAAACAGCGCCTTGCCGCCGCGCACCGTGATCGCGTCGGTCTTGACGGTGACCGTGCGGATGGGATCGGTGGTGCTGGCGCTCTTGAAGGTCCATCCCGTCGGGTGCACCGACGTGCCAAGGAGCTTCCACCCCGACGCCGGTAGAGGTAGGCGAGCGGTCTCGACACCCACCGCGCCGTTGAACACTTCGATCACCGCACCGTAGATGCGCGGATCGCCGTCACTGCCGGGCGCGGGCGGCACGATGCGGTTCGTCGTCGGATCGCGCCTGGTCTTGGCGGACATCGAGAGATCACGCTTGTTGGGGTTGCTCACGGCGCTGCCGTCCTTCAGCACCAGCGTCGTCGACTGGACGGGGGTGACGGTGGTGGGCATCGCGCCGAGTAAGTAGCGCCAGACTTCCGACAGCAGCGGTGTACCGTCCACTCGCAGCGGCGTGTCGTCATCCGTCGCAACGCTGCCGTGTGCATTGGCGTAACTGCCGGTTTGCGGCAGGACGTCGGTGGTGAGGCGGTGCGTGTTGGCGTACGGTTCCGGAGTCGTATCGACGTTCACCGTCGTGCCGAGAAGACCGAGCGTGTTCCACGCCACCTCCTCGGGGATCGGCGAGGAATGCTGGTGCGAGAAGCCGTACCAGCGATCGATCGGCGTCGCCTTTGCGTTGGATAACCAGGGCGCCGGTTGGAGGGGCGTAATCGTATCCTTCCACGAAAACATCGCCACGCGTGCCACCGTGTGTATGGTGCCCAGCATCGCCGCCATGCCGCCGCCCTGCGAATGCCCCGCCACGATCGCCAGGTCCCAGCGCGCCGCCGCTCCGTCCAGGTACTGCCCCCAACCCTCGTCCGGATAGTTCGCGTCGAGGTACTGGAGCAGCTTCGCCAGGCGATTCTCGATTCCGTTGGCCGGCGTGACCGAGACGAGCGGGCTGCGATCGAGGCCGTCGATCCTTTCGAGCCGCACTTGCTCGTAGCAGTCCGGACTACCCGGCTGCAGAGGATCGCACGTCGAGTTCACCGACGGACAGTTGGCATAATTGAGCCCGATAACCCGGTACCCGTCGCGGGCGGCTTCGCGGAGCAGCAGGCGCTGGTTGCGCGGCTGACCGCACGACCCCGAGAACCACACGACCAACTCGTCGCGCACGAGCGATATGGCGGGAAAGTAGACGTAGTGATTCTCCGTGTCGGTATCGATGGCGGGATCGGTGATGCGCGGCGCAACGACGTGTTCAGTGGGTGCGCCCACACACTGCGCACGCGCCACGGACGCCAGCACGACGAGGCACAACGCGACGACGGTCCGCATAAGCCGAATCCTCCAGAAATGCGCGGGCCCGGTCAAGTGAGAAAGATCGGCGGTATGGTAGGTTGCAGGCTCGGGGGCCGTGCCCGCGGTTGCCATCGTTGCGCGCTCCTTGCGCTCGATCGTGCGCGACCGCAATTGAGACTATCGAGTCAAGAGTCGCGTCGTTGAAGTCGTGCTCATTGGACGCAAGCGAGGCAATGAGCTCGTCATTGATGGAAAGAGGTTCGTCTAAGGTGATGTATGAAAGTAGAAAGCATTCGAGCGGTGAAAGAAAATCTGAACCGCATCGTGGGCGAGCTACCAGAAGAGGGCTCGGTCCTGATCACCGAGAACGGCCGCCCATGTGCGGTTTTGATGCCGGTCACCGAAGATACCGACATCGAGATCTTAGCGCTGTCCCAGAATCGCCGGTTCTGGAGGCTGTTCGACAAGGCCGCCAAGCGCGGTGAGGCTGAAGGGTGGACGAAGCTCAACGATCTGGAATGACAGCGCGCCAGGGCCAGGAGAACCACGTCGCAGAAGACGACGACGAAACGGCGTAGCTGGGCAGCGATCAAGCGGGCGAAAGCCGGCAGCGAAGAACGTCGCAAGGCCTATCGGGAAGCCAAGGACGCGTTCGTGCTCGCAGGACGGGTACGCGAGGCACGAGAGCGTCTCGGCATCACCCAGGCAGAGCTGGCCACCCGAATTGGCAGTACGCAGCCCGCCATCACCCGCCTCGAGGCGGGCGGCAATACCCCAAGCTTCGACACGTTCCGGCGCATCGCTGCGGCGCTCGGCTTGGAACTGGTGGTGGAGCTGCGCGCGCGCGGAGTCGCGGCCTGATGGGCCATCGAACCCATCCACGCCGTCATCGGCCGGTGGACCGTGGAGATGCTCCGCATCTTCCGCCTCGGCCGCCCGGAGGTGCTGCGCACGGACGCAGCGTGGAAGGCGTCACCGGCTGGTATGTGATCAAAAGTTCCACATTCCAGACCTGCCCCCGTAGCTCTCCGCGCAACGACATTGTTGCGGTGCCGATCAATCTCGGTAATAGAGACTAAATGAAACGATGCCGGCGCTTCGGGGCACTGCGCCGACCACCTGATTCAGGAAAGGAAGGAGCCTATGGCCAACGACAAGGTGGTGCCCGCGCAGGCGACCGAGCCGGAGTCCGAACCACCTGAGCGGCGACGGACCGTTTTGGTCTGGCTGATCTTTGTCTGGACCTGTTTCTCGGTGCTCAGCGTGATCATATCGATCGTTGTGATCTCGCTCGGCTTGCAGCCGGGCGGCGCGCAAGCCCCGCAGCTCAAGGTCACGCCGGCGCAGCAAGTTGTCAGTCTGGGGACGGCGGTGGTGTTTTTCGCCGGAGGGCTCGCGCTTTTCAACCTCCGAGCCAGGGCGGTCAAGCTAGCGCTCATCGCCCTGCTCATCAGTGTGGTGGGCGGACTCTACAACACCCTCTCGTTGCGTTTCGAGGACCTCCCTGCCCCGGCTGGTCTGGAGCAAACGTGGGGGGCCGGCATACGAGGACTCACAATAGGGAGCCTCGCCCTTGGTTGGGCAATACAGGGCGCGGTCCTCGCTTATGCCCTGAGGCTACGACGGCGCGGCATGCTGCGGTAGCGCCGTGCTGCGGGTGCCTTGGGCGCGTGCGACGATTTTCAACGAGCTGTTGGTCGCAGGAGCCGAGCGGAACCGCCGCGGCGCGCGATGCGCGACACTTGCCCCTAGACCGGTGGCGAGGTGTACCGGTTGAGGGTTTCGACGCTTCGGCGGAAGCCGATAGCTGCCATCCACAAAGACACTGCGCCGAGCGGGAATAAGACAACGGACGCCACTACCATCCCCACGACTTCTTCTTTGCTGTGCCGGAGCTCGGCCAACATAAGGCCCACGGGTACACCCAACGAAAAGGAAATCCCGACAAACCCCGCCATCACAGAGCCCAGAAGGCCCAATAGGCCGAACGTAATGCCGCGCGCCTTCCGCGTGGCGAGGATCGGTGCAACCAGGCTGTCGTGACTGAGCTCGTAGTACCAGCTGTCCGCCCGCTGGTCCGATCGCAGCAGGCGGCGATCTACCAGGCTTCTTAGCGTCTGCGCGTCGAGCTTGAGGATCCTCTTGATCTCCCCTTGCTCGAGGCTGAGGCGACGCCCTTCTGGACTTATCAAGTACTGCTCGCAGAGCCGACGGACCTTCCTGCGCGTGCCTCGCGGCTCGATCGGATTGATCACATTCTTGTAGAAGTCCCGCAGGGTGGCTTTCAGACCTCGCTCTCCGCCCAGATCGCTCAGGGAGATCTCTACCCCCTGCACGCCCTGCCGCTGACTGTTGGCTACAAGCGTCTCGACGCGCTGGCAGATCAGCTGCAGGTGAAAGGGCTCGACAGGGCTTAAGGTTCTGACCGAGCGGGTCTTGGTGCGCTCCGTCAAATACGCGAGGATCGCCTTCACGGTGTCTGGCCGATAGGTGAACGGCTGGGTCACCAGCCGCTGGTTCTGAACCCGTGCCGGTCCTTCCAGCGCTTCGGTGGCAGCCTGAACGGTCAGCGGCGTCAACCGAAAACGGTGGTCCAGGATCTGCGGGATGTTGTCGGCAGCCTCTTCGAGGGACCCGAGATAGTCCTCGCGCAGCGAGATCACGATTCGCACTTCCGGCGCACTATCGGTGAAAGGCTCTATCTGGGGCGAACTGTCGGTCACCTCTGGCCGTACGCCCCGGACCAGGTACCCGAGCTCCCGCAGGAAGGCGGCGCGTGCCTCAGGAGCATGAAGGGTGAAGAGTTCCTCGAACTGATCGAGGACGAGAACGGGCGTCAACAGACGGTCGGCGAGCCAGAACTCTGCCGTCTTGAAGAAGTGCCAGAGCGATAGCCCGCTCCCTGGGTTGTATTCCACCTGGTGCCGCAGCGCGGAGTCACGCACGCCGCTCAACACGCCGCGCAGCGGGCCCTGCTTCACATCATTCACTCGCACGAACAGCGGCAGATAGCTCTCGTCGCGCAACGGCTGTGCGACGCCGGCCTGCAGCAGGGAGGTCTTTCCGAGCCCGGACTTGGCGTAGACCACGACGAGCCGGTTCGCGAGGATCTGGTCGGTAAGCGCCGTGGATTCGTGTGCGCGGCCGAAGAAGACAGCGCGAGAGATCGCATCGTCAGAAAACGGCTGCGCACCTGGGTATCGCGTGCGGATGCCCGTCATGCCCGCTATCTCTTCTGTCTGCGCTGGTAGTCGCGGCGCAGCGTGGAGAGCAGCGCGGCGACATCGTCGTCGAAACAACGCTCCCGCAGGGGCATGTCCTGATACCCACTCAGCTCCTCGATCCGCTGCTCAGGTGGGAGGTCCTCGCCAATCAGCGGGATCAGGAACGATCCGCGATAGCGTTGCGCCCGGTCCCGGGCGACGGCGATCTCCTTGTTTACGTAGCCTACGCGCTTGCCCGCGAGCGCGGGCGTCTCCAGGACGAGCAGGTAGTCGGTCTCCCGCAGCTGGTCTTCGATCATGAGGTTCCAGTCTTCCCCGCCACGCAGTGCGTCCTTGTCCAACCAGGGCTCGAAACCGCTCTTCTGCAGAGCCGCGAACAGACGTGCCGCGAGCGCGCTGTCCTCGCTCGCGTAACTGACGAAGACGCGCGGACGCGGCCCGAAGGGCGACGGCTGGTCAATAGCGCCGCCTTCGGCTTCGAGCCTGCGCTTGAACTCGGCGAGAAAGCCCTGAATCTCGTCGTCGCAGACCTCGATGCGGGTGCCGCGCTGATAGAAGAGGATCGTCTGCTGGCGGTCGAAATCGGGCACGCCGTGGAGCAGGGGCTCGAGCGCCACGGCACTCCCCGAGCGCCCGAGCGATAGGCTGCGCACAAGCGCCTTGAGCAGGACGCGCAGGTACCAGTGCCGGATGCCGAAGCCCACGAAGAGCAGGCTCGCGCCGGGGCGTTGCAGCGCCCGACGGAGGCTGTTCGGCATGGGCGGGCGCTCGGAGATCACCGCGATCAGGAAGTCGAGCAGGTCATTTTCACTGATCACAAGCGACTGGGGCTCGTCGAAACCGCCGAACAAGTGGTATACGAGCGGAGTCGCTGCTGATCCTGGGATGACGAATTCCGGATTGTCGCTGCGGTCGCCTCTCAGGTTGAACCGGTACGCGACCGGCGACTTGCCGCTTTTCTCCAGCGCGTCCGCGAGCAGCCGATCGTGGCACGTCGAGATGATGAGCGGGAACGGTAGGCCGCCGAGGGCCTGGTGGGCGGCGGAGGGCTCGATCGGCGCGGAAGCGTAGAACTTGGCGGCCTGGGACCTCAAGGTGCTCGGTCCAAAGCCTTCGGCGTCTTCATACTGCTGTGCGACGCCGGCAAGACTCGTCGCCGTAACGCGGTGGCCGTCCTCCTCGAGTTCTTCTGCAAGCTTGTTCCTTAGCGCGTCGGCAGAGGTGAGCGGGGGCGCGGTCGCATCCTCGGAGCCACCCGTCCCAATGCGCGCTGGCACTTCCGGGCCGAGCACGAGGATGCACTGCCCGTGTCTCAGGCTGCTAACGAGGTTGGTCCAGTGACGCTCTTTCATCTGCTAACGATCGGCGCGCGGCCTTCAACGAACATCCTTTGAAACCATGGCCGTCGGAGAATGCCTCAACATCGAGTTGTCCGCAATCTCCACGACGGTATCGCAGCACGGGTCAATCTCGGTGAGTGACTACCGGTGCAGGGTCAGACCCGGCGACTAGTAGGAAGCTGCGGGGCCACCCTTGAAGTAGGAATTGTGCCCCCTCGACGCCGGTGGCCCCGTCGAGACGATCACCCCACCTTGCGAAACATCTCGTACCGCTCCTCCAACAGATCTGACCGTGGGCGTAAGCGCTGTTCACGCGGCAGGTGGA
>JBGQHM010000233.1:0-10711 GCA_041497995.1 Binatia bacterium | reverse complement strand
CGGGTGCGATCCTTCTGATCGTGGAGATGAACAGCCCGTTCGCAGGATTGATGAAGGTTTCGAGTGCTCCGATGCGCGCGGCGCTCGCCAATCTTGGGCGGTAGTTGTTGTGAGACCGATGTCCATGGCGAACCCACCGACGCTGCTTCAACGCGTCGTTCTGCTACCGGGCCTGCTTGCGATGCTGGTCAGCGGCTGCACCACCGGGCTCGGTCCTCAGGCTCTGCGCAGCGAACGGCCCGACTACAACCAGCAGATCCTGCGCTCGGCCGATGCGGAGATGCTGCTCAACCTCGTCCGCCTCCGTTACAACGACTCGCCGCTGTTCCTCGAGCTTGGCAGCGTCGTGGCACAGTACGGTTACGACGCCTCGCTCAATGCCTCCGGTCAGATCGGTTCAGGCGGCTTCGCAACGATCGGCTCCGGCCTTATGTACGCGGAGCACCCCACGGTGACCTACACGCCGCTCACGGGCGAGGACTTCGCTACGCGCATGCTCACGCCCATCCCGCTCGATTCCGTCATGCTTTTCGAGCAGAGCGGGTGGCGCGCCGAGCGTCTTCTCCTCGTGGTGGCTCAGCGCGTGAACGATGTCCTAAACGCGCCTACGGCCAGCGGTCCGACGCCGCAGCGGGAGCCCTACTACGCAGCCTTCGCTGACTTCGCTGAGCGTTTGGAGCGTCTGCGATCGGCAGGGCTCATGGGGTTCAACTGGGAGATGAAGGAGCATGAGACCGACCCGCCCGGACGCAATCCCCGATTCTGGCTGCACCCGCCGGCCGACCCCAACAGTCCGCTTGCTGCGGATGTCGCCGCAGTCCGCCAGTCGCTCGACTTGGCGCCCGGTAAAGACGACTTCTCCCTTACCGCATTCCCGTTCAAGCGGACGCGCAACGAAGTTGGTGTGCGCTGCCGGTCGTTGCTCGGGGTGATGTACTTCCTTTCCAAGGCGGTGGAGCCGCCCGCGCCGCACGTTGAGGCAGGTCTGGTCGCGGTCACCGTGGGCGACGATGGACAACCCTTCAATTGGTCGAAGGTCACCAGCAAGGTCATGACCATCCACTCGCAGGAAGACCGTCCGCGGAAAGCGTTTGTCGCCGTCCAGCACCGCGGTTGGTGGTTCTACATTGCCGATGACGACCAGAGCTCCAAGGCCACCTTTGGCCTCCTGAACATCCTGTACTCGCTTCAGCAGGCGACCGGCAAAGGCAAATCCCCGGTCCTGACGCTGCCGGTGAGCAGGTGAGGCTTGCCGATGCTTGACTCACGCTGCCGTCTGCAACCCCTCACCCACGATCCGAACGCCGTCGTGGCCCGGATGTCTTGTATCGCCAAAATTTCTTGATACCCTCCGCTGGCCACTTGGTACCAGAGTCTGGGGGGATCGAGGTACTCGCGGTGTGCGAGGGAATATGCAGGCTACGCCACCCGCGGACGATCGCGAGCCGATCGCGTTCATGTCTTTCCACCTCGATCGCCGCGGCGGGCGCTTGACGCGCGCCGGCGAGGCCATCCCGTTGCGCCCGAAAACCTGGGCCGTGCTGCTCTATCTCGCCGAGCGCCCCGGCGTGCTCGTGACGCGCGGAGAGCTGTTGGATGCCGTATGGCCGAACGTCGCTGTCACGCCGGACACGCTGACCAAGTCGATCGGAGAGTTGCGCCTTGCGCTTGGCGACGACTCTCGCACGCCGCGGTGCATCGAGACCGTGCACCGGCGCGGTTTCCGTTTCATCGGGGCGGCCGGCACTCCGGGGGCGAGCCAGGCAGCAGCGCACACGTGGAGGCACCAGGGTGCCGCCCAGCGCACCGTTGTGGGACGAGAGAGCGAGTTGGAGCAGCTCTCGCTGCACTTGGCGAAGGCTTGCTCAGGCGAACGGCAGATCGTGTTTGTCACCGGCCCAGCAGGCGTCGGGAAGACGACGCTGGTCGAGGCCTTTATGGGGTCGACCGCCCTCCGCGGAGCGGCTGCGCCGGTGTGGATCGGACACGGTGCCTGCGTCGAGCAGCATGGTGCGCGCGAGCCGTACATGCCGGTGCTGGAGGCACTCGAGCGATTGCTGCGACGGCCGGAGAGCACCGGCGCGGTAGGGCTGCTGCGGCACACCGCCCCGACGTGGCTGGCACAGATGCCGTGGTTGCTCGGTGACGACGAGGAAGCCCTCCGGCAATCGCTACAGGCGGCGCGCCCGGAGCGCATGTTGCGCGAGTTCGCCGTGCTGACCGAGGCGCTGAGTGCCGGCGCCCCCGTCGTGCTGGTGATCGAGGATCTGCATTGGAGCGATCCGTCGACGGTGGACCTTCTTGCCGTCCTAGCACAACGCCGTGAGGCGGCGCGGCTGTTGGTGATCGGTACTTACCGCCCGGCGGAGGTCGCCGTTCAGGCCCCGGTGCTGTCGCAGACGGTGCGGGCGCTGCACCTGCACCGGCAGTGTAGCGAGCTGGCCGTGCACGAGCTAACGACAGAGGACGTCCAGCACTACCTGGACGAGCGCTTCCAAGGTGCGGAGTTCGCCGAGATCCTCGCACCAACGCTGCATCACTACACAGACGGCAATCCGTTGTTTGTGGCGGCGGTCGTCGAGCACATGGTGTCACGCGGCTGGATCCTCGACACGGCTCCCGGGTGGGCGCTCAGCGCACCGCCCGACAAGCTGCAACTGGAGGTGCCGGACGACGCCCGCCACATGATCCAGATGCAACTCGAAGGCCTCAGTCCCGCCGACCGGGCGCTCGTCGAGGCGGCGAGCGTTGTGGGTACCGAGTTCCCGGTGCAGGCGGTTGCGGCGGCGCTCCAAGTTGACGTCCAAGACATCGAGCGGCGCTGCGAAGCGCTGACGCGAGCCTCCGGGCTTGTTCGCATCGCCGGTACAACCGAGTGGCCCGACGGCAGCGTCGCCCAGAGCTACGCCTTCAGGCATGAGCTCTACCGTCAGGCGGCGTACGGCGAGATTCCGGAAGGGCAGCGACGCCGACTGCACCGGCGGATCGGCGCGGCGCTTGAAGCGTCCTACGGGGACAGGGCGACGGAAGTGGCCGGTGAGCTGGCGGTCCACTTCGGGAAAGGGCGCGACCATGGACGCGCACTGCAGTACCTCGCTGCGGCTGCGACGCGCGCCCGCCAGCGCTTTGCGGGCCGCGAGGCCATCGGTTACCTCGAAGCGGCGATCGCCCTGCTGGCGCAACTCCCAGACCCGGACGAGCAGCGCCGCCGCGAGCTCACCTTCAGGCTGGCGCTGGCACCCGTGCTCAACGACCTGCATGGCTTTGCCTCCGAAGCGCTGCGGGAAAACTGCGAGCGTGCCTACGCGCTCTGCGCGCAGGTGGGCGGCCCCGAGCAACGCTTCCAGATCGTCTATGCGCTCTGTCACCTCTACGCAGTGCGCGCCGACGCCGCACTCACCCCGAAGCTGCTGGCAGAGCTCGAGGAGTTGGCGGAGCGCTTGGGGACGGCCAATCATCGCCTATTCGCAGACAGCCTAACGGTACGAGTTGCCACGGGCGCCGGACGTTTCATCGAAGCGTGCCGCGTTGCGGAGCAGCGGCTGCCGGCGCCGCAGCGGGGAAAGATGCCTGACGCTCCGTTCGCCTACGGGGCGGATCCGCTGATTGCGGCGAACTGCCACTATGCCTTCGCGCTCTGGATGCGCGGCCACACGACGCGTGCACGGACGATGATGCGCGCCAGCCTGGCGGCAGCACGACGAGGGGGTTCTCCTTTCAGCCTCGTGGCCGCACTGTGGTTCAGTGCGGTGCTGGAGTTTCTCTGCCGCAACCACAGCGCGGCTCGTGATGTGGCGGAGCAAGCAGCGGATCTCGCCACCGAGCAGGGTTTTGCGTTCTGGAGCGCGCTGGCGGCGGGACTGCGCGGCGCGGTCCAAGTTCAGAACGGCGAGCTCGGCGCGGGAATCGCGGAGCTGGAGCACGCACGCGTCGCTCACGCGGCGACGGGGGCATGGTTGTTTTCCACCCACATTTTCTGCTTCCTCGCCGAAGCCCATTTGCGTGCTGGCAACGCCGCCGCAGGCCTGGCCGCAGTCGACGAAGGCCTGATGCGGGCGGAGTCGAGCCTCGATCGCTCGTACTGGCCGGAGCTCTGGCGCATCAAAGGCGAGCTCCTGCTGGCGGCGGCGGTTGCTCCGACGCCGCACACGCAGCGAGGCGGCGGCAAGCAACAAGCTTCAGCTGTGGATGCCCGGTGGCAGGAGGCCGAGCGCTGCCTGTTGCGCGCGGTGGACCTAGCCCGCAAGGACGAGGCGAAGTCGCTCGAGCTGCGCGCGGCGACGAGCCTGGCGCATGCCTGGCAGGGGTCCGGGAGGACTGAGGAGGCCCGCGCGCTGCTCAGCAACATATGTAAGTGGTTTGGTGACAAAGCCGAGAGCGTGGATTTAGCCGAGGCCAGAACCTTGCTCCGCCAGGTGCCGCCCGCCTCCCGTTCACGGGCCGCACACCACGCCTCGCGAACCCGCGCGTAGCCGTGAGCCCCGGGGTCCTTCCGCGAACCTACGGATCTTACGGACTCGACGGGATTAGTGGAAGACTGCGCGGTGGTCTGAACAATTCCAACGAAGGAGGCAGCGGTGAAGATTCTAGTGACTAGCGCGCGGCTCCCGCATGCTCTGGGTGTCATCCGCAAGCTTGGTGAAGAGGGGCACGAGGTCTACGCGACCGACACATTCACGACCTCCCCGGGGCTCCACTCGAATCATGTGAAGGAGGCCATCATCACTGCCTCTCCGAAGTTCGATACGCGAAAATTCCTCGACGAGATCAAGGATATCATCCGCAGCCGCCGCATCGATCTTGTAGTCCCGTGCTTCGAAGAGGTCTTCTACCTTGCTAAGCATCATGACGAGATCGCAGCCCTGACCCCGGTGTTCTTTCCCTCGTTCGACGTCCTCGCCCGCCTCCACAACAAGGAAGCCTTCACGACGCTCACCCAGCAGCTGAAGCTGCCCATCGCGCCGACGCGCGTCGCGCATAGCCAAGATGAGCTGGCTGCGGCCGCGCGGGAATTCAAGGAGTACTTTGCGCGGGCAGCATTCTCGCGGGGTGGGGTGGAACTGTTTACCAACACGGGGCCGTTGGCTGGTCACGTGAAGTTGGAGGACTGTCACCCGTCAGCGGGCAATCCGTGGCTGGTCCAGGAGTTCGTGCAAGGCAAGGATATCTGCAGTTTCAGCGTCGCCCACCAGGGCCGGCTCGCGGCGCACTGCACGTACGAGCACCCGCTGACCATCGAACATGCCGGTGGCATTGTGTTCGAGTCGATCGACGAGCCACAGAGCGTCGAGATCGCCAAGACCTACATCGAGGCGACCGGCTACCACGGCCACATTTCCTTCGACTACATTAAAACCGATCACGGGCTGTCGATCGTCGAGTGCAACCCACGGCCCACAGCGGGCATCTTTATGATGTCGGCGAAGGACTACGTCGACGCGGTCTTCGCGCCGCACCCGGAGCGACCTGCGGTGGTACAGCCTGGTGTCCGCGAGCAGATCGCCAGCGCCATTGTGCGGGACATGTTCCGTGAGCCGAAGGATTTCCCAGCGGATATGAAGCTCCTGCTGTCGGGAACGCAGGATGTCTACGCACAGAAAGGGGATCGGCTCCCCGGCATCTACCAGATTCTCTCGTACTCGCACGTTTTCGCGTTCCGGCACCGCATGCACGTGCGCAAGCACAAACACTCTGATCTCATGGAGGCGCAGTTCTTCGATATCGATTGGGACGGTGGAGCGATCGAGTGATCAGCATGCGGCACGGGATCGCCTCGCCGAGGGCATGTCTTGAGATTTCCGAGAATCTTCCGCGGATCTTCCTGACTTGAGAGGCTGACGATGACATGAGATACATGATGAGAAACGCGGCGACCCGCTGGGCGACGTGAGGAGGACGACGATGAGACGATGGATGCGCCTCGGCGAACCGGTGCACGCTTGGTCCCCAAAACGAAAACGCGTGACGAGGAGTTATTCGATGAACCCGATGCGTCTGACTGTAGTCGCGATGCTCTGCTGTCTCACCGTTGTCGCCGTCCCCCGTGGGGCGCTGTTGGCCCAAGACGGGGTCGTGCTGCCCCTACCGTCCGAGGATCAGCAGGAGATTACCGCCCGGCTCGGGCCCGGAGTCGTGGGCCAGGCGCTCCCGAGCAATCCTATCGCGGATCCCTCCATCTACTTCCCGCTGCAGGAGCGGACAGGGAGCTACCAGGTCACAGCCGGATCGAACGCAGGGAACACCCAGACGCTAAAGGTTGCAAAGCGCAAACGGCCTGACGGAACGCCGGCGTGGCGATTTGGGATCTCGCCGACGCTCGCGGGCTTCATCCGGCAGAACCTCGCTGGCGATCTCATGATGCCCGCGGTGACCGACTCCGACCAAGGCGTCGTGGTGATAACGACGCCGGCGAATCCGTTCGTCATAAAAGGTATAAAGCCCGGCGAGACACGGACGTTTTCCCAGGCCGTGTCGGTGAACTACCTGGACGATCCGACGAGGCAGGACTACTCAGGAACGCTGAACGCCTCGTACACGTACGTGGGCACGTACCAGGTGACCGTGCCGGCCGGAAGCTACCAGGCGATCCTGATGCGGCTCAAGTATGAGGGGAAGGTTGGGCCTGCCCACACGAAGGATACCGCGTACTACTTCTTTGCCCCGCAGGTCGGCGTGGTGGCGATGATCAGCCAAGAGGATGTCGAGGCGTTCTGGATCATTCACATTGACTCGAAGATGGGAAAGGTGTTGGCCAGCTCCAACTGAAGCGGGTAGTGCCGCTGGGGGACCGTCAGCGCCAGGTGCGACGGGGATGGTCGCGCCGCAACCACTCGCACGATGAGGCGGCGATGCCCACGCAGCCAGGCGGACACGAACGAGCGTGGTGGTCTCCTACAGCCGTTACACCCGAACGTCTGTTGAGAGGACGATTCACCGGACTGACCATCATCCTGCTGATCGTCCTGTTCTCTGCGAGTGTCATTGTTGAGAAGGACCTGCGCGAGTTGGCGGTTGCCCTCGGGTTCTCGGTGCTGGTGTTCTTCGCGATCTGGACTGTCGGACGAGGGCTGCGCCTTACGACGGTAGCGTTCGCCCTACCCACGTTGGTCGCCCACTGGACGCTTGTGCTCAGCGACTCGCTGGCGCTCCGCGCTGTGGGCTTCGCCATCACCAGCGCTTTCCTTACGTTCTTGACTCTGGTGATCCTACTCGCTGTCTTCGGGGACGAGAGCGTTACCGCCGACACAATCGTCGGGGCGGTGTGCGCGTATTTTCTCCTGGGGATGACGTGGGGTACCTTCTACGCGCTGCTGGTATTGGTTTCACCGGATGCCTTTTCCGTCTCCGCGGCCCTTGTCAATGCGACCGGGTGGAGCGTGCCGACGGTACCGGTCACACCTTTGATGCAGTATTACAGCTTTACGACGCTCGCGACCCTTGGATATGGGGACGTATCGCCGCTCACCCCTGGGGCGCGCGCGCTTTCGGTGCTCGAGGGGGTAACAGGCCAGCTCTACCTGGCTGTGCTGATCGCTCGTCTGGTCGGTATCCACACGGCGCGGCTGCCGCAGCATTGAATCGCGGGCTCGGCGCGTTGGAGATTTCCGGGAATTTACCGAGAACCTTCCGGACTTGAGGCGGCGACTTCGGCAAACGTATCAGGCGTGAGGCAGCCAAAGACGACCACGCACCCAGCGGCTCAGGGTGCATCACGCAAACCGCTACCGGAGTTGCCGGCGTGGAAGGCCTTCGTCGTGCAATTCAGCCGCGAGGCGAGCACGCCGGCCGCGGTCTTCGCGGGCCGCGTCGAGCACCTGAGCTCGGGTCGCCGCGCGCGATTCGGTTCCGCCGAGGAGCTGGTGACGATTCTCGCAAAACTGCTCGATGAGCTCGGCACGGTCCCCGAGGCGGATGGCTCCGAGGACTGAGGAGCGCGAGGAGAAGTGCAAATGGCGTGGGCGGGAATTCTCCGGCTGTCGTCGGCGTGTGCGATGGTCGCAGCGCTCCTGCTGAGCGGCTGCGTAGCGGCGGCGCGGTACAATAGTATGATCCAGCAGCGCGACGCTCTCGAAGCCTCTCTACGCGCTGAGATCAACGCAGATCAGGTGAAGATCGAAGAGCTCGAAAACGGCATTCGGGTGCGCATGACCGACGACCTGCTCTACGTCCCGGGTTCCGTGGAGCTCCATCCGAAGGGGCGTGCGGCGCTCAGCAAAGTGGCTAACCAGCTCTTCACCATGACGGCACAGGGCTACGCGGTCGACGTGGTCGGCAACACCGACGACGTTCCAGTCGGCCCCAAGCTCGCCGAACGTTATCCCACGAACTGGGAGCTGGCCGGCGGGCGCGCCGCGATCGTCGTCCGGTTTCTTCAGGAACAGGGTGTGGACCCAACGAAGCTAGACGCGATTTCCGCCAGCCAATACCACCCGATCGCGTCGAACGACAGCGTTGCCGGTCGCGCCCAGAACCGGCGCACCGATCTCCTCCTGCGGCCCCGCTGAACCGTCGGGCGGAACCGAGGGCGTGTGGATGGGGACAATCAAGCGGGGAGGGTGAGCGATGCCTGGAACCACAACGCACGGTCCCTGTTGACTCGGCACGTCTGCCGTGTTTCGCAAGGCCCGGTGACGAAGCAGCCGATCGAGCCGAGGATATGAAGGGAGGCTATTCCATGCTCAAGTTCGAGACGGGTATCGGTGACGAAGGTTGGAAGGTGCTGCGAGCGCTTTCGCGGTTCCGTGGCGCGGCTGCGGTTGTTCTGGCGACGCTGCTTGCCAGTGCATGCGTCAGCCCGCTTGTGCAGAACGCGCCCGGAGCGATGCAGGCGGCGCAGAGTCGCGCCAGGTTCGAACTGAACTGTCCCGACGTACAGACGACCGTGCTGTCGCAGAAGATCGTTCAAGGCTGGCGCACGCAAGGGTCCGAGTACACGATCGGCGTGCGCGGCTGTGGTCGGGAAGCCGTCTACGTGACCTACTGCCGTGACGAGAACGACTGTAACGCCCTCTCGCAAACCGGCCGCATCAACACCCTGGCCAACTTCGCCCCGCCAGGCCTGAACCGATAGCGTCGGAGGGAAGCCATGCGTCGCAAGATCATCTACCGAGTAGCACCCATCGTTGTGCTGGCATTTGTTCTGTCCTCGTGTGCATCCATGCAGCAAACGTATGGGGAGAACCCCAAGGCCATGCTAGGCGGCTTGCTGGGCGCCGGTGCCGGCGCCGGCATCGCGGCACTCGCCGGCGGCAGTCCTGGGGCGATTGTGGGTGCCGCCATCGGAGGAGCCCTGATCGGTGGCTTCGTCGGGCACAAGATGGACAACAACGACAAGCAGAAGGCGACGCAGGCCGCCCAGCAAGCCTTCGAGCAGAATCAGGCGGGGCAGACGACGGCGTGGAACAATCCCGATTCCGGAAACTCCGGATCGATCACGCCGACCAAAACGTATCAACTCGCCAACGGGCAGTACTGCCGTCAATACCAACAGACGATCGTGATCGGTGGTGAGCAGCATCAGACGTACGGAACGGCGTGTCGCCAGGCGGACGGCACTTGGCAGGTCCAACAGAGTTAGCCACGGATTGGAGCGAAGGAGATTGCCATGCGCCTTGTTCTAGTAGCGTTCCTGTTCGCAGGTGCCACTCTCATGCTGACGGCGTCGGGATGGGCCGCGGATCCGGGGAAGCCCTACGATCCGCGCGCCGCCTTTGCTGCAACCGACACCAACAAGGACGGTCAGATAGACATTGAGGAGTTTCACGTTCGGCTCGTCGAGGTCTTCTACAACGCCGACACCAACAAGGACGGCTTTCTGAGCGTCGATGAGTATGAGCGGCTGCCGTTCTCGGGGGCATTCAAGGATGCCGATACCAACGGAGACGGACGCGTCTCGCTGCCCGAGTTCGTCACTATCCGATTCCGCCAATTCGAAGAAGCCGACACCAACCACGATTTTCAGGTGTCCCTGGACGAGACGATCACGGCGTACGAAGGTAGAAAGCACCAATGAAGCCGAACGCGGAACGCACCGCCGTTGCCGTGCTCTCCGGTGCCTTGTTGCTGCTGACCGGATGCCCCTCCGCCTATCAGCGAACCTACCAACAAGAAACGCAACGGCTCGAGATGCAACAACGTGCCGCCGATGCAGAGGCGCAAGCGGCGCATGCGCAGGCAAGCAAGTATGCCGCGGTGTGCTACTTCGCGGTGGGGAGCGCCGCCCTCGACGAGGACACGCTACGGCAGCTCAGATGGTTTGTGCAGCAGATGCAGCCGTACCCGCAGGCGATGGTGCAGGTCCAAGGGTTTACAGACTCGACAGGCAGCGAGGCGACGAATACCGGGCTGTCGCTCGAACGGGCGACCAACGTGTCGAGCTATCTGACTTCACAAGGGATCGCGGCATCCCGCATTGTCACGCAAGGGTTCGGCGCGAATTACGCGGCCGCCTCAAACGAGAGCGGCCAGGGACGCCGCAACAACCGTCGCGTCGAAGTAACGGTCCGCTAGGAGCCCGTCCGCACAAGCGCAACTATCAGTACGAGGACGCTGCGCGCTGGGCCGAGGGGCGTGACATCGCAGACCGCGCCGTGCTCGGCGACTGCGCCCGTGACGCGGGGCTCTCGCGTGACGACTTCTTGAAGGGGCTCGACGACGAGCACTATCGGAACGCGTTGTGGGCACGGGCCCTGGCCGGCCTCGAGGAGGGGGT
>JBGQHM010000232.1:0-10716 GCA_041497995.1 Binatia bacterium | reverse complement strand
GCCTCGATCTCCGTCGCGACGACGGTGCCGAGCGCCAGCACGACGGCAGCGAAGAAGAAGAGCCGATCCTGGTAGATGCCGGCGAGGAAGCTCGTCACCGCGAGCAGCAACAGCGTCGTTGCACCGACGGCATCGGCGTCCATCTGGCCGCGGTGGAGTTGCAGGAAGAGGAGCCGCAGGGCGATCAGTGGGCCGATCCAATGGGCCGCGACGCGGACCACCGTGAGCGCCACGTTCTCTGACCGTTCCGAACGAGTCAGGACCTGCCACAGCGCCACCAGCCCGAACGCCGGAAACATGATCGACCAGTAGTTGAGCGCCGTCGCCGGTCGATAGTTGGTAAGCAACAACCCGAGCGCGGACAGCATCGTGAGCACGCCGGTCACGAGCAGGAGACGGTGCAGCGACGTTCCAAGCTGGTTCATTGTGTCAGTTCCTTTCCGAACGCTTCGAAGCAGCCCCGCAGTAACAACCAGAACTGCCCGTGCCGCGCAAACGCACACCACTTCGCGTGCCCGGCGAGCCACACGTGGTGAGCCACCCATTGACTCACTTCCTCCTACATACTAAACGTTCAGTATGGACTTGGCCACACGGCCTGGACGCGGTCAATCGCGCCGGGACCTGATGGACACCGCCATCGATTGTTTCGCCCGCTACGGGTATCAAGCCACCTCCATCGATCGCATCGCCAAAGCCGCCGGCGTCACCAAGGGCGCGCTGTACTACCACTTTAAGGACAAGGAAGAGCTGTTGTTCGAGGCGGTGAAGAACCGCGTCGGCCAGTTCGAGCGCCGCGTCACCGGTGACTTGTCGGCGATTACGAACGCCGCCCTCGCCCTCGCCGAGTTGGCGCGCGTGTGTTTCGACCACGCCACCAAGAGCAACCACCGCCGCCTGATCGTGACGCTCATGGTCGAGTCGCTCGACAGCAACCCGCGCTTGGCGGCGCAGTTCCGCGCCATGATGCATCGCTTCCGGGAGTACCTGCGCGGCGTCGTGCGCGGCGGGCAGGAACGCGGCGAGTTCCGCGCCGATGTCGATCCTGCGATCGCCGCCGAAGTGTACGCCGGCGCGATCATGGGTGCGGAGATCCAGTACTACCAGGACCCAAAAGGCTTTGATCTGGCCGCCACCATCGACGCCTTCATTCAGCAATACGTCGGGTGGCTGTCCGCGCCAGCCAGCACCAGTAACGGCAGCGCACCCGCACGCCGGCAGAGGAGGAAATAGCCATGGTCAGTTTCCAACCGAGTGAGGACCAGCAGCTCATTCGCGACACGGTTGCCGCCTTCGCACGCGAGCAAGTGCGCCCGCAGGCGCATGACGCCGACGAGAGCGGCGCGGTGCCCAGCGACCTCGTCCAACAAGGCTGGGATCTCGGGCTGGTGCAGAGCGTCATCCCCGAGGCGTACGGCGGAGCCGGCGACACGCGGTCGGTGGTCACCGGTGCGCTGATCGCCGAGGAGCTGGCCTGGGGCGATCTGTCCGTGGCGCTCCACCTGCTGGCGCCGCGGCTGGTCATCTACCCGGTGATCGAGATGGGCACCGACGAACAGAAGCTGCGCATCCTAAAGCCGTACGCCAGCGCGCAGTTCCGCGCCGGCTCGGCAGCCGTGATGGAGCCGCGCTACGACTTTGATCTCTCCGCGCTCAGCGCGACCGCACGCCGCGAGAACGGCGCGTACGTCGTCAACGGCGCGAAGTGCTATGTCCCGCTCGGTGACGACGCCGAGCATCTACTGGTGTACGCGCGCACCGACGATCGCGACGGCTACGAGTCGGTCAGCGGCTTCCTCGTCGAGAAGGGCACGGCGGGCGTGCAGGTCGTCGAGCGTGAGAAGAACATGGGCATCAAGGCATTGGCGACGCACGAGGTCACCTTTGAAAACTGCCGCGTCCCCGCCGCCAACCGCCTCGGCGGCGACGCCGGCTGCGACTTCGCGAAGCTGATGAACTACGCACGCGTCGGTCTGGCTGCGATGGCCGTCGGCGTGGCGCGCGCCGCCTTCGAGTATGCGCGTGACTATGCCAAGGATCGCAAGGCCTTCGGCGTCGCCATCGGCCAGAAGCAAGCCATCGCTTTCATGCTCGCCGAGATGGCACTGGAGATCGATGCGACGCGCCTGCTGGCTTGGGAAGCCGCCTGGAAACTGGATCGCGGCGAGGAGGCGACGCGCGAAGCGTATCTCGCCAAGAACTACGCGGCCAACATGGTGCTCAAGGTCACCGACAATGCGGTGCAGGTACTCGGCGGCCATGGATACATCCGCGAGCATCCCGTGGAGATGTGGGCACGCAACGGCCGCGGCTTCGCCACCTTCGAAGGTTTGGTGATGGTCTGAGTCGTGAAGACACCACAAGGAGGAGACCATGATTGATTTCGAGCTGTCGCAGGAGATTGTCAACGCGAGGACCATGATCCACATGCTGGCGGAGGGTGCCATGCGGCCCATCTCGCGCGAGTACGACGAGCGCGAGCACGAGAAGCCGTGGGACTTCCTCAATATGATGTGGAGCGCCTCGCAGACCGCCAACCCGGTGACCTTCGGCGAAGGCAAGAAGAAGGACAAGGAAGGGCCGTCGATCCGCAACCTGCAGTCCGCCGTGACGATCGAGGAGCTCTCCTGGGGTGACGCCGGCCTGTATCTGTCCATCCCGAATCCCGGCTTGGGTGGCGCCGCCGTGTCCGCTGCGGGTACGCCGGAACAGAAGCTGCGCTTCCTGGCACGTTTCAAAGATGGCGACCCGAAGTGGGGTGCGATGGCGATCACCGAACCCGGCTGCGGCTCGGACTCCGCTGCAATCACCACGACAGCGGTGCGCGACGGCGATCAGTGGGTGATCAACGGCACCAAGATCTTTGTCACCAGCGGCCTCATGGCCGCCGAAAAGTCCGACGGGTTCGTCGTCGTCTGGGCGACGGTCGACAAGTCGGCGGGTCGCGGCGGGATCAAGGCGTTCGTCGTCGAGCGCGGCACGCCGGGCATGACCGTTACCAAGGTCGAGCACAAGATGGGCATTCGCGCCTCCGACACGGCGGCAATCGTTTTCGAGGACTGCCGCATCCCGGCCAACAACCTCCTCGGCAGCGCGGAGGTGAAGAAGACCACCGAAGGCTTCAAGGGCGTGATGGCGACGTTCGACGCGACGCGTCCAGCCGTGGCCGCCAGCGCCATCGGCATCGGCCGCGCCGCCGTCGACTACGTGCGCGAGCTGTTCGAGAGGGAAGGTATCAAGATCCGCTACGGCATCTCACTGAAGAAGCTGACAACCCTCGAGCGCGACTTCATGGATATGGAAGCCAACCTGCAGGCTGCGCGGCTGCTGACCTGGCGCGCCTCCTGGATGATGGACCAGGGGATGCACAACAACCTCGAGGCGTCGATGTCGAAGGCCAAGGCGGGATTGGCGGTGACGCAGGTGACGCAGAAGGCCGTCGAGCTGCTCGGCCCGCTCGGTTACTCGCGCAAGTGTCTCCTCGAGAAGTGGATGCGCGACGCCAAGATCAACGACATCTTCGAGGGCACACAGCAGATCAACCTGATGATCATCGCGCGCCGCATCCTCGGGTACTCGAGCAAAGAGCTGAATTGATATCGGCTCGTAGCTCGTAGGGTGGGCACCGCCCACCGCTTTGCAGCCGTCGGACGAAGAACGGTGGGCGGTGCCCACCCTACAGAGATTGACTAATTGCATCAGTGGACTCCCTGCGCATCGGATTGATCGGCGCCGGCGTCATCGGCGCGGCACACTCTGCGGTCCTGCAACAAATCGACCGCGCGTTGGCGGCGCGCGTGCAACTGATCGCAGTTGCCGACCCGCTGGCGGTGCGCCGCAACCTGTTCTCCGATCTCTACGGCTATCCGCAGCTTTTCGCCGACGGACACGAGCTGATCGCGCGTGCCGAGATCGACACGCTCTTCGTCTGCACGCCGACGCGCTATCACGCCGAGCTGGTGCAAGCGGCAGCCGCCCGGGGCCTGCACATATTTTGCGAGAAGCCGCTGGCGATGAGCTACCACGAAGGCGCGACTATGGTCGCAGCCGTCGAGCGCGCCGGTGTGCGCTCGCAGATCGGTCTGGTGCTGCGCTACTCCGCCGTCTACACCGTCATGCGCGAGCTCCTGCGCGACCCGCGCGCCGGTCAGCCGGTGGCGGTGGTGTTCCGCGACGACCAGTGTTTCCCGATCCGGGGCGTGCACGACAGCGCATGGCGCGCCGACCGCACGCTCACCGCTGGTGGCACGTTGATCGAGCACGGCGTGCACGACCTCGACCTGCTCACCTGGTTCTTCGGCCCGGTGGTCCGACTGCGCGCCTGGGAACACAACCGCGCTGGTCATCCTGGCGTCGAGGACTACATGGCAGTGGATCTGGAGTTCGCCGGCGGCTTGCGGGCGCAGCTGATCAACGTCTGGCACAACATGGTGCAGCGCCCGTCGAACCGGCGCTTGGAGATCTTCTGCGATAGCGCCTTCCTCGCCAGCGAGGCGGACATGAGCGGCGAGGTCATCTACCAGTTCGGCGACGGTCCGGAGCAACGGCTCTCGGAGGCGGAAGTGTTGCAGCGCTTCGTCATGGCGCAAGCGGACGTCCCGGAGGCGCTGCGCGATTGCTATGGGATCTCCTACCTCGTGCAGGATTTCGCCTTCGTCGAGGCGCTGCTTGCCGACCGCCGCCCCACGCCCGACATCCGTGTCGGCCTGGAAGCGCAACGCCTCGCCGCCGCGACCTATCACGCGGCGCGCACGGGCGAGGCCGTTGACGTCTCGAGCTTCGCACCGAGCGACGCCGAAGAGAGGTGATGCATGGCGCGACTGACTTCGTACCAGGGAAAGACGGCGCTGGTCACCGGCGCATCGAGCGGCATGGGCCGGCTGCTGGCGCTACGCTTCGCGCGCGCCGGCGCACGTGTCGCGCTGGTGGCGCGCCGTGAGCCCGACCTGGAGCAACTGGCCGGCGAGATCGAGCAGGCCGGTGGGCAGGCGCTGGTACTGCCCTGCGACGTCGGTGAACGCGCGCAGGTGTTCGCTGCGGCCGAGCAGGCGCACCGTCAGTTCGGGGCGATCGACATCTTGGTGAACAATGCCGGCTACGGGCATCACCGCCGCTTCCTCGACTGGGATGTCGACGACATGGAGCGCATGATGCGGGTCAACTTCCTCGGCACGCTCTACTGGACCAAGGCCGTGCTGCCGCAGATGGTGGCGCGCCGCAGCGGTTGGCTCGTGTTCATGGCCTCGGTCGCCGGCAAGCTTGGCGTTCCGGAAGAAAGCGCCTACGCCGCGTCGAAGTTCGCACAAGTCGGCTTGGCTGAAGCGTTGTCCTACGAGGTCGAGGACGCCAACGTGCACGTCCTCACCGTGTGCCCGGGCGCGATCAACACGCCGTTCTTCGACGCCGAAGCGTTGGAGCGCATGCCGCCGGTGGCGAAGCGCATGATGATCGAGCCTGAGAAAGTGATCGACGCCATCATCGACGCACTGGCGCGCGGCAAGCACGAGATCACGGTGCCGCGTTTCATCGCCATGGGCTACTTGGTCCGCCTGTTGGCGCCGGGGTTCATGCGGCGCAATACCAAGCGCACCACGCTGGATGCACTCGCCAAGCGCGCCGGTAGCCAAACGTCACCTTGACCCTGCCACATGCGAACCTTATAAGAGCAGGCCGCATCATGTCGCGAGGAACTGCAACTGCTCTGACCGTTGTTCGGGTCCAGCGTGGACAAGCGGGTCCGGACGAGGGCGCGATTCGCGCCGCCATCGCACGCGACCGCGAACGCCTGCGCCTGCCACCGGAGAAATACGTCTGCGACTTCGCCGTCGCCGGCCCGTACGCCATCAGCGTCGATGGTCAAGAGCTCGACGAATACGTGCTGTGGGAGCGCTAGGGCCTGCGGCCGGCGTCATTTCTATGGTTCGCTCCCGTTGGTCGCTGTGGGCTTCCAAAGTCCGGCAGGTTACTAGGGTTTGAGACCCCGGAGGCATACGTGGATCTCGACTACACCCCGCAAGAGCAAGCGTTTCGTGAGACTGTCGCCCGGTGGATCGGGGAGAACGCTCCACCGACCGCAGAACGGCGCGACGTCGAGGCGCTCCGCGCATGGCAGAAGCGCTTGTACGCCGCGGGATACCTCGGCGCGGGTTGGCCGGCTGAGTACGGCGGCGCTCGGCTCAGCGAAATGGAGCAGGCGATCTTCAACGAGGAGCTAGCGCGTGCCAACGCGCCCAGCCCGATCAACGTCATGGCGCTCTGGTGGGTGGGTCCTGCCATCATCCGTTACGGTAGCGACGCGCAGAAGAAGCGCTTCCTCGCCCCGATCCTCAACGCCGACGAGATTTGGGCCACCGGGTACTCGGAACCTGGGTCTGGCAGCGACATGGCCGCGGCGAAATGTCGCGCCGTGCGCGATGGGGATTTCTACGTGGTCAACGGGCAGAAGGTCTGGACGACGTTTGCGCACATTTCCGACTGGTACTTCATCCTCGTGCGCACCTCGACCGAGGGGCCGAAGTGGGCCGGCCTCAGCTTGTTGCTCATCGACATGAAATCGCCGGGTATTGAGGTGAAACCGATTCGCCAGATCACCGGCGACAGCGAGTTCAACGAAGTGTTCCTGCACGACGTGCGCGTGCCGGTTGAAAACCTGCTCGGCGCCGAAGGCCAAGGGTGGGAGGTCGTGACATCGGCGCTTGTGAACGAGCGCACCGGGATCGCCGGATCGGTGCGCTTCGACCAAAGCTTCGAGCGCATCGTCACCCTCGCACGCGGGCACGCCCGCACCGCTGACCCACTGTGGCGCCAGCGGCTCGCCGATCTCGCCATCAAGGCGCGCGTCACCAAGTCGTTCGGCTTGCGGGCAATGAGCGACCAGCTGCATGGGCGCATCAATCCGCACATGTCATCGGCGATGAAACTGTTCACCACCGAGCTGGTGCAACGCTTCTCGGAAACGAGCGTGGATATGCTCGGCCCCTACGGCGCGCTCTGGGAAGGCTCGCCGCGCGCGCCCGACAACGGGCGCCCGGCCTACCAGTTCCTCTACGACCGGTCGATGACGATTGCCGGCGGCACCAGCGAAGTGCAGCGCAACATCGTCGCGCAGCGTGTCCTGGGCCTGCCCCGCAAGTAGGGGCGGTCCCTGCGTTGCCGCCCTGCTCTGACAGTCCGTCCGCAGCAGCACCCGCACGCCATTGACTCGATGATGGCGGACCGTCGCTGTGCTACCATGCGCCGTGGCGGTGAAGCGGGGGGCGCGTGGTATCTCCAGCAGCAGACGGATCGGTTCTCAAACCAACTGAGAAGCTCGTCGTGGTGAAGCGGCGCGGCCCGCGCCGGCCTCGGCGCAGAACGCGACGCCGCGCGCGCCGCAGTTGGTGGACCTGGTTCGGCACCGGCGTCGAAGTCGTGGCGTTGCTCGCCGCCGCACTGGTCGGTGTCATTGCGCTCCTCGGGCGGATCACCGATTGGTTCGCCGGCGCCGGCCTGTGGGCGCACCTGCTGCCGTTCGCCGGCGCCGTCCTCGGCTTCGGGATCGTCATGGCGGGCGCCTTGTGGACATGGTTGGCGGTGCGACGCTGGTTGATGCGTCGTGCGCGGGTGGTGCCCGTGCTCGTGGCACTCACCATCGCCGGCGGGGCGGTCTGGTTCGCGATGCGCCCGGAGTTCAGTCGCGAGATGAACAGCCTGCACACCCTGGTCGGTGGCAGCGCCGAAGCGGAACGGACGGCGATCGCGCATCAGGTGTACGCTGCCTACCGCCGGTCCGACCTGAGTGGCACGCTGCGCATCCTGGAGCGCGCGCGGGTGTACGAACAAACAGTCTACGAAGCGGCCGCGGCATTCGCAGTCGACCCCGAAGTGTTGATGGGCATCGGCGCTGCGGAGTCGTCGTTCAACCCGCGTGACAGCGCCGACGGTGGCCGCGGGCTGTTTCAAATCACCGCACCGCCCCAGGCGGCAGTCGATCGCGTGCGCAAGCTGCTCAACACCGAACGCCTCGACCCACTCAACCAGCGGCACAACGCCTTCGTCGCGGCGGCCACGTTCAGCCACTACCTCAGCGAGATGCAGGGCGACCTGTTTCTCGGCCTGCTCGCCTACAACATCGGCCCGCGCAACGGCGGCCTGCGGTCGATCATGAAACAGTATGGCGCCCGCGACTTCGTCACTATTCAGCCGTACCTCCAGAACTTGCCACGCGACTATCCAATCCGCGTCCTGTCAGCGGCGCTTGCCTACCGCCTGTGGCGCACCGAGGGCAAGCTGCCGCACTACGAAGAGGGCGACAACGCGTTGCGCATCCAGAGCGTCGGCATTCCGGGCCTTCGTCCCGACCCGGTCCCACACCTGGGCAAGCCGCCAGGAGCGTAACCGCGCGTTCGACCCGATGGCATAGTTACGCGCGCGGATGCCGCGTCATCAAGAGGCCGTCTCGCGGCCGCAGGGTCAGGATCGGATGTGGCTCCACGCGGTGGCCCGGAACGCCCTGCAGGCGGAACCGCTGCGCGACCATCGCCAGCACGAGCTGTCCTTCCATCAACGCAAACTGCTTGCCGATGCACCCGCGCGGCCCGCCACCGAAGGGAAAGTATGCATACTCCGGCCGCTCGGCGCTGCGCGCGGGCGAGAAGCGTTCCGGGTCGAAGTCCTCCGGGTGCTCCCAGAAAGCCGGGTGGCGATGCGTCACATAAGGACTCACGGTGACCGACGCACCGCGCGGGATGTGCCACCCACTGACCTCGTCTTCCTCGTGCGCCGCGCGATTCGTCGCCCACACGGGCGGATAGAGACGCAGCGACTCTTCCAGGACCTTGCGCGTGTACACGAGGTCACCCAAGTCGCGGACCGTGGGCGTGCGGCCTTCAAGCACCTCGGCGATCTCGGCATGCAGTGTGCGCTCGGCGCTCGGGTGCAGCGCGAGCAGGTGCCAGGCCCACGACAGCGCCACCGCGGTCGTCTCATGTCCTGCAATGAGAAACGTGACGCACTCATCACGGAGCTGTTGGTCCGTCATCGTCTCGTTGGTCTCCGCATCGCGCGCCTGGGTGAGCATGCTCAACAGGTCACCTCGATCCTGGCCATCGCGACGCCGCCGCTCGATGATCTTCCACACGGTGCGATCCAGGCTCTGAATCGCCCGGCGGCCAAGCCGGTTGGCCGGTGTGGGAATGAAGAGCGGGGGTGTGAACATGTGGTTGACCACATGGTTCGCGTAGGCCAGGCCGCCGGTCACCGCTCGGCAAAACTCCTCCTTGTCCTCGGCCAGGTCGGTGCCAAACAGCGCCTTCGCGACGATCTCGAGAGTGAGCCGCGACATCGCCGCCGCGATATCGACCGGTTGCCCGGCATCCGTATCGGCGTGCCACCGCTCGAGCATCTCGCTGGTTGTCTCCGCCATCATCTCGCCCATTGCCGAGATCCGATCGCGGTGAAATGCCGGCTGGGCCAGCTGCCGCTGGCGGCGCCAGAGCTCGCCGTCGCTGAACACGAGCCCCTTGCCGGCGATGCGCTCGAGCTTTTGGAAGACGATGCCCTTCCAGTAGTTGCGGTGGTTCTCTTGCAGCACGTGCCTGATGTCGCGGGGATGCACGAGCAGAAGGCTGCTCCACGGCGGGAAACGGATCTCGACAACGTCGCCGTAGCGACGCGCACAGTCCATCAATAGGCCAAGCGGATCGCGGCGCATTGCGGCGAGGAATCCGAACGGCGTGCGAAAGCGCGGGCCGGGAGGCCGCTGGTGCACCGGTCTGCGGTCCAGAACCTGAACAGCTTCTGCCATAGCGACCTCCCCCGAAAGCCTAGTGCATGCGAGCTAAGGAAGATGGTTCAAGCCGACATCTGTGGCGTGCATGATAGGTCATGGGCGGGTTGCCGTCCATCAGGCTGCGAACCTTGCGGCTTGTGGTAACGAACTCTGCGTGCCGGCGTTCTAGTACACAGACGGGTACGGTACTACGGTGGAACAGAGCGATGAAGCCTTGATGGCCGCCGTTGCGGCTGGAAACCAATGGTCTTCGTGGGGCAATCTGAGTGTCGGTGGCGAGCATGGGAGTCGATCGACGCGCGCGCGGCCCTCACCGACGTGTACGAGAAAAGGAGTTCCCGGCCGCGTAGAGTCCGGCGCTGCGCTACGACTGGACATGCCGGGGGCGCTGCGATAGGACCACGCCGCCGGGATGGACAAGCGCGAACGGCGGCGTCTCGATCGCACCCGCTAGCGCAAGGCGCGGGCCCGCACCGCCGCGCAGCATTGACGCACAGCATCGACGCACAGCATCGACGACCGCGCGATCCGCTGCAGCTGTGGGCGGCGCCCGGCGTCATCGTCGCCTCACTCGCGACGGCGCGTGCGGAGCGCCACCGCGCCGCGGTGATGCTTGCCGGGCGACGGCTGGACCTTACAAAGTTCCTCGAACCGGTGACCAAGGCTGTGAGTGGAAGCAGGCGGCGAGGATCTCTGAAAAAACCTTAACTACGTCCCGCGGAGACGGAGCCATTTGGTTCGTCGCTACTTCGTTGCGAACCTCGATCGCCCGTCGTAGTATCCAAAACCATGAAGACGGCCACAGGAGCAAGGGCTCACTCGGCACACGATGCCACCCTGTACGAGACGGACTTCTTCGAATGGACGCAACGGACGGCAGAACAGCTCCGGCGGCGGCGTTTCGATGAGACCGATATCGAGCATGCTGCTGAGGAGATCGAAGACAT
>JBGQHM010000231.1:0-10801 GCA_041497995.1 Binatia bacterium | reverse complement strand
CTGCTGCGGGAAGACCATGTGTGCCGTCGACTGCAGCGGATGGTCGAGTGGCTTCCACGGGAACGCGTCGCCCGAGCGGATGCTCTCGGGTGATTGCGCGGCATACTGCTCCCAGGTGTCGATTCCTTTCGGCAATCGACCGGTCGGCCCCACTGGCAGCGGCTTGCCGCGCGACATCTTTGCCTGCTGGTCGGTGACGCAATCGAGGCGGTAGCGCGTGTCGAGGACTGCGCGGGCGGCGCGATCAACGCTGGGCCGCTGCTCCTCCATCTTGGTGCGCCACTCGACGAAGGGCATACCGAGGTCGGGGCCGGCGAACGACGACTTGCCGCTGCCGCCAAACTGGGAAAGCCCGCCGGGCGGGTTGGGGACACCAGGTGGTGCGGCCGGGTACGGCTTCAAGCCGCTGCGGTCCTCACCCTTGCGCCATGCATCGACGTCAGCAGGGTGCCCGGAGCCCTGACTCTGTTGCAGGAATCCATCACCGCCCGCATCACGGCCGTGGGCGGCCGCTGCCAGCACGACGCTGCACCCCAACATGACAATCCAGTACTTGGTCATACATCCACCTCAGCGTGTCACGCGTTCCATGGCGGCTCTTATGAAACGCAGCCGATGACGTCAACGCGGCGGCCGGTTGACTCCTGGCATCCCTCAGCTAGCAGCCTCCTATGGCGGACTTGGCACTCAACAGCGACCAACGGGAGCGGACCATAGAAATGACGCTGACCGCAGGTCCTAGGACTCGCGCCCACATGGCTGAGACCGCGGTTCTGATTCCGGCCTTGAACTGTGGCGCGACCATCGGAGCGGTCGTGTCTGCGGCGCGGCGCTACCTACCCGATGTCCTCGTCGTCAGTGACGGCTCCACCGACGCCACCGTCGCGGAAGCCGTGGCGGCGGGTGCACAGATCGTCACCCACGACCGTCCACGCGGAAAAGGGGCGGCATTGCTGACCGGAATGCGGGCTTTGGCCGAACGGGGAGTGCGACGCGTCGTGACGATGGATGGCGACGGCCAGCATCTCGGCGACGAGATCCCCGTGCTGCTGAGCGCCGCCGACGCTGGGCCCGGGGCGCTGATCATTGGTGCGCGCCGCTTCGAGGAGGTGTCGTCAACACCGATCAGGCTGTTCGGTAACCGGTTCGCGAATCGCTGGGTCGAGATTGCCTGCGGGCAAAGGCTGCCCGACACGCAGTCGGGGTTCCGCGTCTATCCGCTACGCGAGACGGTGGCGCTACGCGTCCGCGCCCGGCACTTCGCTTTCGAGACGGAGGTGCTCATCCGCGCCGTACGCGCTGGGATGGAGATTCGGTCGGTGCCTGTGCGCGTCTACTATCCGCCAATCGCAGAGCGTATCAGCCACTTTCGTGGCTTCGTCGATACGGTGCGTATCATCTTCGTGGTGCTCGGGCTGATCTTTAGGGTGTGGTGACGGCGAGATCTGCTCGCGCGTGCATCGCGCCCGCGATGACTATTGCTGGGCTTCGCCCAACACCCACGCCGCCGTGTCTGCGGGCAGGTCGGGGATGCGCTTCATGAAGTCCTCGAGGCTGTCCCCGACGAGACGACCGCTGAGGTTCTCGCGCAAGAATTCGTGATAACGCTTGGCGACGCGCTCGCTGAGGAGGCCGCAGCGGCGCAGGGTCGGGATCACGAAGCCCTGCACCGGTCCGAGACGCCGGCCGCCCGGCATGTTCCGTGTCAACTCCTCACGCTCCTCCCGGAGCGACGTCAGCAACGCGACGGAATCGATACCGATCTCCGACCAGATCTGCATCACCGAGCTCAGAAAGGTCTGCTGATTGCGTTGGTCGATGAGACTGCGCGCCGCCTCTAGGGCGAAGTCCTCGAGCTCTTCACGTTCCGTATCGTTCAGGCACGGCACGCAGCGTTCGATGTACTGCACTCCGTAGGCGTGGTGGCGCGATTCGTCACGTGCCACGTACGTCAGCAAGTCCTTCAGCAACGGTTCCTGTGTGAGGTTGCGCATCTCACGGAAGCTGTAGAGCGCCAGCCCTTCGACGACGATCTGCATGCCGACGAGCTTCTTCATCCAGCTGTCCGTCTGCAACGTCGCGTCGAGGATCGTCCGGAGCGCCGGCGCGATCGGCCGCACTTCGTCGAGCTTGTTGATGTACTTGGCAAACACTTCGACGTGGCGCGCCTCGTCCATCGTCTGCGTCGCCGCGTAGAACTTCGCATCCGTATGCGGCACGGCGTTGACCAGTTGCGCGGCGACCATCAGCGCACCCTGCTCGCCGTGCAGGAAGTTGCTCAGGCGGAAGCTGGCGGTGCGGCGGGTCAACTCCCAGGTCTGCTCCTCGCTCAGCGACTTCCAGTACGACGTCTGCTCGATCGGCAGCGCGGCGCCGAGCGGTGTGGTCGAGAATTTCTGGTGGTCGATCGGGCGCTCCCAATCGATGTCGCGCTCCGAGATCCACTGCGCTTCCGTCGCCTTCACGTACAGCCGCCGCAGCTCTTCCACCTCGGGCTCGTAGTTCCACTGGTAGATGACCTTCATGGACGTATCGAGGTCCGGCTCTTGTGTCGGGGTCGTTACTTGAAAGTCGCTCATCGCGTTACTCCCTCAGTCAGTTGAACGTCATGATTGATGGTCGAGCGTGCGCGCCGCAGCGCTGCTCAGCGCTGTGTCGCCTACCAGTGTGATGATGCGCCGCACGGCCTTCACGGCCTCGTCCGGACGCCCGGCATCAATCGCCTCGAGGCAGGTGTCGATGATCGGCACGACACGCCCGGGATCACGCCGCAAGCGGCGGCGGGTTTCCCGGAGCGGTTCCGAAGCGAGCAGCGCCCGCAGTCGCCGCGCCAACATTTGCCAGACGCGGTTCTTGGTCATGTCGGACAGCACGACGATCAAGTCCCGCGCCGAGGCGTGGCGCGCTTCCCGCTCGCGCGTCTCATCCGCAATCAGGTCCCGTAGGCCGCGCAGGGCGACGAGCTGCGCGGGACGCCGGCGCGCGATGGCCAGGCGCGCCATTTCATACAGCAACGGCGTCACCACCTCCCACATCTCCAGCAGCAAGTCCGCATCGATGCGGCCGCCGTGGAAAATCATTGGCGCCAGGATGTCGAGCGACGCGTCGATGAGCGGCTGCACCGTGGCGCCGTCGCCCTGGCGGACGCTGATCAATCCCAGCCCCTCCAGCACCTTGATGGCTTCGCGCAACGAGGTGCGGTTGACGCCAAACTCTTCAGCGAGCTCACGCTCCGGCGGCAGTTTCTGGCCGGCGCGGAACCGGCCGTCGAGGATGGCGTCGCGCAGCTGCGCCGCCACGTCTTCGTGGATGCGGCGCCGCGGCGGCGGCCGGAAGGTCGACGACAAGGCGGTGGCAGGCTTCATATGGATTGATCCATTTATTGGATGGTCCAACCAATTGTCAATGGGGGTGAGACCGGATGTTCGCGGCCGACGTCGCAGCGATCAGCCCCCGGAGTTCGTGGAATCGTCTTCCGGTTCGCTGCCCGCTGATCCTGCCGAGCTTGGTGGTGAGGGTGACGAAGCCGGGGTGGGCATGGCGGCCACGGTGGTCGGTGACGCGGGAGCCTTCGCTTCCGGTTGCGGCGGTTGCTGCGGCTCGTGCAGGCGCTGCACTTCTTCGAGCGCGTTGAAACGTTGCTCGAGACTCTTGAAGGTGGCAGTCATCTGCTCCGCGAGCTTCTGGAATTGCTCGAGTTGCCGGTCGGTGCGCTCCTTGTTTTCCTTTGCAGCCTCGAGTTTGCGGGTCAACTCCATGACTTGGAGGCTGGTCGGTGCGCCCGACTCTGCAACGCGTGCCGGGAGCATGAGCACGCCGATCAGCAGCCCAACGGGCACACCGATGACCAATCCGAGAATGAGCCCGGAGCTAAAGCGCAAACGGAGCATAGCGGCCAGTCATCGTGAGGCCGCACGCTGACACAAAGGACCACGAGCCGCAATGCTCGAACCGGCGCCGCCAACGTCAGGCAATGGATGATTCGCTTGTGAGCAAGGCCTGCATCGTGCGCGCGTTGCGTACGCCATAGTCGGCGTAGCAATTGTTGAAGATCACGTACGCAATCCGCGGTCCGGGCGTGCCTGGCGTGAGCGGGTGCAGACCGCGAACTGCGGCGGCGCACTCGCGCAGCTCGGCGTCCGAGTACCAGTAGTCGAAGCGTAGCGCGGCCGAGGTGGCGCGCTGGAACCATGCCCGCCGGTTGCGTCCGTGGAGACGGACGTAGGCGACGTCGCTGGTCGCGACGAATGGCGGCCGCGCGATGCTACTGGTCACGGGCGCATCGATGCAGACCAGTGAGAGGCGGCGCTCGGCCAAGAAATTCAGCGTCTGCGGTGTGCGGCCATCGAGCCAACTGGTGTGGCGGAACTCGATGGCCAGTCGGTCGTCGGGCAGGCGGGCCTGACAGAGGTCGATGTACGCTTGGTGTGCCGTGCTGGCAACGAACCAGGGTGGAAACTGGAAGAGAACGCAGCCGAGCTTACCGGCGTCCCGCAAGGGTGCGAGCGCCGTGCGAAACATCTCGAACGACCGCTCCAGCAGGTCATCGGATGGGTGACTCAGGCGAGGCTGGCGCAGGGTGGCAGCGGGCAGCAGCGCCTTCAGGGCGGCTGGCAGCGCGCGCGTCTCTGCCGGATGCTGCGTGAGGAGCGCGAACGCTTTGATGTTGAATTGGAAGTCACTGGGGGTGCGTTCGGCCCAGAGGCGAGCGTTGCGTTCGGCGGGGAGGGCATAGTAAGTAGAATCCACTTCGACGGTGTGGAAATGTTCAGCGTAGAACCGCAAACGTGCCTCGGCAGTCTTGGCCGTCCGCGGGTAGAAGCCCGCCGCCAACAGCGTCGGGTCGGTCCACGACGCCGTGCCGATCCGATAGTCGGGATGCTCCTGCAGACCTGCCACGGGTGCGGAGAATACCAAACGACGGCACCGAGGGCGACGCGGCGGTACGACCGCGTGCGGGTCACGCCCCGATGAGCCCCGGAGGCACCGACGGGCGCCTTCGGCGCGAAGCCGTCGCAGCGTGGCTGGCGCTGACGGCGCCCGGCGCGTTGGTAACTTGCGCGACCATCACGCTGGCCCTGGTCCTGGTGCCAGTGATCACACCGTTGGTCGTGGTCTCGCCGGCGGTACGGTATGGCGCCGGGGGGCTGCTGCTGCTCCACGCTGCGGTCACGGGCATCTTGGTGCTGACGCCTAGCCAATGGATGGCGCTGCTGTTCCTGGCTCTCCTAGCGGCGGATGCACTTGTCTGCGGCGCGCTGCTTAGCGCGCAGTGGCACGGGCCCGCGCCGCTGTTCGCGTTTGCGGTTGTCGTGATCAGCCTCGAAGTGGGCGGGTGGGTCGCGGCCGCGATTTGTGTGGTCGGGACCGCGGTTGGGGTCGTCGCCGCTACCTGGTCGGGCATCGCTAGCATGGTGTTGGTCCCGGCTGCCATGTCATTTCCGACAACACTTGCGGTTGAAACGTCTTTCGGCGGCAGCGTGGTGGCTGGCGCGACTACGTCGCAACCGACGGCTCTGAGCGTCGAGACCTGGATAGGCGGTATGCCGGCATTCGCCTCGTGGGAGGAGCTACTCGTTCCAACGCTAGTGCTGGTGCTGGTGGCGCTCTACCTCGGTTTGGCGACCAGCCTGTGGCGGGTTCGCCAGGCGCGTAGCGCAGTGGCCGCGTCGATCATGGCGGCGGCGCGTGTGACTGCATGAGCGCGACTCGCACTCTCGTCGTCCTCGCCCTGGTCATGGCGGCGTCGCAAGTCTGGGCGGAGTGCCTGCCGTCGGGACGTAGCACGTTCGCCGCGGGCCTCGAAGCTCTCAACCGCGGAGATATGAAGACGGCATTCGCGCGCTTTGAGGAGGTCGTGAAGGAGCAACCTGATTGCGCCGAGGCGCGTAACAACCTGGCGGTCGTACTCTTTGAAATGGGCGCACCCGACGAGGCGGACAAGCAGCTGCGACAGGCCGTCGAACTGAATCCGGACTACGCGCGCGCGCGCTCCAACCTGCGACGAGTGGAGGGAAGCTTCCACGGGCAGACGGCGCACCCAGAGATCGAGACGGCGCTGACAGAGGCGGAGCGAGCCACGCCGTCCGCGGTGCAGACTGTAGCGCCGACCACCGGCGCGGCTGCGGCAGCCACACCCGACGTGCCGTCGGCTGCGCCGCAAGTTCCGCCGAACCTCGTCGCGCTCGAGCCGCAGGATGCAACCGCGTGCCTGCTCGATGCCGCGCACAAGGAGCTGTGTGTCTACCGAAGGGCGCAGACCGGGATCGTCAAGGATGCGTGTTACCCGATCCTCTCTACCAAAGTGCCGACATGGCCGGCGTGGATCACGGCGAGCGATCAGACGGCGAAGCGCATTCGTCTCGTGGACGACACACACCACCGTCGCCTGCGCGTCGTGCCCGTAGGCGTCGAGATGGACGACAGCGTGCAGTTGCTGCAGCGCGACTTCGACAAGTTGACCAGTAAGGTTCGGCCATGGCGGAGCGGTTGGGTGGTGCTCGGGCCGGGGACGCCACCCGTCAGCGCAACGGTGGCGGCCCAGTCTGCTCAACAGGTGGGCGCCGCCTTGGAACACTGGCGCCAAGCATGGGAAGGGAAGAAGCTCGACGCCTACACGAGTTTCTACGGCGAGTCGTTCGAGCCGCAGCCGGAACGTGATGTCGCGCGCTGGCGCGCGCGCAAGCAGTCACTGTTCGCCCAGAGCGGGACGATTGCGGTGACCATCACGTTGCCCAGCGTCTTCGTTCTCGGAGCTGGCGATAGTGTGATGACGGTGTTCGAACAGTCCTATCGGTCTGGCACCGTCGAGTCGCGCGACCTCAAGGCGCTGCGCTGGCAGCGGCAAGGAGACCGGTGGCTGATCAGTGTCGAGACGACGCTCGCCGAGAGTGTCCACCCGCCACGGGTGCACCGGCGGCGCGGCGGATGAAGAGCGCAGCGCCCCACAGGTTGTCATCGCGATCGCGCACCGCCACCGCGTTGATTTCGAGCGCCGCACGCGTCGGTCCGGCCAGCGTGCTCGGATGCTGCTCGACCAAGCCGCGGCGGGCGAGGGACTCCATGAGCGCATCTGACTCGCCGCGTCCGCCGGCGAGCACGTCGCGCAGCGCCAAGTTACCCGTGCTCCAGTGCAACAGCTCGCGCGCCGCCTGGTTGGCGAACGTACATTGACCGGTGGCATCGACGTAGACTACTGCCTCATCGCTTGCGCCCGATTCCGAGGACGAGGCCACGCGGGCGCTGTCCCGCGCTGCAGGGATCGACGCGTTGGGTGCAGGCGGTTCGGTCTGGAGCGCTGGTTCGAGCCGTGGGTCGTGTGGGCGTGGCTGTGGGGGTGTGGCGGCGCGGCCTTGAACGTAGCCGAGGAAGAAGCGCCGTCGCTGTGGGTCCAACAAGAACAGACGCCGCTGCCGGCGTAGGACCAGCAGCTGCACCAAGATCCCTATGCCGATGACGACCAGCAGCGCGATCCACGGGGTCATCGCATCATCCCTAGGGCGGAATCTACGCCGCGCGGCGGAGACTCACGACCTCCTGGTCATCAGCGATCTGGGTGGACACGCTCCACGACCATGGTTGCAAAGCGAGGCCCGCCAGGAGCAGCGGCCACGAACGCGATGCGGCGCTCGCCCGGCGCAGTCGGTAGCGCATGACGATGCCCTGGCGTGTCAGGCGCACGCCCACAACCGCGCCATCTGCCGTGCGGCGCACATGCGCCCGCAGGAAGGCAGCGACCGTCGGCGCGAGCTCGACCGGCCCGGCTTCGGCGCAGGCGGCATCAACGGCGTAGTGGCAGAGCGCGCCGCGATCGCTGCCGAGATGATCCAGTCCCTCCAGCTGACGACACAGCGCAGCGGGGAACTCGGCCGACAGTTCGGCGGCTCGCGGCCGTCTGCGGAAACGTTCCAGCTGTTCGATAGCTTCGCTGAGCAGGTGGCTCTGCTCACGCACCGCCGTTCCCAGCAGGGCGTAGGTGTCGGGACCGGGGCTGCTCGCGTGCAGTGCGGAGAAGGAGCGCAGAGCGACAAATGAGTACGAGAGCGCGGCCCGGAGGGTCTCGGCGATGACGCGCGCGTTCATCCGCAGCGCGGCGTGGTGGTCCGGCGCGAGGTGCTGCAGTACGGTGGCGCGGATGGCGTGTGGTTCGAGTGGCACCCGAAATAGCAGGCTGTCACGGGGCGGAAGCTCGGGCGGCGCGTCCGCAACGTCAACGGCGACGATGGGTACCGTCGGCCAGTGGCGCCGCAAGTCGTGGACCACCGGAACCGGCCGGCGGACGGCAACCAGCGCGACACTCGCTGCAGCGCAGTCGCTCGCTGCCGCCGCTGCTGGTTCGAGGAAGCGCAACTCGCAGTCATGCTCCAGCAACACGGCGAGCGTTTCCCGCAGTGCCGGTGACTCAGGGAAGGCAACAACTACACTAGGGTTCATACGTGACCAGCGCGCTCGTGTTGGCGTTTGCGAACGGTCATTCCAGTGCTCCACCTCCGGTGGTGCCCGGATCGGCCGATTTGAAAGCAAGTGACGAACAGATGACCGGAGGCTTTGCTGTTGTACGATGACCACGGTAGCGGTCGCAAGAGGTTTTCTTTGTCCCGTTCGGTGGGGCCTACGTGCTCAGCGGCCAGGGATCGGGCGCTTCCATTCCCGGGGGATTGACGTTAAGACGCTGCCGAGGACAGGGTCGGGACGATGAGTGCAGGTGTCTGCGGTTTGGCGGCCGAAACGAGAGTGGAGACGCCTGAGGGTGCGATGGCCATCCGTACCGTCGCCGGCAAAGCGATCGCCGTCTTTACGCGCGACCCGAGTGGGCGGGTGCGCTTTCGGATGATGCAAAACGTGCGCAAGATTGGCGAGCAGCGGCCGGTGCTGAAAGTCACGCTGGAGACCGGCCAGTCCTTCCGCGTCGCACCGGAGCAGGTGCTGTTCAAGCACCGGCTCGGCGAGGTGCGGGCCGATGCTCTGCGCGTGGGTGATGCGCTGGAGCCGGCGTTCACGTACCCGGACGGCTACCAGTTCAAGGACGATCGCGACGCGACCGAGCGGGCCTCGGCGGCGAGCCTGCACGTCACCGCCGTCGAGCCATCGGGCACCGCCGACATTTACAGCCTCGGCGTGAACCAGACCGGCGCTTTTTTCCTCAGCGTCGGCGTCCTGTGCAAGGCCGAAGGGAGCTGAAGCGTTCGAGCCCTCAGCTCTACGACCTCTTCCTCCTCACCGACCATACAAGCTACCGCCGAAAGAGCGCAACGAGGTGATGCAGTGCGGAAGAGTTGGAAGGTCAGCAAGCGATGAACAGTCTCCTGAGATGCACGCTGCTGGTGCTGATTGCCGTCGTGATCGATTCGGGGCGCTCAGTAGCCGGCCCAACGCCGAATGCGGGTCCGCGGGATGGCCGGCTGCTGTATCGCGAGTACTGCGCGTCGTGCCACGGCATCGGTGGCAAGGGAGACGGACCGGACGCCACCATTTTCGTCACCCGGCCGCGCAGCCTCCGCGAGGGGTTTCTGAAACAGTATCCTACCGACGAGCTCGTCCGGCGTGTACGCGAAGGGAAGCCGCTCGAGTTGGCGCTCGATCTGCCGGCGCTACGGGCACGTGCCGGTGAAGTGGAGGCGTTGATTGCGTATATGAAGCGGCTGCCCGGGATCGACTGGAACCTGGCTCAGGTCGGGCAGGAGGTCTTCGAGGAGCGTTGCGTCCTGTGCCATGGGGTGTCGGGTCGGCCAGGACCGACCTTGCCGGCGGGCGTGCGGAGGCCGCGCGATCTATCGGATCCGAGCTACCAGAGCACCGTGACCGAGAAGGCCTTGATCGTGGCGGTCCGGCACGGCCGCCAGGGCATGCCGGCGCTGACGCCGCGCGTCTCGGATGAGGATGCACAAGCGCTGGCGGCGTACGTGCGGCTGCTGTCACCTGGGCGCGAGCTGTACTCAAAGTTCTGCGCGGCGTGCCACGGCGAGGAGGGCCGCGGTAACGGCGACCTATCGGCGGAGATTCACCCCCCGACGGTGGTATTCGATCGTGCGTACCTTGCACACGCCAATCCGGAACACCTGCGTGCCCAGGTGTGGCACATGGTGCGCGACGAGAAGCCGATGATGCCGCACTTCCGGGTCTTGTTGAGTGAGGGCCAGGCGCGGGCGATTGTCGCGTATCTCCAGCGTACCGATTGACGGCGCGCATTGCGTCGAACGATTCCACGAGCATGGTCTCAGGCTCGCGCCTCCGCTGATCCCTTGGTAGGGTCGCCTGCGGAGGACGACATGGCGAAGTTTTTTGAGCAACTCGAGCCGGCGCACATCGAGTTCATCGAGCGCCAAGCGCTCTTCTTCGTAGCGACCGCGGAGGACGGGGCGCATCCGAATCTGTCGCCGAAAGGGTACCGGGCACTCTCGGTGCTGGGCCCGACGCGCGTGGCCTACGTGGACTTGCCGGGCAGCGGCAATCAGACGGCGACGCATGTCGCGCAGCACGGGCGCATCACGCTGATGTTCTGCAGCTTCGAGCGCGCGCCGCTCATCCTTCGCGTGTACGGCACGGGCAAGGTGCTGCACCGCCACAGCTCCGAGTTCGCGGCGCTGGCGAAACATCTCGGAGACAAGGTCGGGCCGCACACGCGCCAGGTGATCGACATCACCGTGCAGCGGGTGCAGACGTCCTGCGGCTACGGGGTGCCCTTATTCGAGTACCGAGGCGATCGCGATACGTTGCAGCGCTACCACGATACGAAACATGCCACGGTTGATTGGGAAGAGTACCTCGACGCACGCACGCGCCCACAGCCACCGATCGTTGG
>JBGQHM010000230.1:0-10863 GCA_041497995.1 Binatia bacterium | reverse complement strand
CCCCGAAGGACTGCCCCGGCGGTACGCCTTCCAGGTGCACGTCCATCCGCGCGGGACCGAGATCCACCTTGTACCAACCGTCCTCGCGCGCTGCGACGTAAGCGTTCACCCGGCCGCGGTCGTTGATGTCCATGGCCACATCGCGTGCTACCGCGGTGCGGTTGCCATCTGCTGGCAGCGGGATGCTGACCAGAACGCGGTCGTCGACGCCATCGTGCGGGCTGTCGTCGATGCTGCCGGAGGGATCTTGGAAGTCGACGACCGTCAGGCCGGTGGTGCCGTTGGCGAGATACAGCAGGCGGCGTTCGGGGTCGGCGAAAGCACGGAAGGGTTGAGAGTCGGGTGGGAGGAGAAGTTTGCCCTCCAGTACGTTGGGGGCAAACTGACCGGCCGCCGGGTCGAAGCCGACGACGCAGAGTGCCGCATGACCCTGCTCTTCGCAGTTCACCACGGCCAAGTCGAAGCGCTCGTTGGCTTCGATCTTGCCGTTGCGATTGCGATCGACCGGCCAGCCTTGCAAGGTCAGCACCGATGTTTGCGGGCCGTTCACCGGGTAGTCGGGCTGTGGCGGGTCACGGTGCAGGCCGGCGTCAGTGACCACGAGCCCATCGGGTCGCGCGCCGATCACCGACGTACCGAGCGTCGCGACGGAACGGAAATGTCCTCGTAGGATTCCGTCCACGCCCTGACGCGTGGGGTCGATGCCCTGCACTTGGAGTAGCTCGAGGCCAATATACGGCGCGTTGGCGATGTAGACGTTGTCGACACCGAAACCGGAGATTGCCAGAGGCACTCCCAGGTCGTTGGGGATCTGACGCAGGAAGTTGAAGGTAGTGGGGTCGGCACTCGGGTTGAGCGAGTTGAACAGCTCGAGCGAGTCGGATGATTGATTGACCGCGCGCGCGACCACTTGCTGGAGGTTCGGGAAGTTCGCCAGATCGAACAGATGCCACACGCCGAGACGCCGCCGGCTCTCCGTGCCGCCCGCACCGTCGACGCTCATCAGATACGGGCCGCTGAACTGGGTGCCGGCGGCGTCAGTGAGATTCTCGGGCGGTAGGAAGCGGAGGGCATAGTCGAAGCCGGCCGTCGGCTGTGTGAACTGTGCCGCCGCAATCTGCTGTTCGTTGACCTCCTGGATGAGCACGCCGCCTTGGGAGTCGAGACGGTGTGCGTCGCCTTCCGCAAACGCGATGAATTGCTTCAACAGCGGAGCTGCACCGCCGCTGGTCTGAGTACGATGCCAGCCGATGCTGTCCACGGCGACGGCGTCGACTTGGGCGACGCGTTCGGCAACGGTCGGTAGGAACGTGGTGAAGCTGGTAACGTACGGACTGCTCATCGCATTGCCGTGCTGATCCTGTACGCCCTCGATGCGCACGGTGCAGTGCGTCCCGAACGGCAGGCCGTGGAGTGGCTGACCATCTCGCTGCACGAAGAAGAGTCGTTTGCCATCCGCCGACTGCGACCACGTTCCCATGATCTCCTTCTCCGTACCGCCGATGGTGCAGAACACACGGGCGTGGCCGTCGATCGAGCTGGAGAGAATTGGCTCGTCGAACGGGATCGACACCTCCGCATCGTGGCCGACGTCTTGCGCTGCATCGGGGATGGATGCCTGCGTCCCGATCACCGCCGGCGGAGTTTTATCGTCGCTCAACGTCTGCTCTATGAAAACGAACTCGCCTTTCTGCGGTGCGGTCGGTAGTGACAGGAAGTCGATCGGGTCGTCGGCGAATGTTCGCAGCTCCACGGCGGCCGGCTGGTTGCACGGGATCGGCACGGTAAAGCGGGTGCGGTCGGCGGTGAGGATCGGCGCCGGGAGCAACATGCCTCCCGGCACGTACGCCTCGGTGAACTGTTCGCCAAGCGCGACGAAGCCGGTGGCGTAGGCCGTGCACGCGCGCGTGCGCACCATGCCGAACAACCCTTGGAAGCGGATGCCGTCGAAGGCCACTGGATCGGTCGTGACCAAATCACTCGCGGTGTCAAAAAAGGCGGTATCCACCGCGGTCAGTTCGTCGGCGCCACGGAAGCTGATGACCTGTGTAGCGAGGTATTGGTCGTCAGCGCTCGCATCGACGGGTGCCGGCACCGACAGGTCGACCTGCTTGAGTGGCTTGCGGCCGCCGAAGTCGAGCCGAGCGCCCGCGATGAATTCCATCGTTGCGTCTGCGGTGGTAGGAAACTCGCTCTGCGCGGCCGGGGTGACCGTTACCAGGGTGACCAAGTCGAAGGCTCCAGGCGGAATCGACAGATGATACGCGGCATCGGCGGTTGCCTCGACGGTTCCACCTTCCGGGCCTACCGCCGTGGTGCCTGTCATCTCGTCGCGCATCAGTCCGGTATCGAGCGTCACCGTGTCGTGCAGTGCATCCTCAACCTCCACGAGTATCCTGTCGCCGAAATCGGCGTCGACCACCGCACAGAAACTTCCGGGTTGGCTGGTGTCGCAACGGGTGGGGAAGAGCGCTTCGCACACATCGCTGCCGCTGATCCCGCTGCGATCAGTCGCCCGGCCGGTGAAGGTCGTTCCGCTAGTGTCATTGATGATGGTGACGAATGTCCCCGCCAACGCTAGTTGCGGGCCGCCGCAGACGAAGACGCGACCGTCCGGGTCGGGTAACGACACGTGAAGGGTGTTGGGGGGCAGCGCGTCGGCTTTGAACCGAGCGGCTGTTGTGAAGTCGCTCTCGAACGGTACGAGCGGCATGCCGAAACGGTCGGTCACGGCAGGAGTCACCGACACGCGGTACAGCGCCTCGGGCAGCAGCGCTGCGTCAGGCGTCAGGAGAAGTTCGATCCCATCCGTGCTCAGCGACAACCGGATCGCAATGAGCGGTGCGCTGGGGCCAGTGACTTGGGCGACCCGGACTGATGCGCCTGCGAGCGACGCTGCATCGATGGGCTCGGAGAACCGGAGCGTAATCGGCGCATCTGCCGCAACGCCACTGCCGTGAGTGGGGGGGCTGACGTGAATGACGCGCGGCACGGTCGCCCGCAGCTCGATGTCCGCGGTGATGACCTGAGACGGCCCCGCCGGCATGACGGATACTGTGCCCACCAGGTTGCGCTGTCGGTCGTGGCTGCTGATGACTGAGGACACAGTCGGTGGGATCGGTAACCCATACCGGCCCGCTGAATCGGTTACACTCACTACGGGTGCTGTGTCGCTGCTCACCGGGAGCCCGGGACGGATAGTGATGTCGTCGGCGACGCTGCCGGTGACGATCGACGCCCCGCTTGGGAGCCGGAAGACCGCGTACGTGCCGCTCCCCACGAGGCCAGGAAGGCAGAAGGTCAGCTCGGGTGGGCAAGAATCCACGACGATCCGCCCGCTTTCGGCGTGGCCGAATGCCGTCAGCACCAAGGCCGATTGCAGATCGACGGTGGCGAGGCGCGCAAGGGCGAAGCGTTGCCCGTCTACCAGCGGTACGCCAAGATCGACCGCGTACGGTGCCGTCGGGCTCAGGGTGCCGCCGGCAATGTCAAAGGACAGCGTACCGATGAGATCCGTTCGCGTTGCCACGCCGGGTGGTAGGTCCGATGGCGACGCCGGCTGCAGCGTGATCACAGTGGCTTGGTTGGTTGCGTTTGGAGGGACGTGCAGGCGTAGGTTGCCGACGCCGATGACGTCTCCGCCCGCCGCGTCAACCACGCTAACGGGTTCGTTGCTCTGCGGCAGCAGCGTCTCGATTGTGATGCGTCCGCGCGCCAGCTCACCGATAGTGAATGTGCGACTGGGACGGAGTCTGAAGTACGCGCCGAGCGTCTCCCCGGCGTTGCCGGCGGGCAGTGTTCCCGTGCTCAGCTGGTAGCCGATCAGGTCCTGATGTGACGCGGTACCCACAATCTGGCGTCCGTCACGTAGTTCGTAGAGCTCGCGCAGGTGAACCAACAAGCGGCTGCCGCTCGGGAGCGGACCCAGCGCGCGGACTTGCGTCTCCACGGTTGTCTGGACGTCGGGGCCCGCAACAACAACGTCGGGGTCAGCGATGACAACCGCCGACTCGCCGGCACGCAGCAGCGCCGGCACGCTCTGGACTGGCGCGCCGGCGAAGGGGAGCGGCGGTTGTGCAGGGGCGGTGTCGGGAATGATGAGTGCGAGTTGCGCGGGCACACGCGTGACGGCGATCTCAATTGCATCGCCGCGGACAGTCCCGGGTGCGGCGCCGCGCCACTGTGCCCCGGCATCATCCCACATCGCGACGGTGACCGGCAGTGACATCGCCGCGCCGAGGATGTCGAGAGGTATGGTGAGTGTTGCGGACGGCGCCGCTGGTTGGTCGGCCTGGATGTCGATGCCAAGGAGTACACTCCAGCCAAGCGGTAGTGGTGCAATCAGTGCCTGCGGACTGAGGGCGGTCAGCTGAAGGCTCGCGGGCGTCGCCAGCGCACCGGGGGGAAACGCGAGCTTGACCGTGGTGTCGCCAATCCCCTGGGGCGTGTAGTCCGTCGTTACGATACCGCCGTTGGTGCTCACTGTGTGTGATGGAGCGAGGCGTGTGAGACGGGCATCGAGGACGCGCGTCGCAGCAATGCTTTGAGGTCCGATCACCCGGCGTACCGCTCGCGTGTACCCATCCTTTGTCAGCTCGACTATGGCCGGCCGCGTCGCAACGACGTAGCGACCGCCGGTGTCAGTTTGTGTCGCGCTGAGTGCGCCGCGCGCCTGTGCACGCACGTCGGGCAGCGGTTGCGCCGACTCATCGTCAAAGACGGCGCCAACGACCACGTTGTCTTGCAACAGTGGAGGTGAGCCAGTGGGTGTTGGGGTGAGCGTTCCACCTGTGCTGCTGGTCGGCGTGGTGGTCGCGGCTGGGCTGCGGAACAGTGCGGTTTGGGTCGCTGTTGGGGCACGGCTCGCGGTGACGGACGGGCTCGGCATCCCTGGTTGCGGGTGCGCAAATGCGACGTGCCGCGGTGGCCAGCGGAAGTGCAGCGTTTGGGTGATCGTGAGACGTGCCGTGTCGATGACGAAGATCGACTTGGCCGATGGGCTGGTGACTAGCAGCCGCGAACCGTCCGGCGACAGTGCCATGTCGTACGGCTTCGCCGGCAGCGTGAGGGTCTGTTGGGCCGCGGGTGTGTTTGCATCGACGACGACCACAGCCCGGCGTGACGCGTCGAGGGCGTAGACGTGTTGGTCATCTGGGGCAATGGCCAAGGCGCGTGGGCGGCGGCCGACCTTCGTCGGAGTGCTGTGGCTGCCGTCGGCGATCCCGATCACCATCAAGGTGCCGTCGCACAGCGCGGCGAAGGCGGTGCGTCCGTCCCGTGTGAGTACCAACGCCGCAGGTGCCTTCGGGGTCTCGATGCTGCGCTCGATGTCTCCAGCCGCGGCGTCGATCACCTCGATGCCGCCGCCGTGCCAGCTGTGGCCCACGAGCAGGCGTGAAGACGACGCCCCGAGTGCCAGGGCCCGCACGCGGCTGGGAGCGCGTGCCGTCCACTCGACCGTCGCTGTCGATGGGAACGGCAGCGCGGAGATGCCTGTGGGTCGCGTGCGGGCGCAGTACACGCGACGACCGTCCGACCCCATCGTGACCAGATCGCTGCCGGAGAGCGCGAGCTCGCGCCGACTGGTCGTGTCGCCGAGGTTGATGCTCTCGAGTGCCGCAGGCGAGGCGACGACCAGGTGGTCGCCGTTGGCGGAGAGCGCCAGGCTCCGCACCGTGCGGTGCGCTTGGACCTCAACCAGCGTGTGGCCCGTGACGATGTCGATCAGGGCCACGCGTCGGGATCGCATGAATGACACAGCGGCGGCGCGGTCTGGGTCAATCGTCGGCGTCTGGTGAGGCGCGGCGCCATCGGCTGATGCGGCGAGGCCCAGTAACAGAGCCCACGCGAACGGCAATTTGGAGTGAGCGTTCATCTCGTTGCTGCAACATCATGTGATGTTGGTATTGAATGAGTTGTACTATGCTCTGTACAATATAGTCAAGATGCATGGCGGCAACGTTCGTCCATGCGCGGGCGGTGCCAATCGCTAGGAGCGCGATCGCGTTGCGGGACCGGGACGCTTCGACTACCTTGAACACCAACATGGAGCTCGTGGTCCGCAACCTGGGGGTCTGTCCTTACGAGGCGGCGCTGGCAGTGCAGGAGGAGCTGGTCGCCCGCAAGGTTGCCGGTGAGGCGCAGGACTACCTGTTGCTGCTGGAGCACTTGCCCGTTTTCACCTTGGGACGCGGTGCGGACGCAGAGGATCTGCGCGGCGCCGATCAGATTCTCGGCGTCCCCGTCTTCCGCATCAGTCGCGGCGGCGGCGTCACCTTCCACGGACCGGGGCAATTGGTCGCGTATCCAATCATCATGCTGCGACACGGCGGGCGCGACGTTCACCGCTACGTGCGGACCTTGGAGGGCGTCTTGATCGGTGTCTGTGCGGACTTTGGGATCGCGGCCGCCCGCCAGGATGGTATGACCGGCGTCTGGGTCGGTGGCGCGAAGATCGCCTCGATCGGCGTCGGGGTGCGTCGCTGGACGACGTTCCACGGCATCGCCCTGAACGTATCGACCGACCTGCGCTTCTTTGCCCACATCGTCCCGTGCCGTATGCCCGATGTGCGCATGACGTCGATGGCCGTGGAGCTCGGAACGGCGCCGTCGATGACGGCGGTCGCCGCGCGCATCGAAAGTCGGTTTCGCGCTGCCTTCGGATACACTCAGCCACGCGACGTTGAAGAGTGTCACGCATGACCGTGGCGCGCCGACATCCTGAATGGATCAAGGTCCGAGCGCCGTCCGGCGAGGCGTTCTTCGAGACCAAGCGTGTCGTGAAGGACCTGCGGCTGCACACGGTCTGCGAGGAAGCGCACTGTCCCAACGTCGGCGAGTGCTGGGATCACAAGACGGCGACGTTCATGCTCCTCGGCGATGTCTGCACGCGTAACTGCTCCTTCTGTGCGGTGGCTCATGGACGACCGGTTGCGGTCGATCTGGACGAGCCGGAGCGGGTGGCTGAGGGGGTGGCGCGACTGGGCCTCCGTCATGTCGTGGTCACCTCCGTCGACCGCGACGATCTGCCGGATGGCGGGGCAGGGCACTTTGCCCGGACCGCTCAAGCAATCAAGGCCAGCGTGCCCGAGTGTACCGTCGAGATGTTGGTTCCTGACTTCAAAGGCGACCTGGCGGCAGTCGATACCATCGTCGATGCTCCGGTCGATATCCTCAACCACAACACGGAGACGGTGCCGCGGCTCTACCGGCGGGTGCGCCCGGGGGCACGGTACGAGCGCTCAATCGAGCTCCTCCGCCACGCCAAGCTCCACCGGCCGGGGCTGTTGACGAAGACCGGCCTCATGTTGGGTCTGGGGGAGGAGCACGACGAGTTACGGGGGGTGTTCGCCGACCTTGGGGCGGTCGGGTGCAACATCCTCACCCTTGGGCAGTACCTGCGCCCATCGTCATCGCAGCTGCCGGTAGAACGGTACCTGCCCCCGGCCGAGTTCGCGGCCTTGCGCGACGAAGCGCTCCACTTCGGCTTCCGGCACGTCGAGTCGGGCCCGCTCGTTCGCAGCTCGTATCACGCCTGGCAACACGTCGCCTAAAGCCGCTTTTCTTACCGACTTCACGGGCATTCTGGGTGGACACGCCAATGGTTTTCTGCGATGTTGTGCGGCGCAGGGCGTGGGCCGTAAAGGCAAAAAGGGGGGAATTTGATGATCAGACTGTATGACTACCCGGATTGCCCCTTCTGTCAGAAAGTCCGGATCGTTCTCGCCGAGAAGGATCTGGAATATGAACGTGTTCACGTGGACTTGCATAAGGGTGAGCAGAAAACACCTGAGTTTCTGAAGCTCAATCCCTACGGCAGAGTGCCCGTCCTGATCGACGACGATGTTGTGGTATACGATTCGACGATCATCGACGAATACCTCGACGAGGAGTACCCGAACCCCCAGCTGATGCCCGAAGATTCCGCTGGCCGCGCACGCGTGCGACAGCTCGAAGACTTTTGCGACAATTCCTTCATGCCACCGGCGGGCTTCATCCTTACAGAGCTGCACAAACCGGAGGCGGAACGCGACGCGGAGCGTCTGCGCCGCTATCAAGCCGAAATCGGCCGCGTTCTCGGTCGCCTGGAAGGCGCGTTGGATGGCAAGCAGTTCCTGGTTGGCGAGTTCACGCTCGCTGATATCGCGTTCGCGCCACGAGTGATGATCCTCGGACAACTTGGGGTGGAAGTCGATGCCCGCTTGCACAACGTCGCCGCCTGGATCGGACGCCTGCGCGAACGGCCCAGCGTCCGTGCGCTCGGTCTTCTGTAGTCTCTCTCTACGTCATCCTCACGGTGGGTTGCGCACCGCCACTGTCGCCTGCTCTCGGTCTCCCGCGGGGGGATTGACACCTTGGTTGCCTTCAGCGATACCTAACAGGAACAATTCCTGTTAGGGAGGTCAAAGAATGGCAAAGAGTTTGAAAGACACCAAAACCCACGAGAACCTGAAGGCGGCGTTTGCCGGCGAGTCGCAGGCCAATCGTCGCTACCTTTACTTCGCGCGCCGCGCGGACATTGAAGGCTACCCAGACGTTGGCGGGCTGTTCCGCGACACGTCCGAGGCAGAGACCGGACATGCCTTCGGGCACCTGGACTTCCTCAAGGAAGTTGGAGATCCGTGCACCGGCGTGCCGATCGGTGACACTGAGAAGAACCTGAAGTCGGCGGTCGAGGGCGAGACCTACGAGTACACCGAGATGTACCCGGGATTTGCCAAGACCGCGCGCGGCGAAGGCTTCGACGAGGTCGCCGAGTGGTTCGAGACCTTGGCGCGCGCCGAGAAATCGCACGCCAACCGCTTCACCAAGGGCCTGCAGGGGCTTGGGCAGTAAGTGAATCGACCTGCGGGGCGGGGCCGGCTGAGTCCGTGCCCCGCCTGCTCGTTGGCGGCCACTCCTGCCGCGACGATCGCAGCGCTTCCACGCCGATGAAGAAAGTTACGCTCGACGAAATCATGGGCTTGGAGCGCTACGAGCAAGCGCGTGCCGAGCGCCGCGAACGCATCATCGCGCTGAAGAAACACCGGCGCGTGTCGGTGGGCGATCAGGTGACGTTCGTCTTCGAGAACCACGACACGATGTGGTTCCAGATCCACGAGATGCTGCGCGCCGAGCACCTCACCGACCTCGACCGCGTGCGCGAGGAGCTCGAGGTGTACAACGCGCTCATTCCCAACCCCGGCGAGCTCAGCGCGACCATGCTCATCGAGATCACGGAGGAGACCGAGATCCGCAAGCGCCTCGTCAGCCTCATCGGTATCGACGAAGCTGTCACGATGGAGATCGGTGGCGTGGCGCCGGGCACGGGAGTGCGCATTCGCGGCGCGTTCGAAGCCGGGCGCAGCAAAGAGGACAAGCTCAGTGCGGTCCAGTACGTGCGCTTCCCGTTCAACGACGCCGCACGGCGGGCGTTCCTCGACCCGGCGCAGCCGGTGCGGCTGATCATCGACCATCCCAACTACCGTCACCATGTGGTGATCGACGACGCCGTGCGCCGCTCGTTGGCGCAGGACCTGGAAGCCGCATGAGAGAACGGCGCACGCGCCAGCTTGCCGCCGTGGCCGACGTGGTGAACGCGGCACACGACCACCCCAGCGCGGAGGAGGTGCATCGCCGCGTGCGCCGCAAGCTGCCGCGGGTCAGCTTGGGAACCGTCTATCGGAACTTGCAGAAGTTGGCGGCTCAGCAACAGATCCGCGTGGTCCAGCTGGCGGATCGGGCGGCGCGCTACGACGGCATGCTGGAGGACCACGACCATTTTATGTGCGAGGGATGTGGCACGGTGACCGACTTGTTGCGCAAGCGGAGCATGCGGCCGAGGTGGCCCGAGCTCGGGCGTGCCGGCTACGCCGTCCACAGCCACGCGCTCACCATGTACGGCATCTGCCCGCAGTGCCGGGAGACCGCCGAGAGCAAGCGGCCGGCGGCGGCCCCGCACTGATTCGCGCCAACCGGACTGCGTTGGAGGAGAACGTGCGCACACGCCTGCGTCGAGCAGCGGAAGGGGCCTCTCTTCCACACCTGTTGCTGGCTTTCCTCTGCATCCTTGCCAGCTGCAGCGATTCGTCCGCGCCGCCGAAGCAAGCGGTGGTCGCCACGCCGGTGGATCCGGCGACTGCCGGCACGATTCACGTCGACGTGTCGTATACCGGCGCGGTGCCGACCCCGGCGGTGTTCGACATGCGCATCGCGCCGCAGTGTGCGGCACAGCACCAGGAGCCGGTGACCGACAACTCGCTGCTGGTGCAGGACGGGCATCTCGCCAACGCCGTGGTCTGGATCAAGGAAGGGTTGGACAAGTGGGTATTCGCGCCGCCCAGCGAGCCCGTCGTCATGGACCAGAAAGGCTGCGTCTATCATCCGCACGTCGCGGCCGCGATGGTGGGGCAGGCGGTGGACTTCTTGAACAGCGATCCGGAAGCGCACAATGTGCACGCCCGTCCGCAGATCGTGACCGCCTTCAACTTCCTGATGAGCCGCCAGGGCTCGAAGCGGACCCTGACGTTCGACAAGCCCGAGATCGCCATTCCAGTGGGCTGCGACATCCATCCGTGGATGAGCGCGTACCTTGCCGTCGTTCCCAACCCGTACGTTGCCGTGACGCCGGCGACCGGCGCGGTGACGCTCGCTAACGTGCCGCCTGGCGAGTACGTGGTTGCGGTGTGGCAGGAGAAGCTTGGGACCAAGGAGCAGCGCGTGAAGGTTGAGCCGCGCGGTTCGGTGAACGTGCAGGTCGGGTACGGGGGCGGGAACTGAGCCGCTAACGCCGGTCTTCCGCGCCGCGCGTCTCTCCCGTGCGTCCGCTCGGCGTCACGTTGCGCGGATATGCTCGCGCAGCCACTCCACGAGATCCTCTCTGCT
>JBGQHM010000229.1:0-11022 GCA_041497995.1 Binatia bacterium | reverse complement strand
TCACATGCCGGCCTGGCTGCTGGTCTGCAGGCGATCGGCTACGGATGCGATCTGATTCGCACGGGCAAAGCCGACGTCGTGCTGGCCGGCGGCGCTGACGCGCTTGGCGAGGCGCTGGTGCGCGCGCTTGCCGACATGCGCCTCTTGAAGTCGGGCGACGCGCTACCGTTTCGCGAGCCCAGTGCGGGCGTGTGCCCGGCTGAGGGTGCGGCGGTGTTGGTGCTCGAACGCCGGCAATCGGCCCACAAACGCGGCGCGCGTGCGTGGGCGCGCGTCGACGGCTACGCGGCCGGTTTCGAACCGTCCCTGACGGGACCGAGACGCCAATGCACAGCCCTTGTCGAGACCATGCAGCGCGCGCTGGCACTCAGCGGCCACGCCGCCGGCGAGGTTGGCTTGGTCATGGCGAGCGCGCACGGCACCGCGCTCGACGCCGTCGAGCTGGCCGCTCTGCGCGCGGTGCTCGGCGAAGCGCACGCTCCACTCTTGTGTGCACCGAAGTCGGCGTGGGGCGAGACGTTCGGCGTCGATGGCGCATTGTCGCTGGCATTGGCCACTGCCCTCCTCAACGCGCCAGCCTCGGTGGTTGACGGTGTCGGGTTCGGTCTTGATGGTGCGTCTCTACCGGGGAGTCGAACCGAAGCGCGCTTGCGGCGCGCACAGCTCGCTCTGGTGCACTCGCTCTGCTATTCAGGCCCCACCGTCGCGCTCCTGCTGGCACGCGAGGAATGAGGCGCTCGTGAACGACTCACTTCGAGTCCTGCTGATCTCCGCGAATACCGAGAAGCTGCCCGATCCGGTCTTCCCGATCGGCGCTGCATACATGGCCGCCGTGGCGGCGCGGGACGGACACAGCGTCGACACGTTGGATCTGTGCTTTCTCGATGCCGTGCCCGCGGCGCTCGACGCGAAGATCCGTGAGACGCAACCCGACGTCGTCGGCATTTCACTGCGCAACCTGGATTCCTCGTCGTATCCGCAGAACACCTCGTACATTGACGACTACAAGCAGTTGGTCGACGGCGTGCGCGCGCTGACCGGTGTACCCATCGTCCTCGGCGGCGCTGGCTTCACCGTGATGCCCGACACCATCATGGAGTACCTGGGCGCGGACGTTGGTGTGGTCGGTGAGGGCGAGATGGCCTTCCCGTGGATACTGCGGCACCTCGCAAACGGTGAGCCGATACGCTCGACTGCGGAATACGCCTGCCGTCCAGTGAATGGCGGCGTCTGCGTGAGGCCGGTGACGCGCATCAAACACCTCGACCTCGCCGGCATCCCGCTGCGCCGGCGCTTCGATATGGACTTGTACTACCAACGCGGTGGAGCGCTGAACATCCAGACGAAGCGCGGCTGCTACTTCGAGTGCGTCTTCTGCAGCTACCCGCTGATCGAAGGGTCGACCGTCCGCATGCGCACGGCGCAGGCGGTGGTGGACGAGATTGAAGCGGTGCGCAGCGAGCATGGCGTGCGGCACTGGTTCTTCGTGGATAACATCTTCAACATGCCGATTCGTCACGCCAAGGATATCTGTGAGGAGATCGCGGCCCGCGAGCTCGACATCGAATGGTCGGGTTACCTGAATCCAAAGTTCATCGATGACGAGCTCTGCGACCTCATGGCGCGGTCGGGTTGCAAGGCGATCGAGTTCGGCACGGACTCCGGATCCGCGACGATGATCGCCAACCTGAAGAAGGAGTTCGATGCCGACGACCTGCGGGATGCCTCGGCGCTGTGCCACAAGCACCATCTGAAGTTCTGCCACAGCTTGATCTTCGGCGGGCCAGGCGAGACACAGCAGACGGTGACCGAGACCATCGAATTGATGGATGAGCTCCAGCCCACCGCGGTCATCGCGTTGACCGGCATTCGCGTGCTGCCCGGTACGGGCATGGTTGAGATCGCGCTGCGTGACGGCCAAATCGATGACGATGACAATTTGCTGTATCCGAAATTCTACATCTCTCCGGCTCTCGGTGACGAGCTGATCGACCGCATCGAGGCGTATGCGCGCGCCCATTCCAACTGGATCGTGCCGGGGAAGGGGATCAAGACGAACGTCCAGGTTCTGCAGAAACTGCGCGAGCGCAAGATCAAAGGGCAGCTCTGGCGACTGCTACGATGAGTGGCGGGTTGCAGGGGCGGCGTGCGCTGATTACCGGCGCCTCGCGCGGCATCGGGCGCGCGACGGCTGTGGCGCTTGCGGCCGACGGGGCGCGCGTGGCGATCAACTACGCACACTCCGACGCCGAAGCGGCGGCTGCCGCGGAGGCGATAGTTGCGCAGGGCGGCGTTGCTGAGGTCGTCAAGGCCGACGTCGCGGATGCTCAGGCGATTGCCGCGATGTTCGATCACCTCAAGCAATGCTGGGGTGGCGTGGACATCTTGGTGAACAATGCCGCCACGACACACGATGGGTTCCTCATGATGTTGTCCGAGAGTGCGTGGGATTCGGTGCTGGCGACGAACCTGCGCGGTGCATTTCTCTGTGCACGCCACGCGGTGCGCTCGATGATCGCCGGGCGCTGGGGGCGAATCGTCAACGTCATCTCGCCGGCGGGCCTCGTCGGCAAGGATGGCGCCGCCAACTATGCCGCTTCGAAGGGTGGTCTGCTCAGCATGGGGAAGTCGCTTGCCCGCGAGGTGGCGCGCTACGGCATCACGGTGAACGCGGTCTGCCCGGGCCTGGTGGACACCCAGTTGATTGCGAACATGCGCGCCGACGTGCGCGAACAGTTTCTGGCCCAGATTCCACTCAGTCGCTTCGGTTCGCCCGAGGATATTGCTGAGGCGATCGCCTTCTTAGTGTCGGAGCGCGCGCAGTATATTACCGGCGCGACCTTGACTGTCGATGGCGGCCTGACGATGATCTGAAAACTACTGTCCGTGGAGGAACCTCTTGGATCGCAACGAGCTCAAGACGCGTCTGAAACATCTGCTGGTCGAAGGGCTGAAGCTCGAGGGTGTCGCTCCCGAGAGCATTCAGGACGCCGAACCGATCTTTGTGGAAGGCCTGGGGTTGGACTCGATCGACGCTCTCGAGCTGGTCGTACTGGTCGAAGAGGAGTTCCGCGTAGTCATCCCCGACGAGGAAGTGGGCAAGCTCGCCTTCGCGTCGATCGACGCCTTGGCCGACTACATATGCGAACAACAGGCGGAGCGGGTGGGACGCGAGCTCTGAATGCGTCGTGTAGCTGTCGTTGGTGCGGGCAGCATCAACGCCTTGGGGGTAGGGGTTGAAGCGTTTGCCGACGGGTTGCGGAACGCTCGCTGCGGCATCGCGTCACTCTCGCTCTTCGACGGCAACTCGTATCGCAGCTCGTGTGCTGCGGAAGTGCGCGCCTTGGGGGCGCCGGCGTGGCTGTCACGACCGATCGCGCGGCGCGCATCGCGCTCCGATTTGCTCGCGGCGATCGCAGCGCGGGAGGCACTGGCTGTGGCGGGGTTGGATGGCGCTGCGGATATTGGGATCGCGATCGGCGCGACGACCGGGGGCATGTTCGGCTCCGAGGAACAGTATCGGCGCCGCCTTTGTGACCTGCCTCCGCTTCCACGTTCGGTGATGGCCGCAACGCTGGTGTCCACATCAGCCGATTTGTTGGCCAGTCTGTTCCGCTGCTACGGGCCTCGACTAACGGTGTCGACCGCGTGTTCGTCCAGCGGCAATGCGCTCGGCATCGCCGCCGACTGGATTCGTGCGGGCCGCGCCAGGGCCGTGCTGTGTGGTGGGGTCGATTCGCTGTGTCGCATGACCTTCTCCGGATTCAATGCGTTGCAGGCGCTCGACACCGTGCCGTGTCGCCCGTTCGATCGGGACCGCGCCGGCCTCAGCCTCGGCGAGGGGGCCGCGATGTTCGTGCTCGAAGAGTGCGAGCAGGCGCAGGCGCGCGGCGCGACGATCCTCGGCGAGTTCCTTGGGTATGGCGTGAGCGCCGACGCGCATCACATCACGCAGCCGCGCCCCGACGGCGCCGGTGCACTCCTCGCCATGCAACGGGCGCTGCAGGAGAGCGGCGTGGCACCTGATGAGATCGACTACGTCAACGCGCACGGCACCGCGACGCCGCTCAACGACGTCATCGAGACGCGGGCTCTCAAAACGCTGCTGGGTCCGCGCGCCTACCGCGTCCCTGTCAGCTCGACCAAATCGATGGTTGGCCATTGTCTCGGCGCGGCGGGGGCCATCGAGGCGCTGGCCTGCGTGCTGGCGATGCGCGGCGGCTTCGTCCCGCCCACGGTCAACCTCGAGCATCCCGACCCCGAGTGCGATCTGGACTACGTTCCGAAGATGAGCCGTACGCAGACGGTACGTACGGTGATGTCCAACTCGTACGGCTTCGGCGGCAACAACACGAGCGTCGTGCTGCGAGCATGGCGATAAGCGGACGGAGAGACACTGCCGTCGCCGTTACCGGCCTCGGCATCGTCAGCCCGATCGGCATCGGGCGTGACGCATTCTGGCGGGCCCTGTGCGCGGGCGAGTCGGGCATCAGACCACTCGCGGCGCCGGTGCCGTGGCTCGCCGCGCAGCTGCCCGAATTCTCCCCGCGCGATTTCATCCGATCTCCACACCTGCGCCGCGCCGACCCGGTGTCTCGCAGCATCGTGGCTGCCGTCCGTATGGCTTTGGATGATGCGCGAGTGGCCGACGCAGCTCCGCCGCCCGAACGGATCGGTGTCGTCGTGGGTTCCGCCCTCGCCAACGTGGATGAGTCGGCACAGTATCTCGAACGCCTGTTCACCAAAGGGCCGGCGCGGGCGAGCCCGATGATGTTTCCCAACCTGGTCTTGAACGCGCCGGCGAGTTACGCAGCGATGGAGATTGGCGCCACCGGCGTGAACCTGACCGTGAGCCAAGGCGAGGTGTCCGGCGAGCAGGCGATCGCACTGGGATGCGACGTCATCAGCGCCGGCCGGGCCGATGTCGTTGTGGCCGGCGGTGGAGACGAGCTGGCGGAGATCGTGGCCGCCGCGTATCGCGACTACCGCGCCCTGTCTTCGCAGCGCGGCGGCGCGAAGTGGTGCAGTCCGTACGATGTGGATCGTAACGGCGTCATTCTCGGCGAAGGCGCGGCCATGCTGGTGCTCGAATCTGCGGAACGCGCGCGGGACCGGCGTGCTCCGATCTATGCGGAGATTGCGGATTACGTCAGCTTCGGCGTGCCGGCCCCAGCGTACGATTGGCCGGCCCGCGCGCCGGCGGCGGTGGCGCGACTGCAGGCGTGGCTTGCGCGCTGCGTGGGGTCTCCCACCCAAGGCGGGATCGGCTTGGTATGCGGTAGCGCGAACGGCTCGCGGCGCCTCGATGCGTGCGAGGTGGATGTGCTGACCCACGTGTTTGGCGAGGCGGCGCCGCAGATGGCGCTCACGTCGATCAAAGGGGCGATCGGTGAGTTTGGCGCCGCGGGCGCGCTCGCCGCGGTGGCGACCTGCTTGGCGCTGCGTGACGGAGTGGTGCCCCCTCTGTGCAACCTGCGGCGCCCGCCAGCGGAGGCGCCGTTTCATTTCGCGCGGCCGACGGCCGAGCACTGGGAGATGGAGCACGCGCTGATGATGTCCATGGCACGAGGAGGGAACAGCATCGCGCTACTGTTCCGGCGTCCAGGCACATGAGGCACGGAGTGCACGCCCTGTGCGGCACCCTGACGTTGGTTGCCGTCGCTGCGGCGTGCCGTAGCGCTGCAGCGGCGCCGTGTGCAGGGACCGATGCCTGCCTGCAGGTCATCGACGCGAGCCAGCACAGTACGCGGACGCTGTCAGCGCGTTTCGAGCAGACCAAGCACCTCAGCTTGCTCGCCGAGCCGCTGGTGACTAGCGGCGAATTCGCGTTCCGACATCCCGACCAATTCATGTGGCGCGTCACTGAGCCGCCGTTCACGGTGCGCATTGATCGCGAGGGAATTCATCTGCCCGACCACGCCGGCGCGAAGGATGAACTGGCGGCTCTCGCACCGTTCAGCGCAATGATGCGCCAGCTCTCTGGCTTGTTTACGGGCTCACTGACCGCGATGCGCGATACGTTTGAGGTGACGGCCGCGCCCGACGGCGACGGCGTCCGCGTGCACCTGGTGCCGCGCGAATCGCAGTTGCAGCACATGTTCCGTTCGATTGATATGTCGTTCGTGCCGCCGCAGTGGGTGGTGACGACCATTCACTTCGAGGAAGCGTTGGGTGACAGCCTGGACATTGCCTTCTCGGACATTCACCGCAACGACGTCACTGCAAACGCGGCGCTCGATGCGACACCGTCTCGTCATGAATGAGCCGCGTACCGGGCTGCCGTTGCCCCACCGCTATCCGTTCCTTCTACTCGATCGCATTGTCGAGGTGATTCCCGGCGTGAGCGCGGTGGCGGTGAAGAATCTCACGAGCAGCGATCCGCTGTTGGACGCCGACGGTTGCTTGCCGGCGGTGCTACTCGCGGAGGCAATCGCCCAATGCGTCGGGCTGGCCGTGCTCGCTGTCCGGCCCGGAAGTGGCGCGGTGCTGGCGCGCATCGATCGCTTTCGTACCGGTACGCACGCCGTTGTGGCAGGCGATCAGCTGGAAGTGCGGGCGCGCATCCTGCGCGTCTTCGGCGCGACGGTGAAGTCGCGCGGCGTCGTCCGCGTCAACGGACGCGTGCGTGCGGCTGGTGAGCTCGTGTTGCAGCTGGTGCGCGACGCAGGTGAGGGGCGGGGATGAGGCATCGTCTGGGCGGTGTCGTCATTGTGTGTAGTGCCCTCATGGCTGCCTGTCGGGCGCACGTCCCTCTGCCCGCGGCCGCCCCGGCTGACCTGACGCCGGACGCAGTGTACGCCGCGGTGCGACGCCAGGATGCCGAGGTGCAGGCGCTGCGTGCCCGCTTCAGTGCGCGGGTCGACCGCGCCGGCGAGGTGCAGCGCGCCGACGGGGTCTTGCTGGTGAAGAAGCCGGATCGGTTTCGGATCCGCCTACTGTTGCCGTTCGGCCCCACCGTGTTCGACTACACTAGTGCGGACGACCATGACCGCATGGAGCTCCCGTTGGAAGGCAAGGGGTTTAGCGATGCAGAGATCGCCGAGCACGCACCCTTCTCACCGGCGGATCTGCGCGCGGTGTTTCTAGGCACCGATGGTGGGCTGCGATGCACTGCGCAGGGCGGAGTTGCTGAGACCATCGTGGACTGTCGTGACCATGCGGGAGCGCTTGCGCGTCTGATCCGTGTCCAGACAGCGACACGTCACGTAGGTCAGGAAGTACACTTCGTCGGCGGTGAGCCGGACCTGATCATGCAGTTCGATGATTACCGGCAGGTCGCGTCGGTCGACTTACCGTTCCAGATCAGCCTGACCTATCCGGAGAAAAAGGTGCGCCTCGAGATCACGGTGCGCAGCTACGACGTGAATCCGATCCTGGCAGACGAGCTCTTCGACGCACCGCAGCCGGGCAGCTCATCGTCGTGATGCCGAGCGCGGCGTCATGGGCGGCGTTCATCGAACGCTGCCACCGCATGATCCTCGGCGCATCGCTGGCAGTGGCACTGCTGTCGGCGTGCTCCCTGGTCGCGCTGCGTTTCGATTTTGATGTCCTCAGCATGCTGCCAACCGGCGCGCCGGCGTTCGACAACTTCAAGACCTTTGTCTCCGACTTCGGTGAGCTCGACGAGCTCATCGTGCTGGTCGAGGGGCCGGAGCCGCCGGCGTTGCAGGGGTTTGCCGACGCCTTTGCGACCCGTCTGCGCGCCCTCGACACCGTCGTAAGTGTACAGGCGAAGGTCGACGTCGAGCAACTGGAAGCCGGCATCCTCGGTCCGCTGGTCTACAACTACCTGCCCGCCGCCGACTACGTGCGCCTGCGCGAGCGACTGACTGCCGCGGGCCTCGAGGCCCAAGTGGCGGCCAACCGGGCCGTGCTGCGGGCGCCCTTCGACTTCATGGCGGCGCGCTGGCTACGGCGTGACCCGCTGGCCATCACGCCGATCGCGGCGCGCACCCTGGCGGTCGCCTTTGACGACGCCACGCTCAACGTCAGGGGTGGGTACCTGAGCACGTCGGATGGGACCGCTCTGCTCATCTTCGTGCGGCCGACGCATAACGCGTTCGACAACGCCTTCACGACGCATTTCATGCAACAAGTGTACGACGCTGAAGCGCAGGCACGCTCCGCGACGGCCGGCGTCAGTGCACTGCTGGTGGGATACACCGGGAGCTACGCCTTCGCGTTAGAGGATGCCGCGACGATCAAGTGGGACGTCGGCCGCTACACGTTGCTGGCGCTCATCGGTGTGTTGGCGATCTTCTACCTCGGCTACCGCAACCTGCGCATTCTGCCGTTTGTCACGTACCCGCTCGTACTGAGTACCGTGATCACCTTCGCGGTGTCGCTCCTCTGCTATGCCCAGCTCGATGCCGTGTCCCTGAGTTTCGCGGCCATCCTCTATGGTCTGTCGATTGACTCCGGCATCCAATACTACACGCGTTTGCTTCAGGAGCTGGAGCATGCAGACCTGCGCGGCGCCGTGATGCGTACGTTGACGGGGCTCGGCCGCGCCAACGTTGTGGCGTCGGCGACTACTGCGGCGGTGTTCTTTGTTATCGGCTTCTCGAAACTCGCGGGGGTGAGTCAGCTCGGCTTCCTGACCGCAATTGGGATGCTGGTCACGATTGCCGAGTTTCTTCTCATCTACCCGGCGTTGAGCTTCCTGTTGCCACGCACCTCGCTCGTGCACGGCCAGCTGGACGTGCGGCGTCTCGGCAACCTTGCGCGGTGGACATCCAGACGCGGCCGCGTCGTGAGCCTGGTGGTGTTGGCTGCCGGTGCGGCTCTTGTAGTGCCTGCGGTCCATGTCGGATTCGACGCGGACCTCACCAGCCTGCGCCCGGGACATACCGAGGCGTCGCGGGTGCAAGACGAGATCGCCGCACGCTTTGATAGGGCGGGGACAAGCGGCGCCATCCTCGTGCGCGCCGCGAGCCTGGAGGAGGCGTTGCAAGGGAGTGAGCGCGTTGCAACGCGCCTCGGTGTGTATCGGGAGGAAGGCCAGGTTCACAGCAGCCGCAGCGTCACGGTGTTGCTGCCCTCTGCGCGTACGCAGCGCGAGCGCTTAGCTCTGTTCAACGCGCTGCCACGTGAAATCGTCGCCCGCGATTTACGGCTGGCGCTGGAGAAGCAGGGATTCGTTGCTGCCCAGTTCGAGGCTTTCTTTGCGGACTTCGCGCGACCTCGCGATGCGGTTGTACGGTGGGGCGATCCAGCGCTGCGTCCGTTTGAGGGCGTACTCGGGCGTTTCGTGCGCCAGCGGGGCGGGGACTGGACGGTCGCGACGTACGTGGAGCCGGCTCCCGGTGTGAGCCTGGCGGCGATCGCCGATCGCCTGCACAGCGAATTGCAGGGAACCTCCTTCATTGTCGCCAGCCGCGCGCTACTGCAGGACGAGCTCGGGCGCCTCCTGCGGCGCGAGCTCGTCGGGTTCTGCGCGGCGTCATTCGTCCTGAACTTCATCTTGGTGCTGTGGAACTTCCCACGCTGGGGTTTGGCGTGCGCCATCCTGATCCCGGAAGCGCTGGTGATCGCCGGCTTCCTGGCCGTGCTCGAAGTGACGGGTATTGGCATTGATCCGGTGACGCTGATTGTAGTGCCCTTGATCCTCGGCATCGGCGTTGACAACTGTGTCTACGTGGCGGAGCGCTACCAGCAGGGTGAGACACCGGGCGACGCCGTACGCCACGGTGGCCGCGCGCTGATCGTCAGTGGGCTGACCACGATGGCGGGATTCGGGTTCCTCGGTCTGTCGCACTACCCGGCGTTGGCGCACATGGGCTTGCTCACCGCCGCCAGTCTGTTCCTCTGTGTGACGGCCGCGGTGACCGTGCTGCCGGCGTTGCTGGTGACGCTGGCGCCGCGGCAAACACTCACGCCGCCGGCGGCTGGAAGTTCTCGATGACACCGCCAGGCGTTGTGCCCGTCGGCCGGACCGACATACTTCGGCTCTAGGGGCACGTGAACTTCCGGATGCGCGCGTCATAGTCGGGACGTAGACGTTGTCGTTCCCATCCGGATCATCCGCCACCGCACCCGTTCAGCGCGTGGTTCACGGCCTGAATGATGACCGCGATGTCGACCGCGGCACTGCTCGGAACGCCGTGCGGGCACGCCGAACGTTGTGCGCTACCTAGCGCGACGTTGACCAGCGTGAGCAGTTCATCGATGCTGACCTGAAGCCATCGTTATCGTAGTCGTAGTCCCCCCAACTGGGGGCGTGAAAGCCATCCCGAGAGGTCCCCGTGAAAATGGGGCCGGTGGTGATCCCCGAGAATGTGCCATCCCCGTTGTTGTGGTACAGCACGTTGTGCGTGACTTCGGGGTTCCCCGCCGTGACGATCAGGTCGAGGTGCCCGTCGTTGTCATAGTCGCCCCAGGCCGCGCCGTGCTGGTTGCTGGGGATCTTCGGCATCTTCGCGGCCTCGATGAGCGTGAAGGTGCCGTCGCGATTGTTGTGATACAGAAAGTTCGTGTTGGAGGGGAACGTGCTGCCGACGAACAGATCGAGGTAGCCATCGTCGTCGTAGTCACCCCAGGCACCATTCCAGTACCAGGCGCGAGTGGTGACGATATCGCCGGTGGTGATCTTGGTGAACGTCGAGTCGGTCTGGAACTCGCTGCCCACTGGAATGGACTGCGCTCGAATTACTGCGGGTATCAGCAGAAACATCCCCACTGCGAAGGCGCGCTCCAACCACTCCATTCTCCGGTCCTGTCGATAGGCGACTTGCTCGTGCGTCATGCGCTCTCCTTTTTCCCCGAGACATTCGTCTCGTCCATGTGCCTGTTGGCCGGACCGACATACGTCGGCTTTACAGGAGCGTGAACTTCTGGATGCGCGCGTTCTCTGTAGACGTTGTCGCTCCCTTCCGGATCATCAGCCGCTACACCCGCCCAGGGCGGCGTTGACCGCCTGAATGATCAGCGCGATGTCGACCGCGGCGCCGCTCGAAACGCCATGCGGACACACCGAAGGTTGGGCATTGCCGAGGGCGATGTTTACCAGCGTGATAATCTCGT
>JBGQHM010000228.1:0-11024 GCA_041497995.1 Binatia bacterium | reverse complement strand
TTTGCCCGCCTGGTGGGCCTGCTGGGGGGGCGCGCCCCCGGGCCCCGGGGGGCGTCCCGGGGGGGCGGGCCGCCCCGCGCCACCAGAGCTTGCCATACTTCGAGCGGCGTTGATCTGTGTGCCCTTCCTTGCGCTCTTCGCGACCGGCTGCGGCGGTGATAACTCAGTGCCGCCCGCCACTCCTGCCACCCCGCTGCCGGCTGCGACCGCAACGCCCACAGGCTACGTCGAGGCACGTGAGCCGTGCGCCGAGCACAACCCCCTTCGCAATGTCTACTTCGGTGACCTGCACGTGCACACCACTTACTCGTTCGACGCGCACGCCTTCGACGTCGACACGACGCCCGTTCAGGCCTATCGCTTTGCACAGGGCGATCCGGTTTCGTTGCCGCCGCTCGACGCCAACGGACACGGCACGCAGACGCTTCGCTTGGCTCGCCCGCTCGACTTCACGGCGGTGACCGATCATTCGGAGTACCTCGGCGAAGTCGAGGCGTGTACCACGCCGGGCTCACCGACGTACGACGCCGCGACCTGTGTGCTGTACCGTGGTGACGCCTACAGCGCAGTACGCCAGTTCGGCATCCGCCTCACCGGGAGGAACCCGAGCCGCTTCCCCGATATCTGCGGCGCAGACGACCGGATCTGCTTGCAGCAAGCCGCGACCGTCTGGCAGCGCGAGCAGGCGGCGGCGGCGGGGGCCTACGACCGCAGCGCGCAATGCTCCTTCACCTCATTCGTGGCGTACGAGTACTCGGCCAGCACCAGCGCCAGTACGCTGCACCGCAACGTGATCTTCCGCAACGACCGAGTGCCGCTACCAATCTCCGTGTTCGAGGCAGGGACACCGCAGGGGTTGTGGTCCGAGCTGAAGGCCTCCTGCCTCGATGCCGAGAGCGGGTGTGATGTCCTCGCCATCCCGCACAACTCGAACGAGAGCAACGGCAGGATGTTTCTCGTCGAGTACCCCGGCGCCACCAGCGTCGATGACGAACGCGCGCAGGCGAGGTTCCGCGCCGCGATGGAGCCGCTGGTGGAGATCTATCAACACAAAGGCAGCTCGGAATGCCTCAACGGAATCTCGGGGATCATCGGCGCGCCGGACGAAGCGTGCGAGTTCGAGCGCCGGCGACCGGCGCCGTTTGCCGATTGCGGTGACGACACGGGACAATTCGGCTCGACCGGGAAGGGCTGTGTGTCGCGGCTCGACTATGTCCGCAACATACTGCTCGCGGGCTTGCAGGAGAAAGAACGCCTGGGCGTCAATCCGTACCAACTCGGCATCATTGCCAGCACCGACACACACAACGGATCTCCGGGCGCTACCGAGGAGGCAACGTTCATCGGCCACCGCGGCACCGACGACGACACGCCCGCGAAGCAGCTGGGAACCGGCGTGCTCACCGACGGCGGCCTCATCTTCGGGCCCGGCGGGCTCACTGCGGTGTGGGCGGAGGAGAACTCGCGGCCAAGCATCTTCGATGCGCTGCGCCGCAAGGAGGTCTTCGGTACCAGCGGAACACGCATGGCGGTGCGGTTCTTCGGCGGGTGGAACTATGCGGCTGCTCTGTGCAGCGATCCTGATCTGATCCGCAAGGGCTACGCCGGCGGCGTGCCCATGGGCGGCGTGCTGAATCCTGCACCGCCTGGATCGGCAGCCCCGACGTTCGTCATCTCTGCGCTCCGCGATCCGGGGAACGCCGAGCGCGTCGGGGCGCCGCTGCAGCGTCTCCAAGTCATCAAGGGATGGATCGACAATGGGGAGCTGCACGAGCAGGTCTACGATGTGGCCGGTGACCCGAACAACGGTGCCACGGTTGATGAGAACACGTGTGCTTTGCGCGGATCTGGTGCCGACTCGCTGTGTACGGTGTGGACCGATCCGGCCTTCAACTCGGCGCAGCAGGCGTTCTACTACGTGCGCGTCCTCGAAAACCCGACGTGTCGCTGGAGCACCTACGTGTGCAATCGACTGGCGGCGGCAGACCGGCCAGCGGTGTGCAGCGACCCGAAGACGCCGAAATCGATTCAGGAGCGCGCTTGGACGTCACCGATCTGGTACGCGCCAGGTGCGTAAGGATCTCCAATCAGCCGTTGAGGCGATTCCGGCTTGACTCTGCGCGGCCGCGCACTGAGAATCCTTCAACACTCTACAGGAGGGGCCATGCGGAACGTCGATCGGTCGCTACTCGTCGCGCTATTCGTCAGTGTGCTCGCTATTGCAGCGCGAGCGAGCGCGACTTCGACGGGGATCTCGAGCCTCTCGTTCGACTCGAACGGATGCAATCTGTGTCACGGCGGCGGACAGCCACCGACCGTGTCGCTGACTGGTCCTACGACCGTGTCGCCGAGCTCGGAGAATGAGTACACCCTGAAGATCGCCGCGGTCGGTGCGCAGAACAAAGGTGGTCTGAACATTGCCGCCACCGACGGCGTGCTGGATGTCGGCGGCGCCAGCGCGCTCAACACGCGCACCATCGGCGGTAAGAACGGGCTCACCGAGATTACCCACATGAGTCCGAAGGCCGCATCCGGCGGCTTCGTGACCTTCTCGTTTCTGTGGACCGCACCGAGCACGGAAACGACCGTTACACTGAACGGTTGGGGCAACGCCGTCGATGGCAGCGCTACCAGCGCGGGAGACAAGGCCGCGCTGGCGTCGCTGGACGTGACGGTCACCGCAGCGACACCGACGCCGACACCGGCGTGCGACACGACGCCGCTCCCGAATTGCCGCAAGCCGGTGACGCCCGGCAAGTCGACGTTTGTCGTGAAGGACAACGCTCTAGACAGCAAGGACACATTGACCTGGAACTGGACCAAGGGTGCCGCGACGTTGCTCACCGACTTCGGTGACCCGGTCAACGGCTCGACCAGTTATCGCCTCTGTGTCTACGACGAGTCAGCGGGCGTGCCCACCGCGGTCGTGGCCATGACCGTGCCGGCGGGCGGAACTTGCGCTGGCAAGCCCTGCTGGGCGGCGAAGAAGACCGGCTTCCTATACAAGGACAAGGACCTGACGAACGATGGGTTCATGCAACTGCAGTTGACCGCTGGCGCGGCAGGCAAGGCCAAGATCGTAGCCGAGGGGAAGGGTGAGCGCCTACCCATGCCGGTACCAATCGGTCCCGGCTTGTTCGTGCAGGACACAGCCGTGATCGTCCAGCTGGTGAATAGCGACAACCTGTGTTGGGAAGCCGATTTCAGCGCGCCGGCGAAGAAGGACGACCTCAAGCAGTTCAGCGACAAGAGCGATTGAAGCGCGGAGCTTCTCGAAAGCGCGTTTCACGCCGGATCTACTAGTTCAGGAGCCTGTCGGACTTGGCAACCCGCAGCGACCCATCGGGGAGCGGGCCATAGAAATGATGCTGGCCGCAGGCCCTAGCCCGGTGCGACCTCCGCCGCACGCACCGCGGTCCGCGGTGCCAATGATTGCTTCAGACCGAAGAAGATCAGCGACACCCCGATCCAGGCGAACAGCGTGTTCCACATGTCGGGCACGGCGTAGGTGCCGTAGAGGTCGTACAAGTAGGCGGTGAATAGCGGCGCGCTAGCCGCGGCGACGTCGTAGGAGATCTTGTAAACCCCGAGGATGGTCCCGAGGTGCGTGCGGCCGAAGTAGTGCACCGCCAGGATCGGCATCGACGGGAGCAGGCCGCCGTAGCCGATGCCGACGATGGCCAGACATGGCACGAGTAGCTCGCGATGTTGCGGTACGAAGAGCAACAACGGATACCCGAGGGCGATGAGCGCGAAGTGGACGAGGACGACGTTGCGTTTTTCGAAGCGGTCGCACATCCAGCCGCAGCTGACGCGCGAGCAGGCGGAGATCAGAAAGAACAAGCTCTTGTAGTCCGCCGCCTGGATCGGCGCGTAGCCGAGCTCTTTCAGCTGCACCAGGATGTGTTTGTTGTACGAGTAGCAGGGCATCCCACCGAGGAAGACCGCGGCGCCGAAGACCCAGAAGGTCGGCGACCGCAGCGCGTCGCGCAAGGTGTAGTCGGTGGCGCGGGCCACGCGCGCTGCAGCGTCACTCACTGCGCCGTGGGCACGCAGACCCATCGACGCCGGGCTGTCACGGATGATCGTGAGGACGACGAGCATCGGCGGGGCAAAGGCCACCAGGCTCATCCAGGCAAAGGCGGTGCGCCAGTTGCTCACTTCGACGATGCGGGTGATTGCCGCTGGCGCGATGGCGGCACCCAGTGCCGTCGCGGCCAGCACGATGCCGTTGACCAGACCGACGCGCTCGTGAAACCAGCGCGACACCAACACCTGGTTGGGCAGAATCGTCACTGCGGACATGCCGAACCCCAGCAGCGCCGACACCGAGAGGTACTGCGCCGGTGTCTGCACCATCGAGAACAGATAGAGCGCAATTGATTGCACAATGATGCCGGCGCAGAAGACCCATCGCATTGGGTAGCGGTCGATGAGAATGCCGATGAGTGGGCTCATCGCGGCGACCACGAGGATGATCACCGACGTCGGCGCAAATACGGTGGTGCGCGACCAGGTGGGGAACGTGTCGATGATGTACGGGTAGACGGTGGTGATGGCGAAGATGCCGAAGCCGAGGCCGAACAGCTCGATCACCACGCACGCGCCTAGGATGTACCAGCCGTAGAAAATCTTCGCTCGCGGCATACCGCGCACCTAACCTCACTCGGACAAGAGAGGCAACCGCCGGCAAAACGCGGATGGGAAGACTCATGCACGCGGCCCGCTGCGCCGACCTTCCGCCCCTCTTACAGATTGACAAGCGCTCAGAAGACGCGATAGATCGCCTCGTCTGCAAGGAGGAATACGATGCTGCGAACTACGGCGCTAGCTGTGGGGGTGCTCATAGGGTTTGGCAGTATTCCGCCGATCGTCCTTGCAACTACTACGCAGGAGATCCTGGCCGCAGGCAGTGACATGGTCGGGGTCATCGATGCCAACAACAATGGCACTCTGAATGAGGATGACGACTGCGTCGTTCATGCACGGGTCAATCCGAACGGCTCGAGTCTCGACGTCTTTGGGCGCCAGGACCCCAGCGCCCCCGACCGCATGCTATTGTGCACGAACCCCAACGACCTCGCGGACAACGAGGGACACTGTTCCGGCGACGGCTCCGTGAGTAGTGACAGTGCTGAAGCCACGCTCGACGGATGCCAATTCTCCGCCGGGCCGTTCGTTCCGATGCGCGCCGACTTCTGCTCTTCGTTGACCAGCTGTTTGGCGAAGAGCGCGCCGCTAAGAGTACGGGGCCAGGCAGCTGCTTCTTCGCCTCCCCGGCTGACGGCGGGCGTAGTCTTCCAGACACTGTTCACTACGCCCGTCCGCTCCGGCTCTGGACAAATCTGCAGCGCCGGCGGCCCCGCCGTGGAGATTACCGGAGACGATGGAGTGAAGGTGCTGTTTGCAATCGTGCCGTTTCCGGATGCTCAGAACCCGACGCATATGTGCGTACACAACGTGCCCGTACAGTTGACGGCCGGCGGTAAGGTGTTGCGGACCGTGTGCTTTCCAGTCCGCAACGGAATGACCGATTTCGCACTGGGCTCCACTCCCGACGATCCATTCGCCATCATCGCGTTCGATTCCCTCCCCCCGTGTGGTCCAAGAGCGGAGGCTCCGTCAATGAGCGAGTGGGGACTGATTGTGTTGACGCTGGGCTTACTGGCTGTCGGCACCTGGGTTCGGGGTCGCCGAGGCACCTTCTACGAGTCGTTGCCCTTGCCCTGACTCGCCATCCCCGCCACTACGCGTGTCGCGCGCGCACCCTCGCGTGGCACCATCAGCTTTCTTTTACTTCGACGACGTTGGGATGCTTCCACGGGGCGTAGACGCAATCGCTCCTTCGGGCACGCAGACGCGATCTGCCGCATGATGTCGAAGACATAGACGATCTGCGGATAGAGGAGCGGCTTGCCGCTGGTCATCAGCGTTGCTGCTACTTGGCGCTCCGGATCGGCCCACGAGACGATGTTGGTAAAGCCGATGTGGCCGAAGGCGTACTGGGTGTCGGGACCGTACACGCTGATCCAGCTGCCGCCGAGCATGAAGCCCATGCTGTAGCGAAATGGGAAGCCGAGCGTGAAGTCGATCTCCAGGTACGACTGCTCGGCGATGGCGCGCCGAATCGTGCGTTGGTCGAAGATGCGAACGCCATCCAGCTCCCCACCGTTGAGCAGCAACTGATAGAAGCGGCTCAGCTCGTTGGCCGTCGCCACGATGTTGCCCGAGGGGATAGGGTGTGCGAGGAAGCGCGGGTCGTTCGACAAGGTCACCACATTGCGGAATGGCGTGCCGATCCCGCGGTCGAGCAGCGTCGACAGCGGCGGCATTGGCGGCGGGCCGGTGAAGTAGTTGCGCGCCACCAGCTTCGCGTCGCGCCGCGCAACGCCGTAGTTCATCCAGCGAAACCCGAGTGGCCGGCGGATCTCTTCATCGAGGACCGTGCGAATGTCCTTGCCCGTCACGCGGCGCACGACCTCGCCCAGAATGAAGCCGCCACTGACCGCGTGATAGGCCAACTGCCGGCCGGGTCGCGATGTCGGGGCGGCGTCGCACATGATGCGCAGGATGCGCTTGGGATCGGCAAGGTTGTCCAGGTCCATCAGCTCGGGCGGCAGATTCGGAATGCCGGCGCGGTGCGACAGCACGTGGCGGATGGTGATCCACTGCTTCTTGTGCACACCGAACTCGGGAATGTACTCGCAGACGGGGTCCTCGATGTGCAGCTGGTGCCGCTGGTCAAGCAAGTGCACCAGCATCGCCGTGACTGCCTTGGAGGCCGAGTAGATGGTGAACGGCGTATCGACGGTGACCCGCACCTTCTTGGTGTCGGGTGGATCATCCGGCCCGTTCCCCGAAGCGTGGCCGATGGCGCGGTCGATCAGCACTTGCCCGCGGCGCCGCACGCACAGCTGGATCGCCGGGTGGAGGCCGGTCTGGTACAACCGCTCCACGGCACGCCACACCCGCGCCACCGCCGGCGCCGTCACGCCGACATCGCGCGGCGGTACTTCCGCGTCGCGACGAATGGAGGTGACACTCTCCACGTCCGCCGGCACGCGACTGCTGGTTAGGAAGGGCCAACGCACGATGGCTTTCTATCGCAGTGCGCGTCCCAACGCACGCGCCACAAGATGCGGCATAAGCGGCTCAGCTACGGTCGCGTGGCGTAGACTATCCACAGCGGATCGGCGTTCGCCGGCGAGCGGTTCAGATAGCGCGGCTCGTCCCAGCCGCGGGCAAACTGAAAGTACGCGCCGATGAGGCGCAGACGCTCCTCCGGCTCGATCGATTGCCACACGGCGACAGCCTTCGTTGGAAACAGGCGGTGCGAGGTGGCAACGATGTGAATGCCGCCAGGCTTCAGCACGCGACGTATGGACGCGAACACTTCGACCGGACTCGTCAGGTACTGGATTGAAACCGCATTGACCACCGCGTCCAAGCTCTCATCCGGGAATGGCAGCTCCGGCGTTGCGTTCAGGTCGTGGATCACAAAGTCCGTCAGTCGCGGATTGCGTTCGAGCTCCTGTCGGTTGAGGCCGAGGCCGGTGACGCGGTCGTAGGGGACATCCGGCGGCAGGTGCGAGATCCACGACGACATGAGGTCGAGGACGCGACTGTTGTGTGGAATGAGCTCACGGTAGACGTCGGTGAGTGCTGCGATCGTGGCATCGTCGATGTGTGTAACGAAGCGCGGCTCGCGATAGAAATCGGTGTCCGGCGATTCGTCCATGCGCCGGAAGAAGTCGGGTGGAAACAGCTCCATTGACTGCGCATTACCCGACAAATGTTTGCATCCTGTCGATCGCGTGCACCGGTGCGTCTGCGCCCTTCATCAGATGTGCGATGGCGGTGTAGACCATCTGCTGTTGCTGCACCATCGACTTGCCGGCGAAGCGCTCCGAGGTCACGCGGATCTGAAAGTGGCCGGGACTGCCGGCGGCGACTTCGACCTCTGCTTGCGGCAGGGCGCCCTCAATGGCCGTGCGCAATGCCGCACACAGGTCGGCCGGGGAATTCATCACGTTGAGCGACATCAAACACTCCTTTGTTGAGAAGGAACACCGGAAGAATACCGAAAGCGCGCGCGCGTTCCAACGCTTGAACTACAGTCGAGTTCTGCACATGCGCTACCTCGGTACCGGACGCTCCCGCCCACCCATGTCGACCGGAGCGGCTCTGGCATGAACGCGCTGCCGAGGGCTTGCCTGAGAAAGCGAAAGAGACGGGACCCTGGCCAGTGGGCTGGGCAGCCGTTCAAAGCGAAGCTCACGGCTTGGATAATTTCGCTGATGGTGATGCCATCGCTGTGATTGACATCGCCGGCGATGCAGGTCGAGAGTGCAGTATTGCCGAGGGCGATGTTGAGCATCGTGATGAGTTCATTGACTGCCACGGTGCCGTTACCATCGCAGTCCCCGCTGCACAGGGCCACCTCGGAGAGGTACCTCTTAGCGGCGGCGCACGCGTTATTCCCGGCAAGGTCCACTGCGCAGGCCTCGTAGCTGACGTTCGCGTTGACGACGGTGGGCGGGATGACGGCGCGGAACAAGTCGCCGCCCATGAACCTCGCCGGCACCGACAACTGCGCTGCGCCGCTGATCGAATACCGAATAAATGCAGCGGTCAGGCGCGGCCCGGTGTCCGAGGTCGCGCCATCGCTCACCGCGAAGCGCACGCGGACGGGATCGAGGGCGTTCTGCGCCGGCAGCGATTCCACCGCGCGAAACTGCGGCGGCAGCGTGTCCGCGACCATGCCGTTGGTGCCGACGTAGAGCCGGTTGACGAAGGGCCTCCGCTCGCCCTGGCCGGTGACGGCGTCGAGACGGCCGTCGCCGTCGAGATCGCCGAAGTCGAACCAAAGCGTCGGATCCTTGACGACCGGAAACGCATCGGGCGACAGCGTGAACCGGCCGCTGCCGTCGTTGATCAGCACGCGCTCGTTGCCGGACAGCGACGCGACCGCGGCATCGAAGTGGCCGTCGCCGTTCACGTCAATGCAGGCAACGCCGTTGTCGTCGCTGCCGGCGTCGCCGACGGCGCCGAGGAGCACCGCGGTACCGTCGCTGAAATGACCGGTGCCGTCATTGATGAGCAGCTGCTCGTTGGCACCGGAACCGGGCGCGTTGTCGACAAACACATCGAGGTCGCCGTCGCCGTCGACATCGCAGACGACCGGGTCATAATGCAGTCCGTTTGGGGTCGCGACGAAGTGCGACGCAGTCGCATCGCTGAACGTTCCACGCCCGTCGTTCAGCCAAAGCTGCACGCTCCCGTTGTGGGTGTCGACGAGCAGGTCCAGGTCGAGATCGCCGTCGATGTCGGCGACGTCGATGTCGACCGGCACGCCGGATGGAAGGCTCGCGGCCGCTGGGAGCCACGCATCGGCGTTGGTGAAGTGGCCGGTGCCATCGTTGAGCCACAGGTGCACGCTCCACCTCGCATCGCTGAGCGGGTCCGTGCCCCAGTCGGCGATGAGCAGGTCAAGGTCACCGTCGCCGTCGACGTCGGCGAAGCGCGTCGCCCCCGCGTGCGAGTGCAGCGCTGCGATCCGTGTCGACGCCTCGTCCGTAAAATTTCCGGTTCCGTCGTTGATGAAGAACGCGTCGGCATCGCCCCACGCCGACGGCCCGAAGAGATCGAGCGAGCCGTCCCCGTTCACATCGCCGATCGCAATCTCCCGGACCCAGCCGGTGAAGCCGCCGCCGAGATTGGCCGATATGTCGGTGAATCCGAAGCCTCCTTCGTTGCGCAGGATGACGAGCGGCTCGGCCGGATTTAACTTCGTGAAAAATCCCTTCGCGTTTGTAAACAGGAGGTCGAGCTTGCCGTCGCCGGTCACGTCCGCCATCTGGAGATAATTCGTGTAGCAGCCGGCATCGAGGCCGCTGCACGGCTGCGCCCCGAGCGAGGCGGTGTGCTCGACGAAGAGCGGCGTCGCGAGGGCTGGGAGTGCGAGAAGTGACAGCGCGACGATCGTGATCGGCCCCCGAAGAACGGTGCGGACGCACATGAGGAGTCTCAACCCGGGTGTGATGATTTCGTTACGGTGACGTCACTGGTACTGTCGCAGTCGCCGACTCACGGGGTCGCGGCAACCAGAAGACTCGTCATGACGAAGTCGCCTGCCACCGGCCGCGCCAGTTCCACCGAGACGCTAGCCAGCGCACCACCCGCGGCACTCCCATCCGCCAAGACGCTGCAGCTGAACGGATGCCCGTTGACCGCCAGGGGCCCGATCGTGTCTTCGTCAGTCTCGTTAGCGTTGAGTACCTCGCCGCTCGCCGTGCCGGTCGTTAGGAGTGCGGTCACCGGCGTACCGCGCTGGGTTTGCGGGTCATCGTCGGTGCAGAACTCACCATCTGGGCCGTACACGGATGCATCCTGGCCCGTGCACGAGCTCGGCACGCCAGCAGGACATCCATCATAACAAAATCCTCCGCCGATTGCCGCGCTAGCGGAGAGTATCGCTGAACCGGAGGCGCCTGCACCGCTCAACGTCAGTTGCGCTGGTTGCGGAGTTCCGCTGGAGCCAGCGGAGTCCTGGGTAAGACCGACGTTTACGCCGTCGAGGCCGTCGCAGGCGATGACGCCGGAGGCGGAGTTGCCGGCACCATGCTCAAATGTGCACGGGTTCTTGCCAGTGCAAACCGCGTCACCGGCCGTGAAGCCGGGTGTGCAATCAGGCGACCGCGTCACCCCGCCGGGCGCGAACACGGTTCCGCCACACGTCTTGGCCGCCACCGCGCGCGGGCAGAAGCAGCCTCTGCCGGGGACACGATCGAGGTGCACCGCATCCGCTCTGATCACCACCGGAATTCGGCCGTCTCTCTCCTTGCCAACCGTGAGTGTCTGAGTTCCACGGAACGGCTGCGGGATCGTAAAGATCTCCGCGTAGGTCACAGCACCGCTGGTGCCGGGCGCGATCTCGAAGGACTCCGGTACGACGACGCCGGCGACCAAATCAAATGGCACGTCGGATTCGCGCGTGCAGTTGGCGGCGCAGCCGTCGCCACCCT
>JBGQHM010000227.1:0-11041 GCA_041497995.1 Binatia bacterium | reverse complement strand
TGCGCGCCGAGAACAAGCTGCTCGAGACGCAACGCCTGGAGCAGCGCACGCTCTACGACCTGGAGATGCTGACCGAGATGGGCTTCTGCAACGGCATCGAGAACTACTCGCGTCATCTCACCGGGCGCGCTCCCGGCGAGCCGCCGCCGACGCTGTTGAATTATTTCTCCGACGACTGGCTGCTGTTCATCGACGAGAGCCACGTGTCCGTGCCGCAGATCGGCGGCATGTATCGGGGCGACCGTTCGCGCAAAGAGACTCTCGTCGAGTTCGGCTTTCGCCTGCCGTCGGCGCTGGACAACCGGCCGCTGAACTTCCAGGAGTTCGAGGGGCTGATCAACGACGTCGTCTACGTATCCGCAACCCCGGGGCCCTACGAGCTGGAGAAAGCAGGCGGCGTCGTGGTCGAGCAACTGATCCGCCCTACTGGCCTCATGGACCCGGCGATCATCGTGCGGCCGGCGGGGCAGCAAGTCGATGATCTGCTCGAAGAGATCCGCCTCCGCATCAGCCAAAGCGAGCGCGTGCTGGTGACGACACTCACCAAGAAGATGGCGGAGGATCTGACCGACTACTACCAGGAGCTCGGGCTGCGCGTACGCTATCTGCACTCGGACATCGAAACCCTCGAGCGGGTGGAGATCATCCGCGACCTGCGCCGTGGCCAGTTTGACGTGCTCGTCGGCATCAACCTCTTGCGGGAAGGGCTCGACCTACCGGAGGTGTCGTTGGTTGCCATCCTCGACGCCGACAAGGAAGGCTACCTGCGGTCGGAGCGCTCACTCATCCAGACCATCGGTCGGGCGGCGCGCAACGTCAACGGCACGGTCATCATGTACGCCGACCGCGTCACCGACTCGATGCAGCGCGCCATCGGCGAGACCGACCGGCGCCGCACCGTGCAGGAGGAGTACAATCGCGAGCACGACATCACGCCGCAAACCATCCAGAAAGCCATCGCCACGCCGTGGGCGGAGGTCGCGGAGGCGGACTACGTCGACCTGAGCGGTGTCGCCGAGGAAGCCGCGGAGTACGTGTCGCTGAAGGACATCCCGAAGCGCGTCGCTGCCCTGCAAAAGGAAATGCGCGACGCCGCGGGCAAGCTGGAGTTCGAACGCGCCGCCGAGCTGCGCGATCGCATCCAGAAGCTACAGGAGCAAGAACTGGCGCTGCGCGGCGCATAGCCCCCAGATCCGGGTCTCTTGCGCTCGCGTTCCCTGCTGAGTAAGACTGGCCGCGTTTGGGCTGGGAATGGCGAGATTCTGCGGCTTCAGCACTCGGAAGTAGGGAACTCTCGACACGCCACGTGGACGTTACCGAGCCGACCAGAGAGGAGGAGGTATGAAGCGGACTTGGGCTGTGGTGATCGCCTTGTTGGTTGGAAGTTGGGGACACGCGGCGTTCGCGTCGCCGACGGAAACCGGTGAAACCGGCCTCGTCACCATCCCGACGACGGACGTTCTGCCACAGTGGAAGCCGTCCGTCGGCATCACGCTGGACGGCATCATCAACCCTCCGCAGACTGCGACCGGTGAGGTCGAGCTGAACCACACGCACTTCAGCCTCGGCATCGGGCTGCTGCCGAACCTCGAGTTCACCACGGAGCTCCCCTACGTCGAGTTCGAACGCAACGTGCCGACGCGCCACCACACTGACGACATCGGCGGACTGCGTCTGGGGCTCAAGTACCGCCTGATCGACGAGGAGAAGGGCGCACCGCTCAGCGCCGCATTGCTGGGCGCGTTCGTCGTCGGCACGGGCCGCGACGACGTGCCGGCGGTGCTGGACCGCACGACGGTCTTCGGCAGCCGCGAAGCCTACGAGGTGATGGCCATCGCCGACAAGATCCTGCTGAGGACATCTCAAGGCGACGCCACCGTGACCGTGAACGCCGGTGGACTGTTCTTTGACAAGCCGTCCGCTTTCTCTGTGCGCAATCAGACCCTGCCCTTCCAACGCCGCTTCCGCGGCCCGAACGCTACCTTCGATGTCCCATTCGAGTTCGCCGTCGGCTTGAAGCTGCCGCTCTTCAAGATCCGCTACGCCTCCGGCGACTTCCTGAACGAGTTCCGTGGCAACACCGGGATCGTCGACGAAGTGCAAGGGTCGCTGCCGGTGCGCGACTTTGTCGGCTTCCGCTTTGCGAACATGTACGGCTTCGCCGTGCAGGGCGGCGCGGACTTCGGGCTGAGCGGCTACCTCGATCCGTATCGCTTCATTGCGTCGATCTCCTACGCGATGCCCGCGGCGCTGCCCCCACCGCCCCCCCGGGTCGTCCGGGCGCCACCACCCCCACCGCCACCTCCCCCGGTCGTCAAGAAAAAGATCGTGCTGCGTGGCGTCCACTTTGACTTTGACAAGGCCGTTATTCGGAGCGATTCTGTACCCGTCTTGCGCGAAGCGGCGAAAACCCTGAAGGAGAATCCGTCCGTGAACGTCATCGTCGAAGGCCACACCGACTCCAAGGGAACCGAGGAATACAACCAGCGCCTGTCCATGCGTCGGGCCAACGCGGTGAAGGACTACCTGGTCAAACTCGGCGTGGCGGCGAATCGCTTGACCGCTCAAGGCAAAGGAGAAAGCCAGCCGGTTGCCAGCAACGATACGGACGAGGGGCGCGCCGAGAACCGGCGCGTCGAGCTGCTGACGCAATCGTAAGGAGGGACGTATGCGTTTTCTGGTTGCGTTGTGTTGCGCCGTTCTCTGGAGCTCCGCGGCTCTAGCGGGGGATGTCGCAAGTCAGTTCACCACGTTCTGCGAGGAATGGATGGGTAAGCTCGCGGCGCGCGAACAACACAACGTCACCCACATCAAGTGGGACGCGAAACCCGACGGCGTCCAGGGCGAGTACGTCGCGTACACGAAGGAACACACCTGCACCTTGAAAGACACAGCTCAAGTGCCGATCGGCAAGATCATTTACCGCGAGATCGTCTATCAGAAGCACGGCGGCACCATTCCGGAGGCGGAGAAGAGTGAAGCGCAAGCAATCGAGACGACAGAGGTGACGGAGATCTTCCGTTATGCCGCCGGGAAGTGGGTGTACTAGACCTGCCGCGGTCGCCTTGCAGTGAAATGACGGGCCGTGCGACCTTCACGTCGCACGGCCTTTTCTTTGGAGAGGGTGGAATCATGACCGAACCAACCCGGGCGCTCACCCTGCAATTGCTCGAATGGATCTCCACTCACCCAAGGACCTATGCCGAGGTTCTCGACGCGTGGCGTACCACCTGTCCACAGTTGTCAATTTGGGAGGACGCCTGCATCGATGGCCTGATCGATTGCGAGCCAGGCAGTCATATCGTCTCGGTCAGTCCCAAGGGCAAGGAGATGCTGCAGAGACGTGGACAATAGAAAGGCCTCGACGGGGGCCGCCACCGAGACCGAGGAAGCGGCCACCTATCGTCTCATCACGGCGCCGTCGCCGTAAACGTTGCCGCCGGCGGCATCCCACCAACGCACGTTGAGTATTGATCCAATACCTGCGCGGCAGTCAGGGCACTCGCATAGATCTGCGGCTCATCAATCGTGCCGCTGAACGCGGAATTGCCCGGCGTATTGCCGACGATGTTTCGGCCCCGCGGACTGACGGCGATCACGTTGCCCAGGCTCAGCGTCGCCGATTGAACTTGCATCCCATCGACGTACAGCTCTGCGATTCCCGACGTGGCATCATAGGTCCCCACCACGTGATGATAGTTGCCATCGGTGTAGCTGGTGCCCACCGGCGTCACGATCGAGCCGGCGTTGGCGCCCACGTTGAGGAAGAAGAAAAACCTGCCGCCCGACATTTCGAGGCGCCACGGCTGGTTCCCAAAGAACGTGTCGACGCGCACCATGACGCTCATCTGTGCACTGCTGCTGGTCTTCACGAACGCCGCCACCGACACTGACGCCGTGTCAGTGTTGTTGTAGTTCGACATCTGGGAGCCGCCGCCGAAGGTCACGGCAGTGTTGGGATCGCTGGCGACCGCACCGGGCGCACCGAGAACCGGTGCAAGCGGATTGTGGTTTTGGCTCGCATCTGCTTGGTAGTCGCCGTCGGCACCGTGACCTGAGCTGTCGAACGCAGTGAACCCCGATACCTCACCAAAACGCCACCAAGCGATTGGGCCCAAGCTGGCAATCTTTGCGGCGCACGGCGGGAAGGTCGTCGTAGTGGTCGGCGTGACGACGGGCGTCGCAGTACCCGTCGCAGTCCGCGTCGGTGTGGGGGTCGGCGGTGGTCGTATCGAGAGATGGTAACTGCCGCTGCCCGCGCTGAACCCATCGACGACAACAACAATTGTCTGGCCGGCCGCGAGCGTAAGTGTCACCAACGATGTGCGGTTGCCGCCCGCGTCATCGTCGCAGGCCAACTGCGCGCCGCTGCATGTCGCCGCGCGCACATAGAGAATCGTGTCGAAGCTGGACCCGATGGTGTCGACGACATACGACCCAGCGGCGGGCACGGTCCAGAGATAGGCCACATCCGGCGCGCCGTTCCCGCCGCCACCGCATGAAGCGCCGCCGAGGGCATTCGCTCCGCCGGCGGTACTGCCACTCACGGAGACCGGCAAGGCGTTCCCGAGATCGAACTGCGGACACGCGATGGTTGGAGTTGCCGTCGCGGTGGCAGTTGGCGTCCTAGTCACCGTCGGACTGTTGGTCGGGGTAAACGTCCGCGTCGGCGTTGCGGTGATCGTCGGCGTAGGGGTCACCGTGCGCGTCTGCGTCGGCGATGGAGTGCTGGTAAACGTCGGCGTCACGGATGGTGTATTGGTCACCGAAGGTGTCGGAGTACTCGTCGGTGTCGTCGTCGCGGACGGTGTCGCCGTGGGTGTGGGGGTCCGCGTCGCCACGACTGCCGCAAGCATCACGGTTGCTTCGGTGCTGTCGTCGATGCCGTCATTCACGACTAGCCCGAGGACATACGCGCCAGGCAGGTCCGGAATCAGACTGGTGTCGCGGAAAGTCGCTTCCAATAGCCCCGCGGCGCTGCCGGTCGGCTTGCTGATCGTGCGCCACCGATATGTCAGCCCACTGCCATCCGCGTCGCTCGACGCTGTGCCGCTCAGCGTGGCGGCCACTCCGGTCAATACAGTGCGGTCGTTACCCGCATTGGCGATGGGCCGCTGGTTTGGCCGCAGCGGCACAGTAACACTTGCCAACCCGGAGACGTTGCCCTGCGCGTCAACAGCCTGCGCGCTGAAGACCGTACTGCTTGCCGCCCGCGGTGCCACGAGCGTCGCCCGAAAGAGGCCGCCCGCATCGGCGGTGCGATCGGTGACCGCCAGCCGCCCGTCGACGAAGAAGTCTACCGCAGCAACCGCCCCGTTGTCCGTTGCCTGCACGACCACGGGTATACCCGCGCCAGCGAGCTGCTCCACAGCCGCCGGCGAGACAATCGCAACCGCCGGTGGCGTGCCGTCGCGCACCGTCAGCGCGACGCGCGGGGCGTCACCGGTATTGCCAGCCGCATCCAGCGCCTCGGCGATCAATGTGATCATACTGCCTTCCGGAGCATTCTGTGGGATCGCCAGCACGAAGGTGGCGTCCGTCGTTACCGAGGGCGGCATCACAGGAGCGTCTTGCAAAACGGTCACGCCGCCTTCAGCTCGAAAACGAATTCGCACCACACCTACCGCATCGTCAGCTTGGACGCTAACCGGAATGATCGCACCGGGATTCACCACGAAGTTGCCCGCCAGGGACGTAATACGCGCCGTTGGCGGCGTGGCGTCGACGACGCGGATCGTCACACTGCTGGGCGCACTCACCAGACCGCTGGCGTCATGCGACACCACCGACAACACCAAGCTATCATCCGGCTGCGCCGCAGCGGGGACGGTCAGCGAAAACGTCGCCGTGCCACTGCGAACGGTGCCGAAGTGGAACACTTGCGTACTCGACAGCTCCGTCCCCTGCACTACGAGCTGCACATCGGTCAAGGCCACATCGTCAGTCGCGGTGGCGCTCACGGTTACAGTCCCGCCAGTTCCCACCGTGGCCCCTTGCGCAGGCGCGGTCAGCTGCACGCTGGGCGGCTGGTTTGCGACGGCCGCGATGGTGATGCTGACTGGCAAGCCACGGTTGCCGGCAAAGTCGGTGGCGACAGCGGTGATCGTCGTCGTCCCATTGCCCACGAAGCTGTGCGTAAACGGCGGCGTGTTGTCGGAGCTCACCACCTGCCCGTTCGCCGCAAGGAAATCGACGATCTGCACATCGGTGACCCCCGGCGCTGGCTGCGCGGTGAGCGTGACCGCCTCACCCACGATCGCCGTGTCATCGGCCACACTGCTTGACAACATAATGTCTGGACCAGCGTGATCTGTGGTTGAGAACGTCGCCGTAAAGTCCGCCACCTGCAGGTTCCCGAACAGGTCACGCCAGCCGCTCGCCGTCATGCGGAAGGTGCGGTCATCGGGCAGCGGCGTACCAGGCTTGAAGATGAGCGTCCGGTTGCCATTGCTGTATGCGATCGACCCGCTGATCGGAACGCCTGTCGGCACGATCGGCAGCGCATAGAGCGTCACAGTTCCCGAATTGCTGGCAACAGCCTCACTCCATTGGAGTACGACTTGCCCCTGCACGAGGTTGCCGCTCAGCACGAGCGGCGGGGCGACGTCCGCGGTTTGGAAGGTCGAGCGAAAGACGCTCGCAATGCGCCGGCCGAGCTCGTCGTGTACGCCCTGGTTGACCTCAACACTGAGCGCGCTGCGCTCCGGCCAACCATTCGGTGGCGTGAACGTCACCTGGGTACCAGCGGCGTTCACCACGCGCGTCCCCGCCAGCGGCGCGCTCCCGGCGCGCACAATGATGCTGGCCGGCGTGATCGTGGCCGTGTCGATCGCCTCTGAGAACGTAATGGTCAGTGGGACGCCAAGCGCGACGCGAGCCGCGCCGTTGCCCGGTGATACACCCGTCACTACCAGCACGGTGTCGTCGAGCACGATCGTCGGCATTGAGACGGTACCGCCCGCGACGACGACGCGCCCGCTGGCCACCCCGACGCCGCCGCTCTGGAAGTCAAAGGCGCCGACGCTGATGCTACCGAGCGGGAGGTTAGTGATCACATACCCGCCGTCGCCGCCAGTCGCAGTTGCAATCGTGTACTGCTTGCCGGTGCGGTCACTGCTCCCGGTGAGCGTCACGGGGGCGCCGACCGCGGGGCTCGTGTCGCTCAACACTACGAAGCCGCTTACCGCGCCGGTCGGTTCGATAGCGATCTCCAAGTCGCTGATGGCTTGTCCGTCGACCGCAAGTGTACCGCTCGCGTTGCCCGCCAACCCGATCGTCACCAGCGTCGCGGTTACGGTGAAGGTCCCGGTCGGAATGTCAGTAAAGCGGAACTGTCCGGTCGAATCGCTGAACGTCATGAAGGTGGTCTGTAGAACGCTGAGCCCGGCGCTCTGCAGGTCGCGCCGCACCAGCGTCACCTGCGCTGGCGTCGCGACCGCTCCCCCGAGTGCATCAACCACCTGCCCGTTGATCGTTCCCGTACCGCTGAAGATAACGTTGGTGACCGTTGTACCACCGTCTTGGACGATCGTGCCGGTGGCGCTGCCACCATCTGAGCCGCCCTGCTCGAGCGCCGTGACGGCGTACGCGCCGAGCGGCACGCTGGCGAACTCGTAACGTCCCTCCGCATCACTGACGACACTAAAGCGTGACATGTGCGCGTCGAGGGTTACTCTTGCAAACCCGATCGGAGTCGTCCGGTCGGCAAGGAGCGTCGTCCCAACCACTCGCCCCCGCCCGTCGAGGGTCACGTCCACGACAACCATCTCACCTTCCAGGCTCACGTGGCCCGTCGCACCGCCGGTGGCTCGAGCTCCGGCACCGGCATCGGGCTCGGTCGCCTGCACGCTGAAATCGCCTTGCGGTACCCCGCCGAGGCTGTAAGCCCCTTCGAGGTTGCTCGTCGTCGTGAGCTTGCCCGGACCAAAGAACGACACGTCACGAGTCAGTGCAGCCGGGCGCACCAGCAGCGATGACATCAACTCGACCTGGACGCTGCTCGCTGCGCGGCCGGCCGGACGCGTGACCGTGCCAGACACGGTCCCCACTGGCAGCAGGAACAGCTCCATCGTCACAGTCTGCGTGGCGAAATCGACCGCGCTGTCGCCCAAGCCGATGCGCCCGGTGCGTGGATCGAGGAACTCCAACGAGCAGCTACCGAGCGGCACGAACTCGAAGGTGTAGACGCCGGTCTCGTCGCTGGTCGTGTACGCGCTCGGCCGGCCGCTCTGCATCAGGCGAACTTGCGCGAATGGGATGCTCGTACTGCCCGTTGCGTCGAAGAGGGCTCCCATCACCATTCCCGACGGAGCCAGCGGGATGGTGACCTCCGCGTGGCCGAGGTCTTCCACAATAGCACCGCCTGAGCGTCCACCCGTCAGCGACGCTGGATCATTCGCCGTGACCGAGAACTCGCCTTCCGGCACGCCGGCATACTCCGCCGTGCCGCTGGCGTCGGTGAGTAGAGTGCCAAAAGGATTCAACAGGAAGGCCACGGGTGAACCGCTCGTCACCGTGACGCGTGCGTTGAAGATCGGGTGGCCGGTCCCGTCGACGACGTGCACCGTGACCGTCCCTTGACCGAGCAGATTGACGTCCACCGCGGTCTCATCGCCGGTGAGCACGCTGCCGCGCACGATGCCGCGGTTCCCGGTGCTTGGATCGAGCGCAGCGATCACGAACGGTCGCAATGGCAGCAGGTCGAACCTGAAGCGCCCACTATCGTCCGTCATGATGGCGCGCTCGTTCGGATTGCCCGCTGTCCGTGCCTCACGGTACGTCACCTCTATCGGGTGATCCGCCTGGCGCCCGTTGGCAAGGAACACCGTGCCGCTCACCGTCCCGCTCGCGCCCAGGATCAGGCAGTGTTCTCTGACCTCGCCCGGCGTGTGCAGCGTATTGCTGACCGCCGCCGGGTCGTGTGTATCGCCGGCAAACAGACTCTGCGCCTGCACCCGGTACGCAAACCCCACGGGGATCTGCAGGCTGAACCGGCCGCTGCAGTTGGTGGTGGCATCGGCACAGCGCGCGTGGCAGGTCGTCGCCCCCGGGACGATCGGAGTCACCAACTGATCGCTGCTGATCGTCTTCGTAAACCCCGTGAGTTGGCCCACTGCGTCAAAGGCACTGTACGACACTTCCACCTGCGCGGTCCGCGGCGAGACGCCGTCGGCTGCGAGCACCACACCGGTCACCGTTCCGAGGCCACCGAAGGTAAGATCGTCGACGACGACTTGGCCGTTGGCGACAAGGCTCACCGGCCGGATCTGCCCGTCACCGGCGGCGTTGCTGGCGCGCAGTGTGTAGTCGGCGCCCAGCGGCAGGTTGCGGAAGACGAACTCGCCGTTGTTGGCAGTAGTGCTGCGCAGGAAGCCGCCGTTGCCAAACCAGAGGAAGATTTCGACACCCCCCTGGACCGCTCCATTCGCGTCCCGCAGCACGCCGCGGATCGTTCCACTGCCTGGCAGGACAATGGTGACGGGCACGGTGAGTCCCGGCGCCCCGATGTCGACCTCGGCGAACGCCTCGGCGCCAGTGCTCTCGTTGGCGGCGTGCAGCGATTGTCGGCCCGTACCGATGCGTTCGATGACAAAATCGCCATTGCCATCGGTGCGCACTAGCGTCGCACCGCCGACCACGGCGACTCCGGCCGCCGCTTGACCGTTCGGATAGATGACGCGGCCGACTACCGTAGCGGTACCTGGGAACAGGATGTTTACCGGCGTCGTCAACCCTGAGCTCACGTTCACTTGGAGCTCTGCTTGTTCGGAGGTCTCTTGCCGGATGGCACGCACATGTAGGAGACCCGGCCGCACGCCAGTCAGCACGAAGTGCCCACTGTCATCGGTCCGGATGTCACGCTCGAACTCCCCCGCGTCATCGAACACCGCAACCAGCACCCCGGATCCAATCGGCTGGAAGCCGCCGGTGCCTTGTTCGAGCAGCGTGCCCTCGATAGTGCCGGTGTTAGCGAAGAGCAGCACGTCCGCAGTCACGATAGCTCCCGCGGTAGCGATGTTGGCGGCTACGGAGCCGGCGCGCGCCGCTCCACTCTGGCTGTCGGCCAACTGTGCGGACACCAGCACGTTGCCAACCGCCACATTGTTGGCCGTGAAGGCGCCGTTGGCATCGCTGACTACGTGCACCTCGGTCTCGTCGGTCAGGCTCTGCACGGTCACCGCCACATCGGCGACAGGCAAGCGGCTCGTCGCATCGATGACCGTGCCTGCGACGCGGCCAAGGCCCAGCATCAGGAGATCGATACGCAGCTCTTGCCCGTCCTGCGCGATCGACGCCAGGCGCTGTGCCCGCTGCCCCGTATCCGGGTCCTGTGCTGTCACGCGGAACGGGCCGATGTCGCCCTGCCCAACGAAGTCGAAACGGTAGTAGCCGGTATCATCGGTCGTTGTCTGCGCCGTAACGATCTCGATTGAGAATCCCAAGACGTCGTCGAGGAACTGCTCGCGCAGTTCCACTGGGGCAAACGATATCGGCTCGCCCGTACCCTTGCGGACGAACCCGGAGACGATACCGCCCGGAGGCATCGCGAAGTCCGGCACCACGGCGCGCGTGTCGCTGCCTGGCACCTGCGCGGCGTGACTACCCGGCGCCTGCACACCACTGCTCGTGAGTGCATACGTGAAGAACCGCGACACCGAGGACGAAAAGTTCACCAGCGCGATGCGGTTGGCAGGCAGCACCTTGAGCCGTTTGACACGGCTCGGCGTCGGTCCGTGGTTGTCTGCGTACGCCAACCCGAAGTTGGCGACACTCACCGTGTCCGGATCGATAGTGCGATCGTAGAGTATCGCCAGCACACGGCCGCGCATCAGCGGATCGCTCTCCGGGATTTGGCGGACGCCGACGATGCGCGGCCCGGCACTCGGATCTAGCGTCTGCGCCGTGGGCGTCACGCCGGGGAGCGCAGGGAACCCATCCCCCGGCACGACCCGCAACGTCGTTGCGTTCCCGGCTGCGAGCGCAACGCCGGAGTACACTATGCGCTTCAACGCGCCATTCATGTCTGGCACGACAATCCCGA
>JBGQHM010000226.1:0-11082 GCA_041497995.1 Binatia bacterium | reverse complement strand
CGTGGAAGCGATCACCGCCTGGTGCCCGCGCGCCGTCAGCTCACACTGCAATGCATCGCGAAACTCGCGGTACGAATCCTGGTAGGCCTCCCACCACTCGTCCGTAGCGTCGGCCGCGAGCACGGTCGACATCGGTGCATGCAGCCGCGGCGTGAAGATGCAAAGGTCGGCCTCATCGTTTGTCATGAAGACTGCGACCTGGACATCGGATGCTGCCAGACACACTGCGATCGGCGTTTCCAAAGACGCGGCACTGTCCGCGCAGCCCAGCGCCGGCAACTCGCTGTCCCACCAGTCGGTGCCGCTACTCTCCGGTTCCAAGCCGTCGGCGAGCCCGCGGAGAATCCTGTCGGCACACTCCGCCGCGCTCAAGAACGGGCTGGTACCGGGACGCCGGCGACCGCTGGAAGGGGACACCGGGAAGTAGAGGGTCGGTGCCGGGCGCACGAGCCGCAGGCCGGCGAAGACGTGCGGGATGAGCTCGGCAAGCGCGTCCTGCTGGTCTGTTGCGAACGCAGTCACGGCTCGCTGGTAGACGACCGATGCGCGCACCTGCTCGAGCTCGGTCCGCCATGTCGTGCGCAGCAGGAGGATTTCGCGTGCCGCCGCATCGATCGCATCGTCCGTGAGCTGCGTCGTGCGCACGAGACGGCGCAGCCGACTGCCGAGACCCGTGATGTGCGGCAGGAGATCCACCTCCGCCCGTGCGTGCAGTGCCGCGAAGCTGCGCGCCGCCGCGTACAGTGTGCCCAGCTCGGCCTGCGCGGCTTCAAGCGCAATCAGTTGTTCGGCGGACATCGATGAATTGTGGCCGGTGCGGTTGCCGGACGCAACACGGGGAGGAGGGAGGCCCTGTGCGCCACGCTTGTGGAGAGCCACGTGTTTTGTTGCCGGTCCTGATCTGCTAGCACAGCGGCCGAGACGACCATGGCGACGCGATTCACACGGCCGACAGTGGCGGCAATGAGCGGCTATGTGCCCGGCGAGCAGCCGCAGGGGCGCCGCTACATCAAGCTCAACACCAACGAGAATCCCTATCCGCCTTCGCCCAAGGTCATCGACGCGGTGCGGGCGGCCGTGAATGATGACCTGCGGCTCTACCCGGATCCGCTCGCCAATGCGCTGCGCGATCGGGCGGCGGCTGTTTACGGCCTGCAACGCGACAACATTTTGGTCGGCAACGGCTCCGACGAGCTGCTCAACCTCATCGTGCGCGCCTGCGTGAGCGGCGGCGACCGCGTCGTCTACCCATACCCAACCTACAGCCTCTACGACACGCTCGTGACTTTGCAGGAAGGGATGGCCACGCACATTGCATATCCTACCGACTTCTCCCTGCCGTCCGGTTTGGTAGAGGCGCGCGGGCGCGTGACGTTCATCTGCCACCCCAACTCGCCGTCAGGCACGCCGGTTCCCATCGAGGCCATCCGCGCGCTGGCCGAGCGCGTCGCCGGCTTGCTCGTTGTCGACGAAGCGTACGTCGATTTCGCGGCGGCCAATGCGCTGGCACTGGTCACCGAGCACGACAACATCGTTGTCCTGCGCACGTTCTCGAAATCGTTTTCGCTGGCCGGGATGCGCGTCGGCCTGGCGTTCGCCTCGCCCGCCATCATCGAGGAGCTGCTGAAGGTGAAGGACTCGTACAACGTCACGCGCCTCAGCATCGTCGCCGCCACCGCCGCGCTCGAAGACTACGCGTGGATGGAAGCCAACGTCGCGCGGATCTGCCGCACGCGAGAGCGCCTGACGGGAGAGTTACGAGCGCGGGGATTCGGGGTTCTACCCAGCCAGTCCAACTTCGTGCTGGCACGGCGTCCCGGCCATAGTCTGGAGCCCGTCTATGTTGGCCTAAAGGAGCACGGCATCCTGGTGCGCTACTTCGCAACGCCGGAGCTCGCGGATGCGCTACGGATCAGTGTTGGGACGGACGCCGAGGTTGATGCGTTGTTGGCGGCGCTCGACGGGCTTCCGGTCCTGATGTCGGACCGGTGATAACCCGCTAGAGGTTTGGCCGAAAAGGGGACAGTCCCCCTCAAGACATTCCGAGCAGTCGCCACGGCCCGGGCAAGGGGACTGTCCCCTTTTCGGCCGTCCTTTTAGTCCTGCTCGCCGCCGGGGACGTTGAGCTCATCACCGCCGGCATCGTCGCCATCGTCTTCATGCTCTTCGTCGGTGGCAGCGGCTCCTGCAGCCGGCGTACCCGGCGCCAGGGTCGGCGGCGGGGGTTTCTCGATGAAGTCCTTGGGTTGCTTGTCGAGGCGTGTGAACAGGTAGTCACGGACGAGGAACACGGTCGGAGCACCTGCAAGCATTCCCGTGTACTCTTTCTTCCCGTCGCTCTCGCGCGCGCTCAGCAGGACGGTGCCGGCAAGCTTGTTCTCCTCACCAAACACGGTCACCGTCAGCAACGGCTGGTCGAGCCCAAACGGCGCGAGATCCGCCGGCTGATCGGCGGCGATCTCGTAGCCCTTCAGGTCGTGAAGATCTGTCACGTACTGTGTGATGGCCGTCTCGGCCGGTTTCCCCTCGACGTCTTCCACGTGCCATTGCTTGTCGGCGCCGTGTACCAACTTGGTGTGGCTGCCGTCTTTGCGTTTCAACTCGATGGCGGTGACCTTGTCGCGATCGAAAGCGAGGAGCGTCTTGTCGCGGAAGTCGGCGGAGCTCTTGTTGAGGTCGCGGAAGACCCAATCGCTCACCGTGTACACGGTCGGCTGCCCGCCGCGCTGCACGAAGACTTCCTTCTTGTCGTTCTCCTTGCCGAGCAGGATGGTCTTCTCGGCGTTGTCCTTGCCGAGATGCAGCGTGATCTTCAGCCGCGGGTTGTCGAGGCCGTAGGCGCTGAGATCACTCCCCTGATCATCGGGGAAATCGGTGGCGCGCATCGAACGCAGCGTCGACAGGAAGCTGCGCACGGTGGCGGCATCCGCGGCGTAGGGGGCGGGTTGCTCGATGCTCCACTTGTCGTCCTTTTGGACGAGCTGGAGCTGCTTCCCGTCGCCCGACACATCGAGCTGGTGCACGTCGCTGTCGGTGAAGTCGATGATGACCTTATCGCGCAGGTCTTTGACCTTCCTGTCCATCCCCGTGCGGAACGCCGAACCGGCCAGCTGGATCTTCTTGTCGTCGGCCCGCTGCACGTAGGTCGATGAGCCCACTGGGGCGTTCTTGCCGATCAGGAATGTAGGCAAGTCCTTGTCGCGGAGTTTCACGCTGACCGTCACGAAGGGCTTGTCGAGGCCGTACTGCGACAGGTCCGACGACGCGTCGGTGAGCTCGCGTTTCACCTCACAGTCGGCGATCGCGCCGATCAGGTTCTTGACTGTCGTCGCATCGGCGGGTGCATCGAGTGGCTCGGCGATCCGCCAATCGTCCCCTGATTTCTTGAGAACGATCTTGTGGTCCCCGTAGTCCAGCGTGACCTGCGTGGCATCGTCGGCTTTGAACTCGAAGAGCGTCTTCTTCTTCGCCTCCTGCTCGGCGTGCGGATACTCGACGAAGTAGACGTACGCGCCGAGGCCGGCGAGGACGAGAATCAGGAGGATGGTGGTTCGAAAGCGCATGTTCAAGCGACGGTCACGTTCGGTACCGGAACGGTGATCGATGGATCGCGGCGCGCGTCGCTATTCGCGGCGCCACCACACCGCAATGCCGGCGATCAGCAGCAGCTCCGGAATGACCAGGACCGACAGGTAGAAGATGACGGTGCCCTGGTCGGCGGTAAACTGCGCGCGCGAGGCGCGCACGGCGCGCGGGCGGATCGACAGCAGATCGCCCTGGCCGACCAGCCAGCCGATGGTGTTGAGGAACAGGTCTCGGTTGAAGTACGTCCCCTCGATCTCACGGTTGCCGGCGAATTCGACGCTGCCGATCACCGCGATCCGGCTGTTTCCTTCCTTGCCGCCGCCGAGATCCTTGAGATCGGCGTTGACCACCACGGCGACCGGCACTGGACCTTTGGTGTCGGTAGTGGGATCGAGGGTTGCCTGGCTGCGGTCGAAGATGCCGTTCAGATCGCTTTCTCCCCAGCTCGACGGGCTCGTCTTTGCCAGCTCGGTCGCCTGCAGCCCCTTCTTGCCGGCGGTGTCGCTGTGCACGGAGCGGCTCATCGGGAAGATGGTGCGTTGCTTGAAGTCGCGGGTGATCTCGTGCGCACCGTACGTATTGACCAACGGGGCGAGGCCGAGCGCCGGCCCTTCGAAGAGCCGGACGACCTGGTCGACAACCACGTCGTTGCCGAGCTTCACGCCCCATTTGTTCAGCAGCGGCAGGAACTCGTTGCCGCCCCGCGGCGGCAGCAGGAACGCCGCGCGTCCCCCGTTGTCGAGATAGGTACCGAGAGCGTTGAGCTCGCTTTCCACGTACGGCTTCTGCGGCCCTGCGACCACGACCACCGAACAGTCATCGGGGACGCTGGCCACTGACGCCAGGAGCACCTTCTTCACTTCGTAGTTCTCGTTCTGCAGGGCCTGCTTGACGCTGGAGAGGCCGTGCGGGTTCTCGGCGTCGTCGATGTCGGGCTCGCCGTGGCCCTCGACTACGCACACGGTCTTCCGGCTGGTGCGGGTCACCTTGATGATGGCGTTGGTGACGGTCTGCTCGGTGGGCTGGGTGACCGTCGTCGACTCTTTGCCGTATTCCAGACGCACCGTGTTGTACGCGGTGATCTTGTACTTCTCCGCCTGCTCGGGCTGGCGGTCGGGATCGATCATTTCGAATTTGAACTTCGGTGACGCGTACGCGTAGCTCTCCAGCAGATCGCGCAGCTGTGGACTTACGCCACCCTCGACGAACGCCTGCACCTGCAAGTCGGTCTGCAGGTTCTTCACGACGTTGGCTGACTGGGGCGAGAGGCTGAACACCCCTTGCTCCGTGAGGTCGAAGCGATGACTGTGGCGCGCCGAAATGTAGTTCAGCAGCACGAGGACGGCGACGAACACTACCGAGCTGAGCAGCACGTTGGCGCCGTACTTGGTGGAACGGTCGCCGACCACGGTCCGCAAGTGTTCGAGCCCGGCGCTCAAGTACACGACCAGCGCGCCGATGCCGAACAGGCCGTTGACGAAGATGTAGAGGACGTCGATGCCTGAATGCGCCCGTGTCAGCAGCGCAGCAACGCCCGCGAACAGCAGGAGGACCAGACCAATCAGGCCAAGGAGTGAGTTGCTGCGGCGCACGGGTTATCTCCAGCGCACCGACTCGACGGAGCGATGTGTCAGGAACAGCGCCAGCAGGATGACGCTGCCGAAATACACGAGATCCTTGGTGTCGATCACGCCCTTGACCATCTCGCCGAAATGCTCGGTGAGCGATAGGTACTTGAGCACCGCGCCCATCGTCGGGCCCGCCGTTTCCGCCGGCCACGCAATCACGTACAGCAGGAGCAAGACGACCAAACAGCTCACCGCCGCGATGATCTGGTTCTCGGTGAGCGACGAGGTCAACAAACCCACCGTTGCGAAGGCGATCGCCAACAGCAGCAGGCCGAGGTAGCCGGCGGCGATGATGCCCATCTCCGGATTGCCATACAGCAGCAGGATGGCCGGGTAGACCGCGGTCAGCCCGATCATGATCAGCATGAACCCCAGCACGCCGAGGAACTTGCCGGCCACGATCTCAGTGATCGACAGGGGCGAGGTCATGAGTAGCTCGTAGGTGCCGCTGCGTTTTTCCTCGGCGAAGCTGCGCATGGTGATCATCGGGATGATGATGACCAAGACGACAGAGAGGTTGTGCAGGAGCGGCGAGATCACGAACTCGTTCAGGTTGAGGCGCGTTTGCGCCTCGGGGTTGCGCATCGCCGAGTAGATCGACAGCAGGAAATTGAAGCGCGACAGCAGATTGAAGAAGAACCATCCGCCCAGCAGCAGGAAACCGGTGAGGACGACGTAGGCGACCGGGGAGACGAAATACGATCGCAACTCCTTGCCTGCAATCGCCAGTGCGTTTCTCACGACGCCGCCTCCGCTGGGGCGCCGGCCGGTACTGCCGCGTCCTTGGCGATGTACCGCAAGAACACCTGCTCCAGGCTGCCGCTTTGCATCAGGTTCGTCACCGTGTCTTCGACGGCGATGTGCCCATCGGCGATGATCACCACTTTCTCACACAGCTGCGACACCTCCGGCAGAATGTGCGTCGACAAAATCACGGTGCGGTCTGCCGCCAGCGTACGGATCAGGGTGCGGATGTCGATGATCTGGCGCGGATCGAGTCCGATCGTCGGTTCGTCGAGCACCAGCACGCTCGGGTTGTGGATCAGCGCCTGCGCCAGACCGACGCGCTGCCGGAACCCTTTGGAGAGGTGGCCAACGACGCGGTGGGTGACCTCCAACAGTCCGCACGTGTGAACCACTTTGTCGACGCTGTCGGTCATCTCCGCCTTGGCGATGCCGCGGATACGGCCGACGAAGCGGAGATACGTCGTCACCGTCATGTCGGCATACAGTGGTGGGTTCTCCGGCAGGTAGCCGATCCGTTTGCGCACTTCGTAGGAGTCGTCGAAGATGTCGTACCCCTCCACCTTCACCGTGCCAGAGGTTGCCGGCATGAAGCCGGTGATAATGCGCATGGTGGTGGTCTTACCGGCGCCATTCGGCCCGAGGAACCCCAGCACTTGCCCGGTTGCGGCGGTGAAACTGATGTCGCGGATCGCGACCAGATCACCATACCGCTTGGTGAGATTACGGACTTCGATCATCGCGCGTTCAGACGAACTCGCAGGTCGAAGATTCAAAGGTTGGCTGCATAAACGGGGCGGTGTTTACCCACGACATGCCGCTTTGTCAATACGACCCGCGGGCGCCTCGCGCGCAGGCCGCCGGCACTCGCGGTGCCCGCGCGTCACACAAATTGGACTTGGCGCCCCCCATTTGTTAGCGTCCGAGCGCGCGCGCCGGCAGCCCCAGCGGCGCCGACCCGATGCCCACAGCTCAGCCCGTCCTCTATCTCATTGATGCGAGCTCGTACGTCTATCGGGCATTCTTTGCGCTGCCGCCGCTGACCAGCCCCGCCGGCCTGCCCACCAACGCCGTCTATGGGTTCACCACTATGTTGTTGAAGCTGCTGCGCGACACGCGGCCGCAGTACATCTGCATCGTGTTCGATGCGCCGGGGCGGACCTTTCGTGACGACTTGTTCGAGAGCTACAAAGCCAACCGGCCGTCGATGCCAGACGATTTGTCGGCGCAGTTCCCGCTGGTGCACGAGGTGGTGGCGGCGTTCGCACTGCCGGCGCTGTCGATCTCCGGTGTCGAAGCGGATGACGTCATCGCGACGTTGGCGACGCAAATGCCCTCCCAGGGTGTCGAGACGGTCATTGTCACTGCCGACAAAGACCTCATGCAGGTGGTCGGTAATCACGTGCAACTGTGGGACACGATGCGTGACCGCCGCTGTGACGTTGCGGCGGTGCGCGAGCGATTTGGTGTCAGTCCGGAGCAGGTGGTGGACGTGCTGGGGCTGATGGGCGATGCGACCGACAACATCCCCGGCGTCAAGGGGATCGGCGAGAAGACGGCGGCGGCGCTCATTCAACGCTTCGGAAGCATCGAGTACCTGTTGGCGCACCTCGACGAGTTGGAGGCGGCGCGCGACATCCGCGGCGCGAAGAAGCTGGCGGCGACGCTGCGCGAGCAGGCGGACGTGGCGCGGCTCAGTCGTACACTCGCCGTCGCCCGTCGCGACGTGCCAGTCGACTGTACGCTGGAGAGCTGTCGCTACCAGGGTCCCGACGCCAACGCATTGCGGCCGCTGTTCACCCGACTCGGGTTCCAGTCGCTGGTGCGCGACCTCTCGGCGGCCGCAGCGGAGACGACGGTGATGCTGCGCCAGGCCGACAGCGTCGCAGACGTCGAGACCCTGCTGGTGCAAGCGCGCCAGAGCGGGCGGGTCATGTTGGCGTGTGACGGGAGCCTTGAACGCGACGGCCCACACGTTGGTGGTATTGTCCTCGCCGTGGACGGCGCCGCGCCGCTGTGCGTCGCGCCGCCGGCACCGGCGGCGTTGGCAACGCTGCTGAACGATGCGGCCGTCGAGAAGGTTGGCCACGACCTCAAGCGCGATTTGCTGTTGCTGGGCGACGTCCTTGGCGGTCAGATCCAATCGGGCTTCGACGTGATGGTGGCTTCCTATCTGCTGGAGGCATCGGCGACTCACCGGCTCGAGGAGCTGGCAGTCGACGAGCTCGGCGTCAATCTGGCGGCGTTCCGTGACGGGGCGGCGAGCCTCGCCAACGGCGTGTCACTGCTGAGTCGCTTGCGCGACCGTTTTGCGGCCCGTCTCGACGAAGCAGCGATGACGCAGCTCTTTCACGATGTCGAGATGCCGCTCGTCGGTGTGCTGGTGGCCATGGAACGGCGCGGTGTGCGGCTTGACGTCGCAGCGCTTGCCGCGATGGGTACAGAAGTGGAGTCGCGCCTCGCGACCCTGATCGAAGAGATCTACGCCCTGGCCGGCGGCGAGTTCAACATTTCCTCACCGCCGCAGCTGCGCGAGATTCTCTTCGATCGGCTCGGTCTGTCGCGCAAGGGGGTGCGCCGGGGTAAGACGGGGCTGTCGACCGACGTCGATGTGCTCACCAAGTTGGCCTCGGAGCATCCGCTGCCGGCGAAGATCCTCGACTATCGCGCACTGTCCAAGCTGAAGTCGACCTACATCGACGCGCTGCCGGCGGCGGTCAATCCGCGCACCGGTCGCCTGCACGCGTCATTCAACCAGACCGTCGCGGCGACCGGACGGCTGAGCTCCAGCGATCCGAACCTGCAGAACATCCCGATACGAGGCGAGGAGGGGCGGCGCATCCGCGCAGCGTTCATTGCGGCGGAGGGCTGTGTCTTGGTGGTCGCCGACTACTCGCAGATCGAGTTGCGCGTGCTGGCACACCTCTCCGGCGATCCGGTGTTGGTGAGCGCCTTCCACGCCGGTGACGACGTTCACGCCCGCACCGCCGCGGAGGTGTTCGGCGTCTTCCCGGGCGCCATCACCGCGGAAATGCGCCGCGCCGCCAAGGTGATCAACTTCGGTATCATCTACGGCATGGGCCCGCAGCGGCTGGCACGCGAGCTGGCCATCCCGCTGGCGGAGGCCGAACGCTACATCGACAACTACTTCGCGCGCTACGCTGGCGTGCGAGCGTACATGGCCGGTGTGCAGGCGACGGCCCGCCAACGCGGCTACGTCACCACGATCTTGGGGCGGCGGCGCACGTTCCCGGACCTTGCCAGCCCACACCGCGGTGTGGCGCAAGCGGCGGAGCGGGCTGCGGCGAATACCCCGATCCAGGGCTCAGCGGCCGACCTCATCAAGATGGCCATGGTGGCGATCGATCGCCGGCTGCTGCGCGAGGGCCTGCAGGCTGGCATGATCTTGCAGGTGCACGACGAGCTGGTCTTCGAGGTCGCCGCGGCGGACCGTGAACGGGTCATGGAGGTCGTCCGCGACGAAATGGAGGGGGTCTTGCCCCTCAAGGTGCCTCTCAAAGTCGACCTGGGCTGGGGCGCGCACTGGGCCGAGGCGCATTGACCATGATTCCGTCCACGGGTGTGAATACGTCCCGAATGGCTCCGTCTATAGGGTGTCACCGTGGAACGTAGTGACAGCGAGTTGGTCCGGGCGTGCCGGCGCGGTGACAGGGAGGCATTTAGAGAGCTTGTCGAACGCTATCAGCGGAAAGTGGTGTCGGTCGCCCTGGGGATGGTCCACAACCGCGACGATGCGCTCGAGATCGCCCAAGAAACGTTTGTCAAAGCCTTCGAGAACCTGGGAAACTTCAAGGGCGAGTCGAGCTTCTACACGTGGCTGTATCGAATCGTTGTGAACCGAGCCATTGACTTCCAGCGACGCGAGCGGCGCCACCCAACGGTAGCACTCGAGGACAATAGTGGCTCGGGAGATGGATATCAGGACACACTGAAGGAGGAACGTCTCGGCGATCCGTACCAAGAGACGCAAGCGCGAGAGATCGGTGATCGGGTGACCGAAGCGATTAACGAGTTGACCCCTGATCACAAAGCCGTCATACTCCTCCGCGAAGTTGAGGGGCTGTCCTATGACGAGATCAGTCGCGTGATGCAGTGCTCCAAGGGTACCGTCATGAGTCGGCTGCATTATGCCCGCAAGAAGCTGCAAAAAAAGCTCAAAGACTGCCTTTAACCCGACCCGGTCGCCGCACGCCACTGCCCTTCGGGAACGCCCGCTGCCGGTGAACCGATGTACGAGCGGGCGATGACCTGTCGTGAAACGCTGAACCTGTTGCCACTGTTCTTCGACGGTGAGCTCGAATCCCACCAGATGCGCGCCGTCGCATTGCACAGCACGCGCTGCGGTAGCTGTGAAGACGAATTGCGCCGTATGGAGCGCATGCAAGACATTATCGGCGCCCAACTGAACGCCGCGGTTGACGAGGTCGACTTTAGCGCGCTGTGGCGCGGGATCGACCAGCGCCTGGGCACGGCGCGCGTGTCGTGGTGGGCGCGCGCACAGGCCTGGTGGAGCGAGGGCGAGCACGGCTGGGTGATCAAGGCACCGGCCTTTGCTGCCGCGGCCGCCATCGCAATCCTCGGCTTCCTATTGCTGACGCGCGCCCCGCAGCCAACGACGCAACCGGATGCATCGCAGGTTGCCAGCATGGACAACGCCGCATCGATCGAGTCGCTGGAGAGCGACGTCGACGCGGTCACGGTTCTCAACGATCCTGAAACACGGACGACCGTTCTCTGGGTGAGTGACGATACGTTGGGTGGTGGGGACACGCCGTGACGGGGATGTCTGGGGTCGCCCTGAGTGCCTTCGTTGCCGTCTTGGGGATGCAGTGCGCGGCACTGGCTGCGGACGCCTCGCCCGAAGCGGTCACCAGCCCGGCAGTGGGTGGGCTCGCGGTTGAAGTGCGGATCGGCGCGGTCCTCGCCAGCAACTCGAGCCAGGAGTTCGACGCGCGCCTCGCCTCCCTGAACCGTCAGATCAACACGATCTTCCCAAATACGAAATAACGTCTCTTAAATGAGGATCTCAACAGTGTCCCCTGGGGTGTGAAGGATGGCTTCGATATACCGGTCGGCCGCTACGTCTTGTTAATCCCCCGCGAGT